>NZ_KE387152.1:199412-499412 GCF_000430505.1 Eisenibacter elegans DSM 3317 | reverse complement strand
CGCGAAGTCTTCTCCTGCCAACCATAGGTCGAGGTCTACGACGTTTTCTTCTCCCAGATACCCAACAGCAGCAGCACGGGCGCGGCGTGTCAGCTCAGGATGGTTTTTGAGATGTGGATAGCCCACCTTGATGTCAAGCAGTGCTTCCCCCCCCATCGACGCAGCGATGCCCTCGACCATCTGTCGGATACGTCGGTGTGCTTCATAGCGCCAAGTCTCGTCATAGGTACGGAAAGTGCCCTCGATGTGTACCTCATTGGGGATGACATTGGTGGCTCCTTGGGCAATGACCTTACCGAAGCTCAATACAGAGGGCATTTTAGGGTTGCTATTGCGACTGATAATTTGCTGTAGGGCGGTGATGAGGTGTGCTGTAATCAGGACTGGGTCTATACACATTTCGGGCATAGCTCCGTGGCCTCCTTTGCCGCGCACAGTCAGGTAAATCTCGTCCGTGCTGGCCATATACATCCCCTCTCTGAAGCCTACCTTTCCTACCGGAATCAGCGGCATGACGTGTTGGCCTACGATGCTATGTGGTGCGGGGGTTTGGTGTTGGGCCTGCAGTACCCCTTCTTTAATCATCAGCGAGGCTCCTCCGGGAAACTTTTCTTCTCCGGGTTGGAAAATAAGCTTGACTGTTCCCTCAAACTCATTTTTTACTTGGTTCAGGATACGCGCTGCACCCAAGAGCGAGGCCGTATGTACGTCGTGGCCACAGGCGTGCATCACCCCTTCGTGGGTAGACTTGTAGGGGACATCATTCTGCTCTACTATCGGCAGCGCATCCATATCGGCGCGTAGGGCTACCGTACGGCTCTCGGGGTTACGCCCTTTGATATAGGCTACCAAGCCAGTGTCTGCTATGCCTGCGTGCGCTTCGATACCGGCGGCTTGTAGGCGCTCAGCCACAAAGCGCATCGTTTCGTGCTCTTCAAAAGACAGCTCTGGGTGGGCGTGGAGGTGGCGGCGGTCTTGTATTAAGGTGTCGCGGAGTTGGCGGGCTAGTGTATGAACGGTTTGTTTGAGTGTGCTCATTGGTCAGGAGTATGAATCAGGAATAATCGCTTATCCAACAAAGATACGAAAATCTTGCTCGCTACTGGATATTTTTGGTTTTCGTCGTTGTTGTGCTCCTGCCCTCCAAGCTCTCGACATACACTTAAGCGCGATGGAGCGCAAATGTTGAGGGCTTTGCAAATTTTTCGAAAGCCCCTATGTGGTTAAGCGGCTTATTGAATCAAAGCCAAATCAGAAAATATCCAGTGGTATGATATTCTTGTGTCTTGGCTGGGGCTTCGGCAGTAAAATATTCCACAGCAATCGAGTGCATCGGTTTTTGAGTGCCTTAATTATACACCCATCCTCGAAGCACCCTAAGTGATATCAGTAGTTTGCGGGCAGCAAGTCCTGCCAAAAACCCATGCTCCGATATACTTAGCACATTTTTTCTTAGCTTTGCGTGCACTATCTCCCCAGATTTATGCCTCGTTTACCCTTACTTTTCGTGCTTTTGTTGTGTCTAAGCTGTTGGTCTTGCCAAACAGGGGCTTCGGCGGAGCGCCCTCCACAATATCAAATAGCTGAAAATGCTCCTGAGCACTTGGGCATTATCCTCAAACATACCCTCTTACACAATACACAGGGCGCACATCCCGAATTCAAACAAATGACGCGGATGTTGGCGCAATTTACCCAACAAAATCAGCTCGCTGGTCTTTCGGTCGCCGTAATGAAAGACGGGCGCTTGGTTTATGCCCAAGGCTTTGGCTATGCTGATAGTCTCGCAAAGCTGGCGATGGAGCCATACCACCGCCTCAGGGTGGCCAGTGTATCCAAGCTCATCACAGCAGTAGCCGTGATGAAACTAGTAGAACAGCAGCAAATCACACTCGATACCAAGGTTTTTGGGAAAGACGGAATCCTAAATGACCTCAAATACCAAACAGCCATTGCCGATGAGCGTATCTATGACTTGGAGGTCGTACACCTGTTGGAGCACACTGGTGGCTGGCGCAACCGCTTTCGCTCCGACCCTATGTTCAAAAACCTCGAAGTAGCCCAGGCAATGGGAGTACCGCCTCCGGCAGATTTCGAGACGACTATATGCTTCATGTTGGGTGAGAAACTCGTTGCCGCTCCCGGTGCTTTTTATGATTACTCCAACTTTGGGTACTCGCTTTTGGGCGAAATAGTGGCCAAAGTCAGTGGAATGTCTTACGATGATTTTGTACAAAAAGCAGTGCTCAAACCTATTGGCGCTGCTCAAACACACGCCGGCAAAACACGCGCCGAGCAACTCCACCCGCTCGAAACCTACTATTACGAACAAGTAGGCGCTCCTAAGCGTCTATCGGTTTATGGCACCGGTGACTCGGCCTCTCGGGTGTATGAAGGAACCTACATGGAGGCGCTTCTGCCTGCTGGTGGGTGGGTAACTACACCGGCAGACCTGCTGCGCCTAGTAGCGGCCATAGACCCTCAAAACCCAAGAACCAAGATTCTTTCTCCAGCCTCTATTGAGCGGATGGTAACGCCACGCGATACTACCCAGCGGATTTATCTTGGCTGGAAACAATGTGCCCCCGAACAGTGGGTGCGCACCGGAAGTCTAGCCAGCACTTCTGCCGTCGTTTGTCGTCTGCCCAATGGTATCAGTTGGGCTATCATCACCAACACAGGCCCTTGGCGGGGGCCATTCTTTGTGTATGACTTGCAAGGCATCATGCGGAGGGGGCTTCAAACTATCAGGGATTTTCCTGCGGATAGAGACCTTTTTGCCCGCCCAGAATAAATGCCGATTTTTGCGCTAAAGGCGAAGCAGGCGAGCCATAGTGCTTCATTGACGCTCTCCTACCTCACCCTGTTTGCGGCCTATAGTTTTTTGAACAGCCCTCCAAAAGTCATCATTTCCATCGGGTTGGAAGCCTTAATTTTGCCACTCATAAACGCCTCTTGCGCGTTTATCTGTCCGGTTTCTACGGCTACATACACCCCGGCCTCGGTTTGGAGCACACAGTTGGGGCTGCCGTGGAGACCACTTTCTACCCGGCAATCACCCTTGCTGAGCACTACCGTAAACTGCCCGCCGCCCTCGCCTTGGAGGTCGAAATGAAAAACGCCCTCATACTGTGCGGCCTTTTCAGATTTGAAACGTTTGGGCAGACCTTCCATGATTTGCGCCGCCGTATATACAGGCTTGTCGGCCTTAGGCTTGCCAATAGCGCTATCGTACTGGACATCGTCGATGACCATCTTGGCGATAATCTCCCGCATAATTTCGGAACTTCCCCCGCCAATAGTGCCCACACGGCTATCACGGAACATTCGCGCAATTTTGTAATCCTCAATAAACCCATAACCACCAAAAAACTGTAAGGCCTTGTACATCGTCTTGTCCGATAGCTCGGTAGCCAACAATTTGGCCATCGAAGCCTCCTTGACGGCATAATGCCCGTCGCTGTGCATCCGACAGGCGTGGTATACAAAGTATTTGGTGCTTTCAATCTCGGCAGCCATATCGGCCACACGGTGGCGTAGCGCCTGAAACTTATTAATAGTACGGCCAAATGCCTCCCGCTGTCCCATATATTCTAGGGCATATTTCAGGGCGAAATCTGAGGCTGCTGTAGCTGCCACCGCACCTGCAAGGCGCTCCAACTGAAGACCACCCATTAGATAATAAAAACCCTTGCCCTCCTCTCCGATGAGGTTTTCGACCGGCACTTTTACATTTTCAAAAAACAACTCTGCTGTGTCCGATGCATGCCAGCCAAGCTTATTAAGTTTATTGGCCGATACCCCCTCGGCGTGGCGGTCAATCACCAGTAGGCTCACCCCTGCGCTGCCGGCTGCGGGGTTGGTTTTGACTACCGTTATCAGAAAGTCGCCATATACTCCATTGGTAATAAAGGTTTTAGAGCCATTGACGATATAATAATCACCTTCGCGGCGGGCAGTAGTTTTGATGGCCGCTGCATCTGAGCCTGCCGATGGCTCCGTAATGGCTATCGAACTGAGCCACTCGCCACTGATGCCCTTGCGCAGGTACTTGTCTTTCAGGAATTCGCTGCCTACCTTGGCAATATAGGGCAAGGCCATATACTGATGTGCGGTAGGGATAATTGCGAGGCCGCCTGAGAAACACCGCGCCAGCTCTTCCAGAAATACTACAGAATACCAAAAATCGGCATCCATGCCGCCATACTCCTCTGGGAAATTCAGCCCCAGATAGCCCATTTCACCAAATTTGAGCCACAGCTCCTTGGGCACACGCCCATCCTTCTCCCACTGGTCTACGTGTGGGATGACCTCCTTGGCCAAAAACTGACGCACGCCCTCTCTAAACAGGCGGTGCTCTTCATTGAAATAATATGCGTCCATAAGATAGTACGGTTAGATATGTGTATTGAATGTATTGATGCATTACTGAGTCGATGTTATACAAACACCTTCACAGGTGTTTTTGTGTTTGGCGTTTATTGATAAGGCTTCGTACCCATACTGACACGGCACTTTTGGGCTTTTGCGCCAAAAATCACACAGGTCTTGAGTCAAAAATAAAAATAATTTTCTAATTTTAGGCACAGAGGACTAATTTTTGCAACTCACCCCATTATGAAAACACGCGATAAAATCTTGTCCACGGCTCTAGAGCTTTTCAATACACACGGCATTACGGCCATTTCGGGTCGCGACATTAGTGAAGCTATGGGTATCAGCTATGGTAACCTAACTTATCA
Source organism: Eisenibacter elegans DSM 3317 (assembly GCF_000430505.1). Classification (NCBI taxonomy): domain Bacteria; kingdom Pseudomonadati; phylum Bacteroidota; class Cytophagia; order Cytophagales; family Microscillaceae; genus Eisenibacter; species Eisenibacter elegans. The sequence continues at coordinate 494,670 of NZ_KE387152.1, read as the reverse complement.
TTTTCCTAAAAAAGATGACATCATCCGTCAGCTGTATCTCAATATGCAAACAGAGCTAGATGAACAGTTTGGCTATGTCGAAAAACAAATTTTTGGCGTAGCCTTTATGATGGCCAGCCTTCGGCAGATATTCGAAATACTCTACAAATACAAGTTTATCTACTTGGGCATCACCAAAGTAGCGCGTCATTTTAGTGAAATTAAGGAACACGCACAGATGCAGTTCAACAAACGAAGGGAGATGATGCGCAAAATTGCCGACTTCTTGATTCGGGAGGGTTATCTTACACCAGAACAATATTCAGGGCAATACGATTTTACGATTCATAACCTCCAAATCATTTTGCATTCTTGGATTGCTGATGCGGAGATTTTCCATCAAGGTTCTGAAAATGAACGTGTTGAATATTATCTACAGCTTTTCTACAACTGCTATCGCCCACTGCTTTCTGACAAAGGCCGGCGGCTTTTCGAAGAAGCTATACAAACCTATCGCCAAACTTACCACAACAATACAGGGTTTAGCGTAAACAGCCCAAAATAATTGTACTAAAATTTGCAAACCCTGAATTTTATCTTTAGTTTTACTGTGTTGATTGAGTGTTTTGTTCACAAATAGCTGAATAGCAAGATTTTAGGTCTTTTAGTAATTTCCGTTTTCTGCTACTTCTTCCTGTTTTCTCACAAAATCCTCAGCAGTGTTTTATTTCTTAATTTTATATTACAATGAACATTTTCGTAGCAAGACTGAATTATGAGACCCAAGAAAGCGACCTTCGCTCCTTGTTTGAATCTTATGGTGAAGTAAAATCTGTTAAAATCATCATCGACAAATTCACCGGTACTTCAAAAGGCTTCGGTTTTGTTGAAATGATGGACGACCAAGATGGTCAAAACGCTATCAATGCCCTCAATAACACTCAATTGGATGGCAGAACAATCGTAGTGAAAGTAGCTGAACCTCGCGAAAGCCGCCAGTCTTCTTACTCTCCCCGTAACAATAACCGCTATTAAGCAATATTGTCTTTGCAAACCCTCGGCCAAGGTCGGGGGTTATTTTTTTGTACTAGGATTCACTTGATTTGAGGATTTACAGGCTTTGATTTTCTTGATGTTTAAAAATTTTGAGTGCCTATATTTCCCCAAACAATTCTGATTGGGTATATATTGCCTTCTGCCTAAGCACCAACGCCCAAACCCAAATAAATCACTTGCAAGACTTTCAAAATTGAAAATAACTGTCTACTTTTGCAGTTCTATTTTTGAAAGCATCAATTATTGAAGCAAGTGAAAGCATCGGCTTTTGATATTACCATCAGCACCCTCAAGAATACCCAGCACGAATTCAGTTTCGTTGCTGATGAGACATTGTTTGAGGGTACTGCGCATACTTCTGTAGAAAAAGCGCAGCTCAAAATCGCTTTGGTTTTGGATAAAAGCGAAACCATGCTGCACCTCCACTTCAATATAGAAGGCAGTTTGACTTTGCTCTGCGACCGCAGCCTAGAGCCGTTTGAGCATTCCATTGCGGTAAAACAGCAGTTGATATGGCAGTTTGGGGATACTCCCGAGACCATTACTGATGAGCTAGAAATTATTGACCGCCAAACAGCTGTCATCAATGTATCACAGCCTGTTTATGAGTTTGTGCTTTTGGCCATTCCGATGAAAAAGCTGCACCCTCGCTTCCGTAATGAAGCCGATGATGACACCGTAGAGGAGACCCTCATCTATAGCTCCGAAAACACCCCTGCTAGCCCAGACGAGGATAGCCCTATAGACAGCCGCTGGGAAGCGCTTCGCAAGCTTAAAAACTCGCAATCCAATTGATTTTCAAGTATATAAATAAGTTCTAACAATTTAAAACAGCGTTGAGATATGGCACATCCTAAGCGTAAAATATCAAAAACCCGCCGCGATAAACGCCGCACCCACTATAAAGCTACTGCCAAAAATGTAGTGCTATGCCCCGAAACCGGCGAGCCTCATTTGCGCCACCGCGCTTACGTAGTAGATGGTGATTTGTACTACAAAGGCAAGAAAGTAGTTGAAGAATTCGTGTCAGTTGCGTAACTTGGTCGAATCTTAGCGAAAGCTGTAGTATTGCTCACCACAACTGTCATCTAATGAAAATTGCACTCGACGCAATGGGCGGCGATTTTGCCCCCAAAGCTGTAGTTCAAGGCGCTTTACTGGCTTCCAAAGAAGTCAGTAAAGACACCACCTTAGTTTTAGTCGGACAAGAAGAGGCCATCCGTGCCGAATTTACGGAGGGTATTCCGGCTAATGTCGAAATTGTAGATGCTCCCCAAGTAATTGGGATGGCCGAGCACCCTACCAAAGCCCTTTCACAAAAGCCTCAATCGAGCATCAGTATTGGCTACCAACTCCTCAAAAACAAAGAGGTAGACGCATTTTGCAGCGCCGGTAATACGGGCGCTATGTTGGTAGGCGCTATTTTTAGTGTACAGGTAATCTCCGGCGTATTGCGCCCTACTATTATCAGCCACGTACCCAAACTCGACGGAAGCTACGGCATCATCTTAGATGTAGGCGCTAACACCGACTGTAAGCCCGAAGTATTGGCGCAGTTTGGCGAAATAGGCGCTATGTATTGCCAACACGTCTTCAAGACAGACACCCCCAAAGTAGCCTTGCTAAGCCTCGGAGAAGAGGAGCAAAAAGGCAATCTCCACACACAAGCCGCGCACCAACTGCTCAAGAAAAACGAGCGCCTCAATTTTGTAGGCAATATCGAAGGGCGTGACCTCTTCAACGAATCTGCCGACGTGATTGTCTGTGACGGATATGTGGGTAATGTGGTCATCAAGATGGCTGAATCGTATTACGAAATTCTCAAAAAACAACAGTACAGCAACCCCTTCTTTGATAACTTCAACTATGAAGTCATCGGAGGAAGCCCCGTACTTGGTATCAATGGTAATGTCGTGATAGCACACGGCGTGTCTAATGATAAGGCTATTTGTAGCGCCATTATGCTGTCTGAAAGGCTGACACAAGCAGAGTTGTACCAAAAAATACAACACTCGCTCAAAGAACAGAATAACTAACCGAAAGGCCCCCTCAAGCCATGACTCAAACCTACGCACGCCTCAGCGGGGTTCATACCTATACCCCGGAGTATATCCTGACGAATCAAGAGCTGGAAAAACTGGTAGACACTACCGACACTTGGATTACCGAGCGTACCGGCATCAAGGAGCGCCGTATTCTCAAAGGAGAGGGCTTGGGTACGTCTCATATGGCTACCGAGGCCGTCAAAGGGTTGTTGGCCAAAACCAATACCGCTCCTGAGGAGGTAGAGTTGCTCATTTGCGCCACTACGACCCCCGACTTTGTGTTTCCGGCTACGGCCAACCTTATCTGCGATGCAGTGGGCATCCGCAATGCCTTCAGTTATGATGTGCAAGCGGCTTGCTCGGGCTTTTTGTATGCCCTTTCTACCGCCTCGCAGTTTATCAAAGCAGGGACTTATAAGAAAATAGTGGTAGTAGGCGCAGACAAGATGTCTTCTATCATAGACTATACCGACCGTGCAACTTGCATCATTTTTGGTGATGGCGCGGGAGCGGTCTTGCTCGAAGCCAGTGAAGAACCTTATGGCGTGCTGGACTTTGTGCTCCAATCAGACGGTGCCGGCTGGGTTCACCTCCACCAAAAAGCCGGAGGCAGCCGCCGCCCACCCAATGCCGAGACCGTAGCCGCCCGCGAACACTTTGTATACCAAGAGGGCGCAGCAGTATTCAAGCACGCTGTCAAGCGTATGGCCGAGGCCAGCGGTACTATTATGGAGCGTAACCAGCTTCGAGCCGAAGATATTGCTTGGCTCGTACCACATCAGGCCAACAAGCGTATCATTGATGCCACTGCCCAACATATGGGCTTGCCTGCCGACAAAGTGATGCTCAACATTCACAAATATGGCAATACGACCAACGCAACCATTCCGCTCTGTTTACACGACTACGAACCACAGCTCAAGCGCGGCCAAAACCTCGTCTTGGCAGCCTTTGGCGGCGGATTTACCTGGGGTGCTGTTTATCTCAAGTGGGCTTACGACAGCCAATAGTCCCCAGCCTTGTACTTCCTACTTCTCTTAACACACTGTTGTAATCCAATCTTATGAAACCAAAAGATATTCAAGACCTCATAGACTTTATCTCTAAGTCCGGCCTCGATGAGGTAAGCATCAAAACCGAAAGTTTTGAAATCAGCGTAAAGCGCAGCAGCAGCGCTGTTTTGGTAGAAGCGCCTAAAGCCGTGGCTCCAGTAGCCAGCAGCCCCGTAACAGTAGCCGCCCCTGCTGAAACAGTAGCCGCCCCCGCTACCACCACTCCGGCAGCTCCTGCGGCCAGCGAAGCAAACTTGCTGACCATCAAGTCGCCGATGATAGGTACTTTTTATCGTTCTCCTAACCCGGAATCCCCCTCTTTTGTCAATGTAGGCGACGAGGTGAAAGCTGGTCAGACAGTTTGTATTGTGGAGGCTATGAAGCTCTTCAACGAAATTGAATCAGAAGTTTCGGGCCGCATTGTCAAAGTATTGGTAGACAATGCCAGTCCTGTAGAATATGACCAGCCGCTGTTCTTGGTTGAGCCAATCTAAGCGCGCTCATTTTCTATTTTCTCGATAGCAAGCGTCAGGCTTGCTTTTTTGTGATTGACCACCCAACAACAACACCAATGTTCAAGAAAATACTCATTGCCAATCGAGGAGAAATCGCCCTGCGCATCATCCGTACCTGCAAGGAAATGGGCATCAAGACCGTGGCAGTATATTCTACTGCCGACAAAGAGAGCCTCCACGTGCGCTTTGCCGATGAGGCTGTCTGTATTGGCGGTCCAGCCAGCAAGCAATCTTATCTCAATATCCCGCACATCATTGCGGCGGCAGAAATCACCAATGCCGATGCGATTCACCCTGGGTACGGCTTTCTTTCCGAAAACGCCGAATTTTCGCGCATTTGCCACGAACACAACATCAAGTTCATTGGGGCATCGCCAGAAATGATTGAGAAAATGGGCGACAAAGCCACGGCCAAAGATACAATGAAAACTGCTGGTGTGCCTGTGATTCCCGGCTCCGATGGCTTGCTCAGCTCCCTCGAAGAGGGGCGCACTCTGGCCAAAGAAGTAGGCTATCCTGTTATTATCAAGGCTACTGCCGGTGGTGGTGGTCGTGGGATGCGTATCATCCGCGAAGACAGCGAGTTTGAAAAAGCTTGGAACAGCGCCCGTACTGAGGCCGAAGCTGCCTTTGGCAACGCAGGTATTTATCTTGAAAAATTTGTAGAAGAGCCGCGCCACGTTGAGATACAAGTAGCCGGCGACCAATACGGTAATGGCTGCCACTTGTCAGAAAGGGACTGCTCCATTCAGCGCCGCCACCAAAAACTGGTGGAAGAAACCCCCTCTCCTATTATGACCGATGAGCTACGCGAAGCGATGGGCGTAGCCGCCGTAAAAGCCGTAGAAGCCATCAAATATGAAGGTGTGGGTACGATAGAATTTTTGGTAGACAAATACCGAAACTTCTATTTTATGGAGATGAACACCCGGATCCAAGTAGAACACCCTATCACTGAGGAAGTTACTAGCTTTGACCTTATCAAGGAGCAAATCAAGCTTGCCGCAGGAGAACGCATTTCGGGCAAAAACTATTATCCTCAACTCTACGCCATTGAGTGTCGTATCAATGCGGAAGACCCTGCCAACGGCTTCCGTCCTTCGCCAGGCAAAATCACCAATCTCCATATCCCCGGAGGGCGCGGTGTGCGTGTCGATACCCACGTATATGCCGGCTATAGCATTCCACCCAACTACGACTCGATGATTGCCAAGCTCATCGTCAGTGCCCAAACACGCGAAGAGGGGCTGATTCGGATGAAGCGTGCCCTCGAAGAGTTTGTCATTGAAGGAATACAGACAACTATCCCGTTCCACATCAAGCTGATGGAAAACGAGCAGTTCAAGTCCGGCGATTATACGACCGCCTTCTTAGACAATCTTGACCTCAAAGAGTTTTTGGCCTAAGCCCTACCAACAAGCCTTTCCCTGTCGCTTACAGACTCGGAAAGGCTTGTGTATTTCTAGTGCTTATGTTTTCTGGGAATTGCCCATACTGCTTGAAGTGACAATAACAGTCCTGATTATCCTAAAAATTAATCCAGAATTTGTGCTTGATGTGCTGAGAATGGGTATTTTTGAATCCTTAATACCTTATTTATCCCTCAAGAACTCAAAAATACATTACCTATATAAGTGTCTTCACCCAAACGACATAGCGCCCAAACTTATATCGACGGTATCTTGGCTCAAGACCGCGTATTGCTCAGCCAAGCCATTACAGTAGTAGAAAGTACCTTGGCCAGTGATGAAGCCTTGGCTCAGGAAATTTTGGAGCAGGTTTTGCCTCATACTGGCAAGGCTATCAGGGTTGGCATTACGGGCGTGCCGGGAGTGGGGAAAAGTACCTTTATCGAAGCCCTAGGCACCTACCTGACCGATACCTTGGGGCATCATCTAGCCGTATTGGCCATAGACCCCAGCAGCCAGCGTAGCAGGGGCAGTATCTTAGGCGACAAGACGCGGATGGAGCAACTCGGGATGAACCCAAGAGCCTATATTCGCCCCTCGCCGGCGGGCAAATCCTTGGGGGGGGTCGCACGCCGTACCAGAGAGGCGATGTTGCTTTGTGAGGCCGCCGGATTTGAAGTATTGTTTATCGAAACAGTAGGCGTAGGCCAGTCAGAGACCATGGTACACGGAATGGTCGACTTTTTCCTGCTCTTGCTCTTGGCAGGAGCCGGCGACGAGCTACAGGGTATCAAAAAGGGGATTATGGAAATGGCCGACCTCTTGGCCATCAACAAAGCCGATGGCAAAAATCTCGCCGCCGCACGCCTCGCCCAACTGGAATACCAAAATGCGCTGCATCTTTTCCCTCCGGCAGCTTCTGGTTGGTGGCCACAAGTACTTACCTGTTCGGCATTGGAGCAATCAGGTATTGCCGAGCTCTGGGAGCAGGTACGGGCTTACGAAGCCCACACCCAAGCCAACGGCTATTGGCAACAACGCCGCCAAGCCCAAAACCTCGACTGGATGTACCGCAGCATTAGCCACAAGCTGGAAAGTGATTTCTATGATCACCCACAGGTACAAACCTTGCTCAAAGCATTGAGTAAGGAAGTGTCTGAAGGCCTACGCTCCCCAAGCCACGCAGCTAATGAGTTGTTGCAGATTTACCGAAGGTATACCAAAATTTGAGGATTTATAGGATTTGATTTTCTTGATTCTCAAAGATTCTCAGCACACACATTTCCCAAACACGCTACTGGACATTTTTCAAATCCACAGTTAAAACTGTGGGTTAAGTCTCATTTTACCCCAATGTGAGGCTTAGTCCACAGTGGAATTTGGAAAATATCCAACAGTGTACCATCAGGCTATTCTTTTAGCCACCCTGATACGAACTTTGCTTTTCCCTGATTATCGATATAAAAAACCTTGTATTCTGTGTTAGTATCGGTATACCTATACACCACCCAAGGCGCAAGCCCGTCCTTATATAGCCCTCCGATGAGGTTTGCGTTTTCGTACTCGGTTTGCTGAAACAGTGTTTTTTGAGGATACCCTAGCGCATCAGTAGTAGGATCAAATTCGACCAGAGAGCCATCCGGTCGGATATATGTTTGCTGTATGCCGTTAGTAAGCTCGCCAGAGTATGTTTGTACCAAGGCCAAGCCTTCACTAAACTCATAGCCTATCACATATGTAATGGGCGAGCTATAGTGTAGCTTTAGGTCTTTTAGTGGGCTAACTTGTCGGGTGTTGAGGTTGACTATAAAATACGCCAATTCGGTGTAATCAAGCTCCTTGTTAGAAGGAGTTTTGGCATAAGCCACCACAAAACAGTAGCCCTCAGAAGGGTGGCTGATTTCGTCGATATGCCACTGAGTGGTATCCAATGGATAAAAAACTACTTTTCCGTCTATATCAATAATTTGCCATTCGCCCCACTCAGCCTTTTCTATATGTTGTACTGCTATTCCGCCATCGAAGGCACTTTGATACAAGTCTCCCACGCCGTTGGCAGGTGTTGAGACTGTCCAGCGGATGTTTCCCTCCAAGTCGATACAGGCCTTGGTACTATCGTTTAGCCCGATGAAAGCCCTTCCGCTATCAAAAGCTGTAGCATAACACATATATGTACACTCAGTGGTAATGCTCAGGCGTAGCATGCCGCTGTTGTAGTCATAATAGACATACTGCTGATTGACAGAAGTCTCTTCAGAAACATAGGGCTTGGTGATGAGTCCAGCGCCGGGCATCAAGTAGCGCCCTATATTGAGGAGCAGCATGCCCGCTGTATTGCCGGCCATAGGCCATTGGTAATACACCTTGCCGGTGTGGTCGATACAAGTGATTTGGGACAGGTATAAGTCCTGATTAACATCGCTGGGCAGGGTTACAAAAGCCCGCCCCTCCACAAAAAGCGAAGCTCCCAAATACTGTGGGGCAATCTGATACGCCCCTGTGTGGTCTACATAGCCCCAAAGTCCGTCGTCATTGGGGAAAGGGTAAAGCGTCTGGGCATAGGTAGCCGTTTGGATTAATAACAGGCAGAGAGCTAAAGCCCAGCGCACACTTACTTGTTGTAGCATAAAATTAATGATAATAAGGTAATAGAGGTATTGAATACATCTGCAATTGAGCCCTTAGCTTCTAGCTAAACCAAAATAATAAGGGCTTAGTTTCCAATATGCTACGAAGAAAGGCAATGTACCTTTACCTTTCACAACCACTACCTCACCGTAGATTATTAAACCCTACCGGCCACCGGCTGCGAATACGAGGTTCATCAGTGCGCACTTGGGGCTGTATCGCAGGTATTCGCTTACGATGTGGTATGCACCTCCCTCTACCTCAAGGGTTTGGAACTGTTTGTAATCACAGCCAAATGCGTTAAACTCCTCATCAAACTTTTGTATCCGCATCAGGTCTTCAAAGATTTGTCTTTGTCGGGCTTCGGGAACGATACCGGCGAACTTCCCAAATTTGTCGCGGGCTTTTTCCATCCCCAAGTCCTTTACATCGTACATATATTGTTTGACAGCAGGGTCAAGGCCGTTGATAAAGGCCTCAAAACAATTGCATAATTCGTCTATCAATTGTCTAGCTTTTTCTTTATTAACAGTTTGTGCTTGTAGTGGACTGTTGCTTGCGATATACAGTAGTCCGGCTAATGTAGGAGTTTTTGGAATGATGTCATCTTTTTTAGGGCTTGTAATGGGTTGATAACTATGTGCGCATAAATACGTATTACAGGTCTTATACGGTTTATTTTTTGTGCAATACTTGCCGAAACCACCTGATTACTTAACCAAAGTGGGTAGTTTTTGTATGAAGCCGATACGCCATCAGACATTTTTGGTTTTGGCCGCTATTGTCCTCATTTTGCCCCCAAGCTCTCGACATACCCCACTAGACATTTCTAAAGCCCACAATTAAAACTGTGGTTTAAGTCTCGTGGCAGGTGAAGCCGCTTAAATCAAGGCCAAAAACGCGGAGTTGTAAAATAAAAGATGCTGCCTTGCCCCATTTGGCTTTCGGCCCAGATACGCCCCCCGTTGTTTTCTACAAATTCTTTGCAGAGCATCAGCCCTAGCCCTGTACCTTTTTCGCGGGCGGTTCCGGGGGTACTTGCGAGGGCTTGGGTAAAGAGCGCCTCCTGTTGTTGAAGACTTAGCCCCACACCCTTGTCCTTGACCGAAACAAGTAGAAATTGTCCATCGGTGCAGGCATGCAGCTGTATTTCTCCACCTATGGGACTAAACTTGATAGCATTCACCAGTAAATTTCGGAGTACGAGGTTGATTTGCTCCAGATCACCCCAAAAAAAGAGGTCTGACGGGACTTGGTGCTTGATGTTGATTTGTTTTTGGACAGCTTGGCTTTCGTGTAGTACGATGTTTTCATTACACAATGTAGCCAAGTTGTGTTTTTTAGGGATTGTTTCTATGCCTTCGAGTTGGCTTTTGGCCCAATATAACAGGTTGTTAAGCGTAAAACTCATCGTCTCGACATTAGTTTTGAGTCGCCGGGTCAGGTGGAGAAACTCCTCGTTGGATAAGTTGTTGTTATCGAACAAGCTGAAAAGCCCCAGTAAAGAGTTGATAGGTGAGCGTAAGTCGTGGCTGACGATAGCAAATAGGCGGTTTTTGGTCTGATTGACGATACGCTCCTTATCTAGATTCCCCTTGCTTATGCGGCCTTGTCTGATGAGCAGCAAAACAATCCCAAGTACCAGCAATACAGCAACCCCCTGTAAGAGACTTACCCAAAACCACTGCCTGTTTTTCTGGAGCAATATGGTGTTTTCATACTTTTGCTGTTGTACCTCTATGATGGCAGCAGTGCCTTTCAGGGCTCGCTCTCGCTCCTGCTGACGTAGGGTGTCTCCACAAGTATGGGCTACTTGCATATAAAAGAACGCTGAATCATAACGTTTTTGCTGTTCGTATGCTTTGGCTAGAAGCTGGCTGGCCTCCTGGCGTAGCCTGATGTGTTTGGGATGCAATGTATACGGATAGCTCTCTACCAAGGTCTGAATGGCAGCCTGGGGCTGGCCAAGTGATAGCAAGGTAGAAGCTATGTTGTTAAGCCCAACAGCCAGCTCCGACTCACTGTTTACGGAGCGTCGATGTTCGACAGCCTCTTGTTGCCACACTAGCGCCTGACTGAACTCCCCTTGTTTAAAAAAAGACAAGCCTACATTATCTTTCAAAAATCCTAGGCTGCGATGATCTCCATATTTTTGGGCAATTTGTATCCCTTGGAGGTAGCAGTTTCGCGCTTGGTCGAAGTTGCCTACTTGATAATAAGCATTGCCCATTTCGCTCAATGTAGAGGGCAAGGCACTCCAATTTTTGTTTCTTTTCTGAAAAGCAAGCTGTTTTTGATAGGCCTCGATGGCTGCCGGCAAATTTTTTTGCTTGGCATAAATATGTCCCATTATCCCATAGACCGTGATATCAGGTCTATGTTGTTTGGCCAAAAGATTACACTTTTGCAGATATTGTATGGCAAGGTCATATTGCTCCAATTTGAGATAAAAATTGGCCAATTGCCTGTATACCTCGGCATGTAAACCAAAATCTTTGGTTTGTTCTAGTGCTTTTTTCTCGGCTTTGGCATAGTATCGGGCAGCAATGGCCGGGTCTCGAAAGGCCTCAATCTGCCCCAACCAGAGATAAGCTTGCGCCTCCTTTGTGGGCAGTTGGAGTCTTAGGGCTAGGTTTAGTGCTTTTTGGGCATACTGTTCACTCTGTAACACATCTAGCCAAAAAAGTACCTCAGCTTGGTGCAAATAATAATCTACCAACTTGGAGGGGTTGTTGAAATCCTTGGCTGAATCGCCTACGACTACCACTCGTGAAGAGGTCACTTGGCCATAACAAGGGGCTACAAAAAACCATACAACCAACCCAATAACTAACCTAGAGACGCTATAAGTACTGATGCTTGTGTTCATAAAAGCTTTTTGGCTATGCCGGGGGGTATCTATCTATAGACTGTTACACCCTTTGGCCTGTGAGGGAGTTTGTCAGTATTGACAAGTAGGCTAGCGTGATAGACTTTACGGGCAGGGCGATGTTTTGGTTCGCTGATAGTGCTTTTTTGTCGCTGGATTGGCTTCCTATCGGCCATAGCCATCCACCTATGTCAAACACCAAGACCCTGCCCCCAAAATATACCAAGATTTATTTGATTCTTGATGATTTTCAATAGATACATTTCCTATACACGCCACTGGACATTTTTGGACAAACAGCTCCGAGACAAACTAAGGCCTCATTTTTGGAGTATAATGAGACTTAGCTCACAGTTTTAACTATGGGATTTTAAAAATATCCATTGGCGTGTTTCCTATACCAATTTTGATTGGATATAGTATAACCCATACCACTCAGCATCAGTGGTTATACCCCTGAAAGATGGCCACCATCGTATGAAAAGCTCCCTACAGCCTCTGAAATACCCTAAATAAGCAACGGGAGGCCGCTGGCTGAAGTCCAATCAGTAGCCCCCTTCTCTCTATCATCTCTAGAGATAGTGATTGAGGCAAAATGCCAGTATCAACAACAAAATACCCCGTACTTGAGGATTTATCTTTCAAAAACCCGCAGCTTGAGAGTATAGAAATATACACACAAGCACAGCAATATGCTCATAGCAGTTGCTGGTGGATTATTAGCAAATCCACACAAATTTTGAAATGCTAAAAAACAAACAACAACTACAATAATATCCCCATATTTGCAACAATGCTATCTGAGCTACCTTGGTGTATTCTTTAGTAAGATGCCTAGCATCAAAAAAAGATAACTCACTGTGTGATTTCTTTCCAAAAATTCAAATTATAAAGGCTGAAAAAACTTACACTGGATATTTCTGAAGCCTACAGCTCAAACTGTAGGTCAAATCTATAGCCTCGTTACTGACTCAACAAGTCAGCTCAGTCCTTTCTTAGTCCGGCAAGGGGGCTTTTGTGCATACTCGGTATTTGATAGTGCGTAGTCATTGTTGGTTTAGATTCAAAAAACTAAACATAATGTATTTTATAAAACTTTAAAAAAATCTTCCTTCAAAAGTTTGGAACATAGCGAAAGTTCGCTAAATTTGTCGCCATTATGAAACCACAACAAGTCCCGTGTATTTTTCCGTTGCTCGCTGTCAGGCGGCACTTGCGTCTTCGTCGTAGGGCGTAATACACACCTATCCTCTTTGCAGGACTTGTTCTTCTCGTTGCAGTTTTTGACCCACATTTTCTGGTTGATTTGAGTGGCTACGGATAGTCATTTATACAAACTGCTACTGCTCCCTTCCTATATCAGGTTGTTTTGTTGACCCGAGGCTGCGGCATTATGTGGCAAGCGTAGGTTCAGACGGTTTCCCCAAAAAACCTACCTGGTCGATTTCATTCCTCAGTTTTGTTTCTCTTCCACCCCCTACCCTATTATACCTATGCAAGGCATTCAAATTTTTGTTGCCCACGAGGGGCACACACAATACGCCGCAGAGATTTGCGCCATGATGGAAGAATCGGCCCGCATTCGAGGAACCGGTATCGCCAAGCGCTCCCCGGACTACCTCGTCAGCAAGATGCTGGAGGGTAAGGCGGTGATTGCCTTGGCCGGCGAAGCCTTTGTAGGGTTTTGTTATATCGAAACGTGGAGCCACGGGCAGTATGTGGCCAACTCTGGGCTGATTGTCAACCCCGAATTCCGTAGCACGGGCGTAGCCCGCAACATCAAGGCCAAGGTCTTTGAGCTATCGCGCAAGAAATACCCTGATGCCAAAATCTTCGGCATCACCACAAGCCTGCCCGTCATGAAAATCAACTCTGAGCTGGGCTACAAACCCGTCCCTTTTTCGGAGCTTACCCAAGACGATGTGTTCTGGAAGGGCTGCCAAAGCTGTATCAATTTTGACATCCTCACCCGCACCGAGCGCAAGCACTGCCTCTGTACCGGGATGCTCTTCGACCCCAAAGAAAAAGACCAACAAAAAGAAAATAAAAGCAAGTGGCGTAAGTTTAAAGTATATGAGCGCTGGTTGCGCTTCAAGCAACATGTGCTGATACGTGTACAAGAAACCAAACAAAAGCGCCAAGAGAAAAAAGAGCAAAAGCGCAGCCGTGCCGGCTCTGGCGGCGTGCTAAGCCTACGGGAGCGCCTGCGGCTTTTTTAGCCCCCTCTTCCATACAAAAATTGCACGGCTTACGCGTTTTTCTTGGGGCTTCCCCTTCGGGTCGGGTCTTCACCTGTAGCTTGCGGCAAGCCGCAAGGCTACTTGGCTCAGCCCCTAAGCCGCTTACGCCCGCCTACCCATACAACATCAATTACTCCACCCATTGACCCCTAACCCTTACACCCCATGTCCCAAACAGCCAACAACACCGTAGTACTGGCCTTTAGTGGCGGCCTCGATACGTCTTATTGTGTAAAATACCTTGCCATAGAGCGCGGCCTGACCGTACATACGGCCATTGTGAACACGGGCGGGTTCAGTGTAGAAGAGCTGGCGCGGATTGAGCAAAAAGCCTATGCCCTTGGGGTAGCCTCCCATACCACACTCGACAAAACCGAAGCCTTTTATCAGCAGTGTGTCAAGTACCTGTTGTTTGGCAATATCTTGCGCAACCAAACCTATCCGCTGTCGGTGAGTGCCGAGCGGATGTTCCAAGCCCTAGCCATTGCCGAATACGCCAAGCAGCTAGGCGCTGCCTATATTGCCCACGGCAGCACAGGCGCTGGCAACGACCAAGTACGCTTCGACTTGGCGTTTCAAGTATTGGTTCCAGAGGTTCAGATTCTGACCCCCATTCGGGAGCAGCGCCTCTCTCGGGAAGCCGAGATTGCCTACCTGCAAGCCCACGGCGTACACGATAACTGGGAAAAGGCCGCCTACTCTATCAATCAAGGTCTATGGGGTACAAGCGTTGGTGGACGCGAAACCCTGACCTCGCGCCAAGTCCTGCCCGATGCGGCCTATCCTACGCCCCTCACCCAAACCGAACCCCGCACGGTAGCCCTCCACTGGCAACAGGGAGAGCTAGTAGGTCTCGACGAACAACGCTTCGACAGCCCCGTAGAGGCCATTCAAGCTCTTCAAGCCTTGGCTCAGCCCTACGGTATCGGGCGCGACATCCACGTAGGCGACACCATCATCGGCATCAAAGGCCGGGTAGGGTTTGAGGCTGCCGCCCCCCTTATCCTCATCAAGGCGCACCACCTGCTCGAAAAACATACACTCACCAAGTGGCAACAACACTGGAAAGAACAGCTGGCCAACTGGTACGGGATGATGCTCCACGAGGCGCTCTTCCTCGACCCCGTGATGCGCAACATCGAGAGCTTCTTGACCGATACCCAAACCCGCGTCAGTGGTACGGTATGGGTACAGCTACACCCTCACCGCTTTGTGTTAGAGGGCATCGAGTCGCCTTATGACCTAATGCAGTCTTCTTTTGGTCAATATGGCGAGATGAACAGCGCCTGGAGCGGCGAAGACGTAAAAGGCTTCACCAAGATATTGGCCAACCAACTCAAGATTTACCAAAGCCTTCAGAAATAATGCACAACCCCAATACCCCCATCCGCATCGGCATCGTTGGCGGCGCCGGTTATACGGCGGGCGAACTTATCCGCCTGCTACTCATCCACCCTATGGCCGAGCTGGTCTGGGTACATAGCAAGAGTCAATCGGGGCAGCTGGTAGCCTGCACCCACCGCGACCTGCTCGGTGATACCGCCCTACGCTTTTGCGAAACCTTTGATTTTGAGGCCATCGACCTGCTCTTTTTGTGTGTAGGCCACGGCGAGGCCGAAGTCTTTATGGCCCAAAATACGCCGCCTGCCGCCCTGCGTGTGATTGATTTGAGCCAAGATTTCCGTCTCCACAGCCCCGACAACCGCTTTGTTTATGGCTTGGTAGAGCTAAACCGTCCTGCCCTGCGCGAGGCGCAATACATCGCCAACCCCGGCTGCTTTGCGACGGCCATTCAGCTGGCACTGCTGCCGCTGGCACAGGCCGGAGCACTCCACGACGAGGTGCATATCCACGCCATCACCGGCTCTACCGGTGCAGGTCAAAAACTCAGCCCTAGCAGCCACTTTAGCTGGCGCAACAGCAACGTGTCGGTGTACAAGGCTTTCGAACACCAACACCTGGCCGAAATAGGGCAAAGCCTGCGGCAGCTACAACCCGGCTTCCAAAAGGCGCTCAACTTTATCCCTATGCGGGGCAACTTTACGCGGGGCATTATGGCCACACTCTACACCCACTGGGAAGCAGACCGCCCCGAGGCCGAAGCGCTTTTCAAAGCCTTTTATGCCGACAGCCCACAGGTGCACCTCGTCGCCCAAAACCCCGACCTCAAGCAAGTAGTCAATACCAACAAAACCCTGCTACACCTAGAAGTACACCAGGGCAAGCTCCTCATCATCAGTATGATAGACAACCTGCTCAAAGGTGCCTCAGGACAAGCCGTGCAGAATATGAACCTGATGTTTGGTCTGCCCGAGGATACCGGCCTCCGACTCAAAGCAGCGTATTTTTGAGAATTCGTCCATAAGGGCTACCAACGTAGTTGCGATACGTTGGTAGAATGCGAACACGTTGGTAGCATCGTAACAATTTGATAAAACAAGTTTGACCTTGGCTTTGCGCATATTTGGGTGAAAAGTGTGAATTTTAACCAAAACACACCATCTACACACACCCAACACTACCTTATGGCATACCTTCATTCCTTTTTTATTGCAAGTATTTTGGGACTATGCTTGGCATTAAGTGCTTGTCAATCAACGACAGACACCCAAACTACCGATACCGATACTACCGACAGCACCACACAAGCCACCGCCGGTTTTGACCTCCAAGGCCATCGAGGCACACGCGGCTTGTTGCCCGAAAACAGCATTCCGGCCTTCCTCAAGGCGCTGGAGCTGGGCGTGAATACACTGGAGCTGGACGTAGTGGTGAGCAAAGACAGCCAGTTGGTCGTCTCACACGAGCCTTGGTTCAATGCCACTATCTGTACCGACCCACAGGGCAAGCCCCTCGACAGTCTCGCCGGTACCAAGTTGAATATCTACCAAATGACCTTGGCCGACATTCAGGCTTACGATTGTGGCAGCATCCAAAACCCGCGCTTCCCCGAGCAGCAAACCCAAAAAGCCGCCAAGCCTACCTTGCGCGAAGTGGTAGAGGCCGTAAAAGCGTATTGCGAAGCCCAAAAACGCCCGTTGCCCTTGTTCAACATCGAAACCAAGTCGCTGCCCCAAGGCGACGACCTGTACCACCCACGCCCCAACCGCTTTGCAGCCTTGCTCTATGCCGAAATCAAGGCGCTAGGCCTAGAGGAGTATGCCTTTGTACAGTCTTTTGATGTGCGCACTCTCCAAGCGATGCGTCAGCTAGCGCCGAGCCTGCCGCTGGTGTTGTTGGTAGAGAACCAAGACGGACTCGATGCCAACCTTGAGCGTCTAGGTTTCATCCCACAGGTCTACAGCCCCTACTTCAAACTGCTCGATGCCTCCGTAGTCAGTCTGGCCCAAGCCAAGGGGATGAAGGTCATCCCTTGGACAGTCAACGAACCAGACGATATGCGTAAGATGCGCCAAATGGGGGTAGACGGTCTGATTACGGACTACCCCGACCGCTTTTTGGCCTTAGATTAATGCCTCCCAACTCCTAAGCGCTATTGCTTAGGAGTTTTTTGTGGTAAGATTTTTGTTTCTCAGTGCGTGATGATGTCATTTTGACGTTCTAGTCTTATGTACGAAAATTTTCAAATTTCAAGGGTTCACCAATTGCTATAGGCCAAAGCAATACACACCTTTTTCGTGCCAAATTGGTGGCTGCCAGCATTTATCACCCAATCTCAGCTTATGTCCACAACACTCAACAAAACCCAGCGCATCGATTATTTTCAGAATGTATTCATTGCCGCTATGGCCGACAACCAGATGGTGGATGAAGAGCGCGAAACCCTCTCTCAACTAATGGTCTTGCTAGGGCTTTCGAGAATGGATGTCATCGGGATTTTACAACACGAAGGCGAACTCCCTTTAGTATTGCCCCGAACGGATGCCGAAAAACAAGCACAGCTTGAGGATATTGTAAAAATGGTGGCTGCCGACCGCCGCATCCACAAACAGGAGTTTGACCTCTGTCGGGATTTTGCCCACAAGGTGGGCTTTGCTAACCCCGAAGATGTGTTGTATCAAACCCTTCAAATCAACCTCATCACCCACAACAAACGGGTGTATGAACAATGCTTTCAGCAAATGCGCCAACTCTCGCTCACTACTACCCGCATAGCAGATTACTGGCATCAGGCCTTGCGTGTTTTCAAACTCCCTACACCTGACAGCCTCACTCCTAGTCAGTATCAAGCATTGTTGTGTTGGTTTTGGCTGATGCTGGTGCGTGTGCCTTCGCTCAACCCCTCTATTGCCCAGCCTTATTTTGCCAAACTCCGTACCATCAACCAGCCCGAAGCCCTGCTTGCCATTGCCCGCTACGATGCTCAGGTGTATGAGGAACGCTACGGTAAAACACTGTTGCGTTACCATTGGCTCTTGGACGAAGAAATAGAAAGTGCCGTCCGTCAAGCGCTCCGCAAGCTACAAGAGGGGTAGCCCAAAAACTTACCAATAAGCGCCTCCCTCCATCGTGTCAGCTTTTGGCGGTTTTTCGCTTCCAGTAGGACGCGCCCAGTACTCGTTCATCATTTGCTGGAAAAAAGGCATCTGCTCCCACCTCCGACCCATTACCCCAAACAATACTTGTGTGGCTCCGCCCATATGGATGGCCTGCTTGCCCATTGCCTTGATACGGGCTGCCAGGGGCAGTCCGTAAGCGCCGGCGCCAATAATGGCTATGTCAAAATCGAGGGCAGCGGCTTGGTTGCTCATATGGTCGAGGGCATCAAACCAAGTTGCAAACTCAGGCCTGTTGTAAGTAATCGATTGTACAGCCGTAATGGTTTGTAGCTCGAAGGGAGGTAATACGGCAGGGTTGGCAAAGAGCTTGGTACGGTTTTGGGCAAACTGCCGGGCAATGGTTTGGGCAAAAGGATGGATTACAAGCACCTTTTTGCCTTCCAAAATACGGCTCCAAGGTTGTGGGTGGTAGTAAGGCTCGATGTCTTTGAGATGAATGAAGGAAGCTTGAGGGCAGATATTTTCGCAGATATAGCGCTCGCCGGGCAAAAACCAAACCCCGAGGGTATCTACCGTGGTCAGCGATTGTTCGAAAAGCTCACAAAACCGTTCCAGCATAGGTGGGGTATTGGAAAAAAAACCGGATGCGTGCCACATTTCGGCGACTACCACAGGGTTCCATTCTTTGGCCTTGCCTTGGCGCAAGTGGATGTAGTTGGTAAGGCAGCTTTGCTCTGTGCTGCCTATGCGTGCTACCATCAAAGGTCTACCGGAAGCCAACTGCTCATAAATAATGTCGCCGGCAGCCTGCCCTTCTTGGATTGTTTTGCCGGCATAGGCACTGTATACTTCTTTGTGGATGTTTTCGGGGATAGGAATACCCAACAAACGTTTGATGCCGCGTTTGACTGTACCGGGCAATATTTTTTTGAGCATGGATTTCATATTGTTAGGTGTTTTTTTGGGCGATGAGGTATTCGCCGCTGTGGGCTATCTGGAATTGACGCGCTTCCAAATAAGCCCTTACCTCGGCGAGTGAGATGCGTTCTTCGTGTACTTCTATGGCCAACCATTGCGTGTGGGCTAGGCAGTCCGAGAAGTCATCGGAGGCTTTGATGAGTTCTTTTTCGGCTCCCTCGATATCTATTTTGAAAATATCTATCCTTGGCCATTGGTGCTGCGCCCATAATGTTTTGGGGCTAAAAGCCTGTGTGGGTGTTAGCGCCGTTGTGGGGACTGTAGTTACGGCAAAGGCACTATGGGAGCCATCTCGAAACGATTGGTCGAGATATAGGTGTGTATCCTGATGCCAAAGTGCGGCTTGTAATGCCTGAATATGCACCGATGGATTGTGCCGGCAGTGCCATTGGAGCTGTGCAAAATTAGCGCTTTCCGGCTCCAGAGCGATAATATGCGCTTGGGGGAAATAGGCCGTAAAATATAGTGCTGCCAGTCCTATGTTGGCGCCAGCGTCTATAATGTATTGAGGTGCGGGGCTTTGGGTTTGGCACACCTGCCGGATGAACGCAGCATAGTCTTGGCGAATCCAGATTTGGGCGAAGATAAAAAAGTCGCTGGTATGCTTGCGCAGGCGTATGCTAAAGGCCTGCCCATTCAGCTGCGTATTGATGAGGCAATAGCCTCCTTGCCTGTGGATATGCGCCCCTTGGTCGGCAAGGTGTAACAACACTACCAATTCCTGAAAAAGGAAGGGGTGATGTTTGTGCAAATCCCTGCGCCACCAGTGATGATAAGCGACACGCCATCCATCGCGAAGCCCCAGACAAGCCGCCAAAACCCGAAGTCTATGGAGTGTTTTTCCTAACATACTTATTTTGATATAATCTTAAGAAGTCGCCGCTTCCCCTTATTCCAAAATGCCATTGACTGCCGCTGTATGCTAACACCAATGGGCTCGTTAACGGGAATCAGTTTTAGCTCCTCTGCGTGCTCGAAGCGCAGCGGTTTCTCAAACACATAGTCATACACACGTTTGGTCAAGTACTGTGGTATCCAGCTCATATTCAGGTTATGGAGTTTGATATAGCGCTGCTCCGGCTCATAGTAAGAAAAGACTTCCTTTTGCGCGTTGATAAACAACTGTTTCATTTTTTGCCCGTTGGATAGTGCTTGGGGGTGCATCCGCATCTCGTGATGGGTACAGGCCACACATTCGTCAAAGGCGCTTTGGTCGACAATCGTCTGAAGTCGGAAGGTCTGAATATCCGTTTCATCACGATAAATTTTGAAAGCCCTCATTTCTGTAAAGGCATAGTCAGGATGTTTGGTATCAAACTCTTCTTGTTGCTGAGCCAAATAAGTTTCTCGTTGAAACAACTCATTGATTTTGTCGATGTACCCTTTTACGACCTTTTGGTTATTAATCAAGCCATTCATACAAGTATCCATACACTGTGTGGTACAGTCATATGCCGACAGCTGAGACTCAAACTGAGCCAAAGAGCTAAGCAAGAGGTTGTCAGAGTCGAAAGTCCAAAACTGCTGGATGTCTTTCGTTTTGATAAAGGTATACATCATAAACCAGCGCTCAAAAACAAACTTCAGCCAGCGATCTGCAAAGGTTTTGGCCATATGTTTTTTGCCTGCTACGTGTCGATATACTTGATGAAACAGTTCAATTTCTTTGCCTTGGGCGTAATTTTCCAACAGATAATGACTAATCCCCATTTGCCGGAGGTGCTGATTGTCTGCATCGCCCAACAGCACCACCTCTTTATCTGGATTGCTCAATTGGGCTGAGCGTAATGTATACTTCAAATACGGCGAATTGCCATAATGTATGAAGATAATCGGAGCAGAAGTTTTGGCCTGTTTCATAATACAGGGATGCGGTTTTTAAGCATTTGATACCAACTTTGCCAACGGGTTTGTCGCCAAGGACTTTGCTGTTGATAATGCTGGTATAACTGTTTTTTGAGGTGTGTAGAATGAGGCTGCCATGGTTTAATACTTGCCGTATAATGTACTACTACCGGGCGTGCCCTAGCAGCTAAGATAGCGTTTTTGTCAGGCTTTTGTGTGAGTAGTTCGTCAGGGATGTCATAAAAATAAGACTGTACGTTCCAGTGTAGGTCTAGGCTGAGCCAATGGCCATCAAAAAGGACATTCAATACGTCTTGGTCCCAGCTGTTGAGTGTGCCTTCAAAGCTTTCTACAAAGGCTGTCGCTTGGCGGCTGAGTTTTTCTGTCCGCCATTTGGCAAGGTTGACCAGCATCAGACCTGAGTTGAAATAGCGCTCTTGTTTCATTGGCAGACGGGCTTGTGGGTTATTTACGCTCACATCCGTTACAGCCGCCACCCAGTAGTTGCCAAGGTCGGTTTGCCAAAGCGGGGCAATATCGCCTTGGAATATCATATCACAGTCTAGGTACAGCACCTTGTCGAGCTGCGGGGGGAGCAAATCGGCCAAAAACAGGCGGTAATAATTGGCATAGTGTGCGTGCGCACTCAGGGGAAAATGAGCTACCAGCGTTTCTTGAAAAGGTAATACGTGGAGCTGATGCCCGCCTTGGTCAAAAAGCCGCCGGAGCTTGCGGCGGTCAGCCTCATACAAATCGCTACAGACAAGGTACACCTCAAACCGCTGCTTGGGGCTATGGGCAAACAAGGATACACACATCACCCCGAAGTGTTGCGCATAGGCCGCATTGATGGTGCAGACTAAGGGGATAGAGGCATTAGACGGTGTCATACTTGGTAAATATGGATGTTTTTAGCCAGTATGCGGCATTTTTAAGATAATACCCCCACTGTCCGGTGGATTTTGCCACAAACAAGCTGGCATACAGTGCGTGTCGATAGTTTCTTGTTTTGTATAAGTTAAACACTAAGTCCCCGAAAGCGCAGTAAAACGCTTTGTCTTTGTTTGGGAAATAATTCAGCAATAGTTGTTCTTTCTGATTCCGAAAAGTAGTGTCATAGTAATAGCTGCTAAATCCTGAGGCACCATAAACAGCCACTGTCGCCTCCACATATTGTATGCGTACTTGGGGGTTGGCAAAGCACTTCAAAGAGAAATCCCAATCGGCGGCGGCTTTGTAACGCAAATCAAAGAGGCCAATGGTATCATACAGCGATTTTCGGGTAAAAGTAGCCTGATGGCAGATGCCCTGTCGCATAATCTTAGCCAAGGAAAAAAAGCCATCATACACCTTGTTGCTGCTTTGGCTGATGATACTGCCATATACAAAGTCGAGGTTTTGGTAATCACACTGCCCAAAAACATCTGTAATACCATTAGGTAAAAGCACATCATCTGCCCCCAAAAAATAGAGCCATTCACCTGTTGCCAAAGCTACTCCTTTGTTCATGGCATCAAATATACCTTTATCCGCCTCAGAAACACACTGCATATAACTATGCTGTTCCGTATATTGTTGGATGACTTCGAGGGTATGGTCGGTAGACTGTCCATCTACAATCCATACTTCTATTTGAGGGTATGTCTGTTGCACAATACTTTCCAGCGTTTTGGACAAGGTCGCTGACGCATTGTATGTCGGGATGATGATGGAAACTAGAGGGGGTGTCATACTATCGGGGCAATATCAAAAAGCTTCTTTTTAAAATTGTAACATACCCTTGGCGGGTAATCGAGCAGCCTTAAACGTTGTTCTTGCCAGCGATATACATTTACTCTACTAGTCCACTCTAGCCACCGGTTATAGCTTTTGATTTGCTTCATTGTACGTATTGTTTGGTCATCTAAGTGGGTGATTTTGTGTTGGAGACACTCATAAGCTTCTTTGAGATAGCTGTCATACTTTATGGCGGTCTGTTGTTCTGCTTGTATCCTAAACCCTGCGATTAAAGCTTGTAAAGGATATAGTTTCGTATATTGAAAAAATCGCAGCCACAATTCAAAATCTCCAGCCAGCTGCAGCTCTGTATTCATGTACCCTCCTGCTTTTTCCCATAACGAACGCCGCCAAAAAGTAGACTCTTGTTGAATCCAACGCTGTTGTTGATAGTATTCTCCTGAATACATCTCATACTTAGACCAATTATATAGCGGGTTTACGGCTACACAGAGGCCACTTTCATTCCACACCGTGGGAATACCTGTGAGCCATTCCACCATAGGAAATTGCTCAAATACTTGTCTAATAATGTCAAATGCTCCTGGGTGATACTTGTCATCTGAGTTAATCCAAGCCATAATGTCGCCACTAGATTTTTCAAAGCCCTTTTGTATTGCATAATACATTCCGCCATCTGGTTCGCTCACCCAATAACTCAGTTTAGACGCATATTTGTTGATGATATCTATTGTTTCATCGGTACTACCTCCATCAATGATGATATATTCCAAATTAGGGTAGTTCTGGTTCAGCACTGACAAAATGGTCTCTTCAATAAACTTCCCTTGATTATAGCTAGGTGTAACAATGGATATTTTTGGGTATGTTATAGCCATTAGAGATAAGTATATAACTTGATGATACAATGACAAATAAACACGTATTACCTCAAAACGCATTCATCACCTCGATGACCTGTTCGATTTCTTCCGGGTGGTGGGCAAAGGAACAGGGCAGGCTCAGAATCGTTCGGTGAATGGTATCGGCAAGGGGGTGCGCCTCGGGGTCAAAGTACCCTTGGAGGGCTTCTTGCCTAAACGGGGGCAGGGGGTAGTGTATTTCGGTCTTGATGCCCCTATCGAGCAAGTACTGCCGCAGGCGGTCGCGCTCCGGATGCCGCACGGCAAAGATATGAAACACATCGGTATAGCCCTCTTGTAGTACAGGCTTGATAAAGTCAGCCTTCAGCCCTTCTAGGTAGCGGGCTGCGAGCGCTTGTTTGTGGGCATTGATACGGTCAAGTTCGGGGAGTTTGACGGCCAAAAAAGCGGCCTGTAGTTCGTCCAGCCTAGAGTTGTGCCCCAGTAGTTGATTGTAGTACTTCTGCTGAGAGCCATAGTTGCGCAAGGTGCGCAGTCGCTCGGCCAGGGCAGCGTCGTTGGTTGTGATAGCGCCGCCATCACCCAACGCCCCCAAGTTTTTGGTAGGGTAAAAGCTAAAGCAGGTCATATCGCCAAAGCTGCCCACTTTCTGCCCGCTGATGCTCGCACCGTGGGCTTGGGCTGCATCTTCGATTACTTTCAGGCCGTAAGCTTGGGCAATGGACAAGAGCGCGGGCATATCACAGGGCTTGCCATAGAGGTGTACGGGCATCAGCGCCACCGTGCGCGGGCTGATGTATTGGGGGAGGGCTTGTGGGTCAAGGTTATAGGTTGCCATATCAGGCGGAGCCAACACCGGGTGCAGCCCTGCCTGCAATACGGCCAAGACCGTGGCCACATAGGTATTGGAAGGGACGATGACCTCACTCCCCGCCGGAAACTCATAGGCCTTGAGTGCCAATACGAGGGCTTCGAGACCATTGGCCACCCCCACACAGTGCTCGGCTTGGCAGTAGCGGGCAAAGGCCTGCTCAAACTGCTGCACCTGATGCCCCAAGATATACCACCCACTTTGCAGCACGGCCTCAAACTGCGTGCGGAATGCGTCTTCGAAGGGGGCGTTGAGCTTGGCGAGGTTTTCGTACTCAATAAGGCGCATAGATGTAGTCGTTGGGGTCAAAATGGGTAGAAGCCAGCACCATCAGAATCGCATCAGGACTGAAGGCATACATCTGATGCCAGTCCTTAGGCTCCAAAATCAGGCATTTGTGCGGCGCATCGAGCAGGTATTCGACCTCTGCTTGACCATCGTGGTTATAAATCGTACACCGCCCCTGAATACACACCGCCGCCTGTATCGTTTGATGATGCCGATGACCACCACGCACCGAGTCGTCTACTCCGTAAATATAAAAAATCCGCTTGACATCAAAGGGAATCACCTTTTCGATGACAGTCAGGTTGCCCCGCGCATCTGTAAAGGTTTTAAGGTTGAGTAGTTTTGCCATTGTTTGCAAACATTTTTTTTATTTTCAGATACCGCTCATAGGGCTTTTGCAAATGTACTCCACCCGCATACAAAGGATGTACCACCAGTGAGTAACCATAAATCAACCTATCTCGTAGTTTGGCTCCTGACAAGCCTACTGAATGATAACGAACATTTGTTGTTGGTTTTATACTATACTTTTTAGTCAACTTATACATCGATTGAATATACCTCTTATAAATCGACACAAGAACAGGGTTAAAGTAAAACACCTCATTGTCTACGCCTATGTCGAAAACATATTGATGTATTTCCCTCAAATGATGATAATGATAAAACACCAATGGATTTTCATCCACCAGATAACGTCCTTTTTGGCGGCTCAGTTGTCCATTGTCTACATTAAAGACGGCCAAGTTTACGCCCTTATTAGCCGTAACGACTATTTTTTGGCTCAAGGTTTCAAAGTAATCCAGGTATTTTTGGTCGGCAAACTTTCCCTCTTCTACCCTATCGTAGCACCACGCAAGGCATTGCTCTTGCCACCATTGCAGGCAGCGCAGGCCGTCGGCATCGCGCCGAAAGCTATTAAATACCACATTGTAACGGCCATAAACTTCCAGCCCCTTTTTGGCTTCCGAAAAACGGTGGGGTACTAGCAGTATGGAGGCTTCGCCCATTTCTTCAAAAATCACTTCCGGCGAGGCGAAGAAGTAAATGTCCGCATCCACATAGGTGATGAGGTCTATTTCGGGATATGTTGTCAGCAGGTAGTTGGGCAAGCAGGGCGTAAGGGTAAAATAATACTCTACCGTTGTGCGGGTGGGCTTTACTTGAAGCAGCTCGGGGTAATGCGCCTCTAAAGCCACCAGAGGCACGACCACAACCCCCTCAAAGGGGTTTTGGGCAAAAAAGCGCTCCACCTCTTCGTCGAGTGCCAAGATGTATAGCCGAAAACCTTGGGGGAGTTGTGCCTTTAGCGACTCCCAAAGGCACAGCCCTCTCGACAGATACCCTTGATTGAAATAAGTACAAAAATAACGCATCGACGGGCTTAACTTGTTTTTTTCGCTTCCATAAACAACGAATCGGGCTTGTGTAGTTGCCCTTGATGGCTTTCCAACCCATAGTCATTCCAGTTGGGGATGTAACTCTCAAAGGCCGTTACGACCCTGATATCGCCAAAGCCTTGCTCAGCCAACAAACGCCCTAGGGAATAGCGGTCGTACATCCATTGGTGTACTTCCCCTCCTAGCCTAAACTTCCCCACAGCAGCGAAGGCCTGCTGTTGGGCGTAGAAGTCTATCTCGGTTTTGAAAAGCAGCCGCTTGAGGGCTTGTTTGGCCTTGCTCAGCAGTTGCCTGATAGGATTGGGCCTTGACGAAGCCACCGGAGCGGCGGCAGGCTGTGCTTGACGAGCGGCAAAATGGCGCGCACGTAACAAGCGCCCCTCTTCGCCAATGCGTTCAAAAACATACTCCTCTTGTGGCAGGGTGTCCTGAAAAAGGTATTTGGCCATCATCCCACCGCTACGGTGTCGGACGGCTTGGTCGTACAACTCCAGCATAATCCAGTCGTAGCGTTGGGCGGCGGCCTCGTCTCCGGCTAGGGCAGCTTCGAGCTGCAAGAGGTACTGGCGGATGATTTGCTCCAAATCGGGTACTACCACCCGCAAAACACCCCCGGGGCGTAACACACGGTAACATTCGCGGATGAGCTGCTGCCCGTCGTGGGGGGCAAAATGCTCCAATACGTGGGCGTGGTATACGGCCTCAAAGCTGGCATCAGCAAAAGGAATGCCTTGTAAGAGGTTGTGAGCCTGTACAGCAGGGTGGTTGGACTGAAAGTCTACATTGACCCAAGTAGGGTGAAAGCGCTCGCCGCAGCCAAGATTGAGATAAGGGAGTTTGTGTGTCATTGTTTTTTCCAAATCATACCAAGCCAATGTCCGCGTGTGCCGTCTTCAAACACAAAGGGGGGCGTGATGCCATTGTCGAAAGTAGTGAGGAGTGAATAGCGGCTGCTCAACAGCGCGCAAACCTGTGCATAGTCTAAAAACCAAGCCGGATAAGACGCTTGGTAAATGTGAGCAGGGACATACTGCACCGTCAACCGCGCTGCACCATCTATCATAAACGCCGTGCGATCCAAGATGATATAGGGCAGCTCCAGCGCCATACATTCCTTCAGCCAAGCATAAGGCTCGGGCAAACACTGCATCACCCCAGAAGCAAAGAGCACCGTAGGCGAGTGCGCTTGACAGGCGGCCTCCATGGTATCATAAAACTGTAGGTGCTCATCGGCAATATCACTGCGGCCGCAAGCCACAAAATGCGCTTGCTCTACTACTGACCAGCGCAAGGTTTTGAGGGGTTCAAAAAAACGCCGATGCTGAAAGTATGCACTACCCAACGCGCCCCCAAAGTCCAACACCTCTAGCGCCTGACCTTGGATGTGAGCAATGTGTAGCAAGTTGGCCAGTAGCGGCCAGTTGTACGCCGGGGTGTCAAACACCACTGAATCGCGCTCATAAGCCGCCTCTCCACGCTTCACTTTGAGGGTGGCTTCTCGTACCTTTTGCAAAATATGAGGGGCATCGTAACCTTCGGCAGCGGCTTGGGCGGCCTGCCACGAGGGGTAGCTCCCCTGCCAATAGACCGTAGCGGCACGCTTTTGCTGCACCAAGGCCTGCTCCTTGGCCGCAGTACCCCGCAAGCGGTGGTATAGCTTCAATGCCAATGGAGGAATTAAGTCTTTGAGGAGGGTTTTGAGCATTGTTTTTTTTGTTTTCGCATCGCTATCCCCTTGATAAACAAAGCTTTGATTAAAAATCAGCTGATAACGTTGGTACATATCCTGTAACACTTCGGGCAAGGCCTCCACAGGCTGTCGATACACGGGAATCGGTGCTGTGGGAAAGGTTACGTAATCTGAGAGGTCAAGATTATTGGCGTGTGTAGCCTTGGATGAGGCCAGGTGATTGACTAGCGCATACTTTGGATACAAGGACAAAGCTCGATGTAAGTATGCCTGCGCCTGCCAACGAATTGCCCAAGAGCTGCCGCCTGTTTTGACTTGTGCCCGAAGCATTTGGGTAAAGTTGTAAACACCGTGTAAGTCAAAGTCGAGTAAGCGCTGCTGCTCCTGAAGTTGCGCCAAAAGCTTGGTCGCATCTGGCTCAAAATACTGCCAGCGATTCGCCCAAGTAGCCCATCCCCAGCAATCAGGAATGGGGATAAAAAAAGTATCGGGAGTGTGGTCTTGAGTAGAGAAGAAATTACAAGCCCCAATGCTCCATACACGAGGCTCAACGGCATAGCAGTCTAACGCCTCATTCATATAATCTAAGAAGAAAGGAGATAGCTCTAGATCATCTTCCAGCACAATCGCCCGCCCGTATTGTTCAATCACTTCTGTAACTCCCTGATAGATAGCCTGTGCCAGCCCTAGGTTGTCTGCCCTTGTGAGGAGTTTTACTTCCCCACACCAAGGCGCGGCGGTTACCAACTGCCGGGCTTCGTCGATGGCGGCTAGGTCGAGTGGACTTGCTCCCGGCTTGGCACCATCTGCAAACACATACAACACACTGTCTTTGGCCAATGGGTTGCGCTGCAACGAAGCCAAGGTGCGCCGCAAGGTCTCCGGACGGTTGTAGATGAATAAGACAATGGGGGCTAGCTTAGTCATACACATCAATTGTAATAAACTCCTGAGAGGTAATCCCTATGGGGTATTCGCGATTTACTTTAAACCCAAGCCAATACTTAGGTGCGAAAATTTGTTTATGAGCTTTCTTATTCAGAATAGCCCCCCACCAAGCAAATGTACTATTGGAGATAATGAGTATGTCGGCATTGATGAGCAACTGTAAATCAGTTATTTCATCATTATGTTCAAAATAAACATTGGGTAGGTTTTGTAGATTTTGGCGAGCAAAATCTATGTCATCAGCGATTACATAGATGGTGTATTGTGATAAATCAGGTATCAGGGCCAAGCATTTGGTATAGTAGTTTATTGGCAAACTTAGGTCTAAGCCTCCCAACTCCTCACTTCCATAGGTTAGATAATCTGTTCGGCGTATATGCAAAACAATCGTTTTCTGTTCGGAGAAGCGCTGCTTGTATTTTATTAAAAAATTTTTATTATACTTTTTTTTTATTTTAAATAACTCTTTGATTTTAGGCTTATCAAAGTATACCTCTGATTGAAAAAAGCCATTCCAGAACACATTTCTTTGCGACTTGCTTAAAATATCAGCGGGAGCATCATCACCAGTTTGTAAGAGTTCCGAATAATCAGATTTCGTTCGGTATAAGCGCCAATACAGACTCCTAGCAATACGCATTTGCAATGCATCTGCTAATCGCAAGGTGAAGTATCTATCAAGCTGATAATCTGATGGCTTTGGAGGTGTTTTGTCTAAAAAAAACAACGTTCTAAATTTTCTGGCTTGAGTATACGCAAAAGCATATTGAAACATCTGATTTCCTAAACGACCGTTTAACTTTACCCCAATCATTTACGAGAATTGATTTTATTTAACATTCTTTGAAATACACTCGGGGACTGAATAGTAGCAATGTCAATTGCTGCTTTGTGCATCAAAATATTGCCATACACGAAGTGTGCTTCAAATATAGATTCAAGGCTTTGCGTATTCGCGAGATACTTTTGGACATAGGTATCATTTTCACGTTCAAATATGGATAGGTGTCGGTATCCCAGCTCAAAAAGCTCACGCATTATCTGTAGTGTTGAGGCGAAATATTTGTCCTCCCAGCCCCCTACCCCTTGTTGTTTAGTGCCTCCACCGCCATACTCAAACTCCACCACAGCAGGGTGTAAGGCTTCTGAAAGCTTTGATAACTGAGTAAGTATTTCGTATTCAGACCCTTCTGTATCAACTTTTAGGTATGTAACTGATTTTATTTGATGTTTTTCCAACAGATGTATGAGCGTCATTGCAGGTACCATCTTCTGTTTGCTGTCTTTGCTTACTCCCCACCAATCCTGATGGATAGAGGATACATCCAGCAGTTCTTTTTCTTGAAAAACCCCTGTATAAATAGGTACTTCCCCGTCCGTATGCCACACACAAGCCTGCTCCAAAACAGTATGAGGTAATGCCATTGCCAATTCACGGACTTGCGCTATGGGCAAAGGCTCTACAGCAAGAGTCTTGTACCCTGACACAGCCATTGTCTTAAAATAAAACTTGGCTGTTCCAACTCCAATATCTATGCACCAGCCTTTCTTGCTACTGTCTATGTGTCTGAGTAATTTGGGAAGCAATTCTAATACATAATCTTCAACCACCATAGTTGTTAATTTTTTATAAGTTCAAAAAGCCCTGTAGTTGCAAAATAGTCATTCGGGGCAAACTCATTGCCAAATGTATTGCCTACGATAAACTTCAAATCATTGATATGATAATTTTGGGTCAGTTCCTTCTTGAATGACTCAAGTTCAAATATCACTCCTGCGTTAAACCGTGTGATATATTTATTGCTAACAGGGACAGACAAATAAAATACTCCC
Source organism: Eisenibacter elegans DSM 3317 (assembly GCF_000430505.1). Lineage (NCBI taxonomy): Bacteria > Pseudomonadati > Bacteroidota > Cytophagia > Cytophagales > Microscillaceae > Eisenibacter > Eisenibacter elegans. The sequence goes on along the minus strand of NZ_KE387152.1, from coordinate 463,964 downwards.
CCCGGCTTTAATACTCTTAAAATTTCTGCTAGCGCTTTTTGAGGGCCTTGTGGGTCAATAGGGTCTCCATACCTACCCAGCCCGATGTGCTCTACCACACACAAACTTGATATCGAAGACAGGCTGTTGCTCTCAAATGGCAAGTCTAGTATTGAGCCTTTGATGAACTTGATGCTCTCCATCGGCAATGATAACGGCCTGATGTCCACCATTGTCAGAGGCAACACTTTGGATAAATGTGCTACAAACTTATGGTGTGAGCCTATATCTACGTGCTCGGTGGGCTTATTATGAACGATTCTCTCAAAAGCCCAAGCGTCCTGATAAAAATAAGTAGGGTCTATACCTGTTGTGTCTGTTTTGTCATATATACAAGGGTATAGCCATTCTTTTGATGCCTTTTGTTCAGGGCTGGCCATACTATTAAACTGCTCTAAATCAGCATAAAATGACTCATATAATGGGATTTCTTGCTGTTGTTGAAGCAGCATCTTATCATAGGCTTTCAACATTTCGGCAGCTACTGGCAGCCGGAGTAAAACCCTTAGGATATTTTTTAATTTTTCGATCATCCGCTTATTTTGGTGTAGCTATGTGGATAGAAAACTGAGCCATCCCGTTGTTACCAACAGGGAAGCTTATTTGCTCAGGGTGTATATTTTTTATTTGATAATGATGCTTTTTAAAAAACTGTATAAAGTCTTGAGCCTCATAGCCCATATCATGAGTAGTTTGGCCAAACTCAAATAAACAACACTTAACGCTTTTTTCGCTAAATAACCGCTCTGCGCCTTTCAAGACATTGATTTCGGCTCCTTCAACATCTATCTTCAACAAATCAATATGCGTGATTTGATGTGCTTCACAATACGCATCCAAGGTATTGCTAGGTACTTGAATACTGTTAATCGGTTTTACTGCTATTCCATATTTTTCTAATGGCCGTATTGCAGAGGTATTCCAGCTTGCGTATGCCTCTTCATACAAATGAAAATCTATGAAACCTTGTTTATCTGATACCGCAATGTTATTGAGATACACATTGTCAGCGGCTATGATACCGACAAGTGTTTGCAGCTTTTGAAACGTTTCGGGGGGAGGTTCAAACGAATGTATTTGTCCGGCAACCCCCGCCAACTTGGTATAATACAAAGTCAACTCTCCAATATTAGCCCCCACATCAAACACAATATCTCCAGTGTTGATATTATTGAGATAAAATAAGTATTCTTTTTTAGCAATAGCCTCAGGACTAAGCTGAATCTTCTTTTTCTTAAAAATCATGGTCTCAAGCTTAATTTATGTGCCAATCCCCTTCTAACAAAACCAACCCATGTGATGCAGGGACTATTTCTCCGTGCCCATAGAAGTTACTTTCTTGTACATTTACCCTCAGCGAAGCATCAAACGTATCCACTAATTGCCCGTCATCCATAATACTATAAGATAATGTGTATGTGTTTGGAACCAGAGGCAACTTGGGTATGATAAGCTTAAATTCTCCCTGAGTAGGTAAATCTTGATATGTTTTGCCAATCAGGCGACTATGATGCAAGGCTACCCCTTGGTCTGTGAATGACTTAATTGATATGCTCGGTACTATTTTATATTTTTTCTCAGGGTGATAATTCACAAATCGCAAGACTACTTGCAAGGCAGCTCCCGCCGGTATCGCTTCTACAGGCTCATTGTTTTCATTTCGAAATTCAATGGCTACCACTTTGACATCTCCACTGCCTGCACGCAAACTATCATTTTGAAACAATCGGGATGATGCTTCAAACGAAGTACTGCTAATATATTGACTTATAGCTGCTGTAGAGTTGCCCGAAAACGACAAAGTCCCCTGTTGCATCACCAACACTCGACTACAAAGGTTTTCGACCGCCGCCATACTATGGCTCACAAAGAGGACGGTACGTCCTTCGCCTTTGGAGACATCTTGCATCTTGCCGAGGGCTTTTTTCTGGAATTCGGCATCGCCTACGGCCAGTACTTCGTCTACGATTAGTATTTCGGGGTCGAGGTGGGCGGCTACGGCAAATGCCAGCCGCACATACATCCCCGAGCTATAACGCTTGACGGGGGTGTCGATGTATTTGGCCACGCCGGCAAAGTCGATGATTTCGTCGAGTTTGGCTTTGACCTCCCGCTTACGCATGCCGAGGATAGCCCCGTTGAGGTAGATATTTTCGCGCCCCGTCAGTTCGGGGTGAAAGCCTGTGCCTACTTCCAGCAAGGAGGCTACCCTTCCTTTGACCTTGATATGGCCACGGGTAGGGGCTGTTACTTTAGAAAGTATTTTGAGCAAGGTTGATTTACCTGCCCCGTTTTTTCCGATGATGCCCAGTACTTCGCCCTGCCGCACCTCAAAGTTGAGGTCTTGCAAGGCCCATACATAGGTTCCCTCTGTACTTTGGTGGTCATTGGCTACGCCTATGCGCAAGGTGGGGTCTTCCTTACCACGCAAGCGCGCCCATGTACGAGCCACATCATCGCGCAGTGTGCCTGTGCCTGTAAGCCCGAGGCGGTATTGTTTCCAAACATTTTCGACCTTTAAGACGATTTCGGACATAGGGTGTTGTTCTGAAATGACACGGGCAAAGCTACGAAAATTTTAGCCATTCTCTCTTCACAAATACACATCCGCTTCGGGCGGCTCTAGGGTAGATTTGGGCCTGAAAGGCAGATAATGAGCCACACGCCAGTGTTGGTCGTCGTAGCGCCGGGGGAAGGGCAGCGCGTAGTGCTTGTCGCGGTAGGGAGCCATTTGGCGCATACTGTTAAAGCCACCACCAGTGAAGATGCGGTCGGCGCGGGCAAACAACGCCGAGGCCGGATAACAATCCCAAGCCGGCGGCAAAGCGCTAGGCAGCAGCTCCGTACTGACAATCCGCAACACGGGCTGTTGATTTTCCTCTTGTGCCATTTGGGTAGCATACTGGCAAAGCAAGGCTACTTCGTCGGCAGGGGTACTGTGTACAATCAGCCACAATGGCGCATTGTGTGGTAGCTCTTCCAGTTCTTGGGCAATGTTTGGGGGGAGTACATCGGGCACAGGGTAGTGTAAGTCAAACGGTATACAGTGGCGGCTGTGCGCCCTCAGCCATTCCTCGTGCGCTGCCTCCAGTGGTTCGAGCAACCAAGTAGTATCAAGCATCAAGTCTGCTGCCGGTGGAAGGGCGCGGGTATATGCCTCCCAGCGCAAGCGGCGCGCCAGATGTACCACCTTGACTTGGGGCAACCACTGGCTCAGCCCCGCCCATTCTCCCATCAAACCCCAAGGAAAAGCATCGATACAGAGTGTGTGGATGGCCATCCGATCCATTGCCTCTACCAGCCACTGGCGGTACTGCTCCGGCCTATAGGCCAAAGACTGGGGTACATTGAGCAACCGGATATTATCGGGGATATAGGGCGCACGCGCATAGGGCGAGGCGCTCATCAGGCAGATGTCATCAGGGGGCAACTGTTGTTGTTGCCAAAAGGTTACGGCACGGGTCAAATGCCCCAAGCCGCCCCCTTGGGCATAGTGTAACCACATAGTTTGTGAGAAATAAATAATGGGTGATAACGGGCAAACTTAGGCTGGGGTTTAAGATTTGCCCACCAATTCCTTAAAAATCAGGTTCAGGACTTCTATCAAAATCAAGACGATGATAATCCACTCCAGCCGACTGCTTTCACGGTGTTGTAAGATTTCGGTAAAGAGTCGAAGATTATCTTCTACAATCTTGAGGCGATAGTCGAGGTCTTTGAAGCGGGGATAGGTGTCGAAAGCCTCTTTGAGGTGTTTATTGAAAAAATCGAGCGCAGGGTCTTCCCATACAATGGCAGGATCATCAAGAATATAGAGATTATCGGCGATACTGTTCTTGACATTGAGCGTGCGGCCAATGAACTTCAGTAGCTTTTTCTTGGGCAAAGGGATGCGCCCCAAGCGCTCCAAGTCTTTGGTATAGCCTTGGGTGCTTTGGAGAATTTCGTCCGTCAGCTTTTCGTAATAATCTAAACCGACAGACTGGCCGATGTTGAGCATAACGATACGGACATAGAGCGGGTCGGCTTGGGGCGACAGGCGCACGTAATTGTCTTGAAACACTGCCTTGCTGACTGTAGCATCCCATTGGATGGCGAAGTCGTCCCAGATGGCCGTATTGTCTATCCAGTTTTCGGCATAATCTTTTACAAAGTTGCGCATTTTGCTCATCTCTACCTCATCATAACCGGCCATCACAATGACCCCATAGTTGAGCACATAGAGGAAGCGTTGCCCTTCAAGCACATAAAATAACTCCGAATTATTGCCTGAGTGGATGGTAGCCGCAAAGGCCTGCCTAAAATTTTTGATGTGGATACTCTCCGCAACCTGATACGCACGAATAGAGGTCATCATAAGCAATACACCGGCTTGTAAGGATGGTTACAAACAGGCCGATGTTGCAAGATACGTATCTCCCAGAAGATTTGAAATTTTTATCAAAATGACCCCTTCCCTAGCTTTGGTGTGCCTCCTGCGCGATTGGTTTTTCAAACTACCTATTGCTTAAGAAACGTATGTTGCCGTTGCGCACCACTGGACATTTTCTAATTCGGCTTTGAATCAACAAGTTGCTTCACCACATAAGGGCTTTCGACAAGTTCACAAAGTCTCCCATATTTGTGCTCCTTTGCGCTCTTGGCGCATACTTTGCGTCCTTTGTGGTCAAATATATTTCCATAACAAGGAAGCCACAGGAGTACAACAACGACGAAAGTCAAAAATATTCAGTGGTTGTGTTGCCGTTGGCCTCCTTACATCACAGAAGCCACAGCTTATCCCAAAACAGCCCGCACATTACCCAACAACTCCTGTGTTTGGAAAGGCTTGTACATCCAACCGCTTACATCGGTTTTGCGGAGTAGTTGCTCGATGGCTTGTTTCATCGACCTGCGCTGCATCTCGGGCACAGAGGCCATTATCAAGATAGGCAAGTTGGTGTATTGATGGCGGATACGTTGAGAAAGCTCTACCCCGTTCATTCCGGGCATATTCAGGTCGGCAATCACAAGATCGATGGCATTGTCCGATAATACCCGCAGCGCATCTTCTGCATTGTTGGCGAGGATAACTTTGTAGCCGGCCTGTGAGAGCACTAAGTTGGCCACATAACGGATGCCCTTGAAATCATCTACCACTAGAATTTGTGAAGTCTGCATATCTGTTGGCTTTTTTGAGGTGGGGTTTAGTAAAGTAACTTATTTTCAGGTAGAAAAACTAACTTGCGCCAATGGCAATTGTTACGAAAGTGTAATTTACCAACCCTTACATTACTCAAAAAGCTATACGATTCGTAATTTCACCTAGATATTGCATAGGGTTGGGCTACACTGGTCGAGTAAATAACGCTACTCATCGGGCATAAAACCTTGTTTGGCGATGCCTTTTATACGTATACACAGGTATTGAGGGTTGATAAAGTCTGTTTTTTTGTTTATTTCAGTACAGACAGGATAACTACCTGTATTTATAACAAGATTACACCACTGGACATTTTCCAAATCCCACAGTTGACACTATGGGCTAAGTTTCATTTTATCCCCATATAAGGACTCTATTTGCCTCGGAGCAGGAGCTCTGGGTTGCTTTTTCAACAATGGCTGTCAATATATGTATTTATTATGGGGTTATTTCGGGATACGGCGGTACATCACATATCCAATAATACAAAAAATGATGTTAGGCATCCACGCAGCCAACAGCGGCGGAATATTTCCTTGTTTACCGACATTACGGCTCAGGATAATAAACAACACATAAACAAAGGCCAACACAAAGCCAAAAGCTATCTGTACGCCGGAGCCCTCGCGAGTTTTGCGAGCCGATACAATCACCCCGATGATGGTCAGGATAATAATGGCAAAGGGGTAGGTAAAGCGTTCATAGCGCTCAATGATATAAACCTCCATATCGTCAGCCCCTCGCAACATCATCTCGTCGATGTATGCGTTGAGTTCTGTCAGGGTCAGCTGTTCGTTGAGCATATACTTACTCTCGAAATCTTTGGGTTTGATGTTGAGCGCAGTGTCCAAATCACGGCCAAAAAACACCGATTCACGGTCATTCTTGATAGTTCGCAGTTTGTACTCCTCCATCGTCCACTTTCCTTTTTCAGCATTCCAAGAGATTTTGGGCGACTCCAACTTCTGCTCCAAGTCCAGCCCATTGATTTCTTCGAGTGTAAATCGATAACCGACGTGAGCCGTGTTGTCGTAGCTTTCAAAATAAGCATACGTTGTTGGGCCGATACGAAAGTGTACATTGCGCTGATTGAAGTAATACTTGTCCTTAATATATGTGTTTTCGAAGTTGATGCGTATTTTGTTGGCCTTCGGGATGACCCAGTTAATCAAGAAAAATACCAAGACCGCAATCATCGAAGAGCCTATGAAATAGGGTCTCAGCAAGCGCAAAAGGCTGATACCGCTAGCCACCATCGCGATGATTTCGGTATGGCTGGCCAAGCGTGCTGTTACGAATACCGCCGCAATAAAGACGATAATCGGGCTAAGCATATTGGCATAATAAGGAATGAAATTGAGGTAATATTCCTCAAAAATCTGCCAAGAGCTGATAGGCATCCTGCTAAAGTCCTCTATCTTTTCGGTCATATCAATCACTACCAACACGGCAATGAGCAGCACGACTACAAAGACAAAAGTAGTCAGATATTTGAACAGGATGTATCGGTCGAGTAGCTTCATCATAGGCGTTGCATCAATTGTCGGACGGCCTGTGGCTTCCAAGTGCTGAAAGTGCCGGCGAGGATGTGTTGGCGGGCTTGTCTTACCAACCACAAATAAAAGCGTAAGTTATGAATACTGGCAATTTGTGCACCTAATATTTCTTTGCTGATGATGAGGTGTCGCAAGTAGGCTTTGTTATAATGTGTACTGACATAGCCTCCTAACGTTTCATCGAGGGGGCTGAAATCTTCTTCCCATTTTTTGTTTTTGATATTGATAATACCCTGCGTGGTAAAGAGCATGCCATTGCGGCCATTGCGTGTGGGCATCACACAATCAAACATATCCACTCCTAGGGCAATGCTTTCCAAAATATTTTCGGGCGTGCCTACGCCCATCAGGTAGCGAGGTTTGTGGGCGGGCAATATCTCGCAGGTAAGGGCGGTCATTTCATACATCAGCTCGGCAGGCTCTCCTACCGAAAGACCGCCGATGGCATTGCCGGCGCGATCGAGCGACACGATTTGCTCTGCCGACTGTCGGCGCAGATCCTTGAAACAGCCCCCTTGCACAATCGGAAAAAGATATTGAGCATAGCCATAATGCGGCTCCGTGCTGTCAAAACGCTCACAGCAGCGATTTAGCCAGCGCCAAGTCAGCTCCCACGATTTCTGCGCATAGCTATACTCACAAGGATAAGGAGGGCACTCATCGAAGGCCATCACGATGTCTGCCCCGATGATGCGCTGGATGTCCATCACCCGCTCAGGCGTGAAGACGTGCTTCGACCCATCGATGTGTGAGGTAAAAGTAACGCCCTCTTCCTTGATTTTACGGTTGGCAGCCAAGGAGTAGACCTGGTAGCCACCGCTATCGGTCAAGATGGGTCCCTGCCAACCATTGAAACGGTGTAGCCCCCCCGCCTTATACAACACCTCTAAACCAGGACGCAGGTATAAGTGGTAGGTGTTGCCCAAGATAATCTGCGCCTCTACCTGCTCGACCAGCTCGCGGGCATGTACGCCTTTTACAGCACCAGCGGTGCCAACGGGCATAAAAATTGGGGTCTCAATCACTCCGTGGGCGGTATGGAGTTGCCCCGCACGGGCGCTACTTTGTGGGTCTTGCCCTACCAAATCAAATTGCATCAAAATTTTTTTTAGCATTGTTCTGACCGCAAAGGTAAGGATTTATGATTTACGAGTGGTGAATTATGAGTGGTGAGTTGTTGTTTGTTAGTTTAGACCTTACTTTGTCAATCCCAAATCGTCAATCATAAATCGTACATTGCACACAATTCACCAAAAAAGCATCCATATATGGGTACACGACAAACAAGGCTCAAAAACATAGCGTTTGCCAACAGGTTGAGCGAATTTATGGGCAAACCCTTGCATTTTGTTTCAAAAAATGGCTTAACTTTGTATGGCAGGTTGGAACAACATAGCCTAAACGATAGCGGCACCACCCTACTCCACATTCGCGATACCTATGGCCGCCTACATCACAAGCCACTGGCCGAGATTTGGGAAGTGATTGCCACCAGTCCAGCCAAATATTAAGCATACCAAAAGCCCTACACAAGCGATGCTGAGCAAATTGTTGATTAAAAACTATGCGTTGATTACGCACCTAGAGATTGCGCCCCACCAAGCGTTCAACATCATCACCGGCGAGACCGGCGCAGGTAAGTCTATTATGTTGGGAGCTATCGGCCTGCTGTTAGGCAACCGTGCCGATATGAAAGCCCTCTTCAACACCGAGGAGAAGTGCATTGTAGAGGCTTGGTTTGATGTGCGCGCCTATGCCAATAACCTGCGGCCTATTTTCGAAGCACAAGAGCTGGACTTCTCGGAAGAGACCAATATCCGCCGCGAAATCTCGCCCTCGGGCAAGTCCCGCGCTTTTGTCAATGATACACCTGTAACCCTAGAAGTGTTACGCGAGATTGGCACACAACTCATTGATGTCCACTCACAACACGACAACCTCATGTTGGGCGATAATCGCTTCCAACTGCGGGTCGTAGATGCCTGCGCCGGTACACAGGCCGAGGCCTTCGCCTATCAACACTTATACAAAAAATACCGCCTTGCCGAAAATCGCTATCTTGAGCGGCAACGCGAGTACCAAGAAGCGCAAAAAGAACTGGACTATCACAAGTTTTTGCTCGATGAGCTGGAACAAGCCAATCTTCAGGCCGATGAACAAACTCAGCTCGAAGCCGAAGCCTCCCTGCTCGATAATACAGAGGAAATCAAGGCCAAACTCCACTGGGCGCTTGGCCTGTTGGGCGACAACGAGGAGGCGGCTTTGCTCAATGGCTTGGCCAGTGCTGCCCAAGCCTTAGCCCAGATTGCACACATAGGAAGCCCCTATAACGAGCTGTATGAGCGTCTCGAAAGTTGCCGTATCGAACTAGCAGACCTCCACGGAGAGCTGGGGCGCGCAGAGGAGCAGGTAGAGTTTGACCCACTGCGCCTACAAACTGTTCAGGAACGCCTAAGTTTGCTGTTCCAATTGCAAAAAAAACACGGCGTAAGTACAGTCGAAGAACTACTCCAAATACAGGATACGCTGGCGCAAAAAGTCAACCAAGTACTTAACTTTGATGACGAAATCCAAACACTAGCCAAGGAACGTGATGCCCTCTACCAACAGGTAGTCAACGCAGCTACACAGCTCTCAGACAAACGCCAAGCAGTGATTCCGCAAATTGAAACAGAACTGAAAGCTTTTTTTGCCGACCTAGGGATGCCCAACGCCGTCCTGCGCGTGGTAAGACAAGAGACCGAACCCCTACCCGATGGTATAGATTTAATCAACTTCCTCTTCAGCGCTAACAAAGGCGTTGCGCCACAAGAAATTGGCAGGGTAGCCTCAGGGGGTGAGTTTTCGCGTCTGATGTTGGCCATCAAATACATTTTGGCAGGACATACAGCGCTGCCAACAATCATATTCGACGAAATAGACACCGGTATATCTGGCGAAATTGCCCTCAAAATGGGTAAAATGATGAAGGAAATGTCGGCCAAGCACCAAGTCATTGCCATCAGCCACTTACACCAAATTGCCGCTAAGGGCAACCACCACTATTTTGTGTATAAAGATGACAGTGCCGAGCGTACCATCAGCCGGATGAAACAATTGAGTGAAGAAGAGCGTGTTTACGAAATTGCTCAAATGATTAGTGGTGCTACGCCCTCCGAAAGTGCGATACTCAGTGCAAAGGAATTGCTGGCGCAATAATGATGCAGTATAGCAGGCTATTACTATTAGGTCAAAATAGCGCATACTATCCTTAAGCACAAGCCTGTGTCTGCACAGGCACTAATAGTCTTATTTTATCCCCAAATAAAACCTCGGCTTGCCTCGGAGCTGTAGCTCCGGGCAATTTTTTCAATAATGTCCAGTAGCGTGTGTAGACCTTATTTATTTTTTGAGAGAGCTATCAGAGTAGCTGGTTTTTTGCACTCCTTCGCGAAGCTGGAGTAGTTGCTTCAAAATCAGCGAATCCGATACCTGTAGCGCTTCCGTTTTCTCTACTTGATGGCTATTTAGCTCATAGAAATCACCTTCATAGTATAAGAATTTACGGTTCTCGCCGTTAATATCCAAAGAGTACATGATTCCCCGCGACGTATTGTTGTACAAGAAAAGTCGGTTGTTATAATATTGATAGCTCAACTTGTCGGGTGATTCTGGAGTAAGCACAATAGCCTTGGTTTGCTCATCTAAGAGATTTTGATGAGTTGTTGTAGCTTGTTTTTGTACTGCATTCGCAGTGGTGGATTGTGCTTGGGTCTGTGTTGTTGTAGTGGCGGCTTTGCGCTCGTCCTCCTCTGCTGTTGTTGGGAGGGGTGTTGTTTCTGTTACAGCCTCTACTACTGCGGGATTATAATAAGCCGCTACTTCATCCAGTTGGGGGATTGGCTCCGGATTGGGTTGAAGCCAGATGCTTCCGAGCCAAGCCGTACCAGCAACCGCTGCCGTACCCATTGCGGCCTTCAGATATACCCAATGTGTTGGGGTACTTGTTTGAGGACTTTGGACAGGCAAGGCATTGAGGCGGGCTTTTAGCTCTGCTTTTCGAAATTGCCTTGCTGCCTGAGCCACATCTTGCTGCCATTCTACCTCGGCGCGCAGGGTAGGGTCTTGCTCAAGGGCTTGGCTGAACTGCTGGTGCTGCTCCGGCGAAAGCTTGCCGGTGAGGTAAGCGTCTATCAAATCTTGGTTCATGGTTTTCTCAGTCCAGAAAGTCGGTTGCTTTGTATTTTGATTTAACTAAGTCGTATAGTTGTTTTTTGCACTTATACTTTTTTGTTTTGGCTGTATCCGCATTGGCAAAGCCAAGCTTCTCAGCGATGTCTTGCATAGATAGGCCGTCAAAGTAATAATAAGTCAGCACTTCCTTACAAGTTTTGCCCAAGCTGTTGATACATTGGTGGATGATGGTTTGGCGCTCTTCTGACTCAAAGTCAATCAGCTCCTCTCCATCAGCCTCTGCATCATCTTTGAGGCGTGATTTGCGCTCTAGCTCCTTTCGCCATAAGTTTTTGCAGATGGCATACAGATATGTACTGATTTTGGAGGAGAGTACGAAATCTGACTGCAATGCTTTTTGCCAAAAGATAATGACAGCCTCTTGATAAATATCCTTGGCCTCATCTTCTGTGCCACTATTACGCATAATCATACGGACGATGGTACGGTAGTTTTTTTGGTATACGAGATCCAAAGCCGTTTCGTCACCTCTTTTTATGCGTTCGATGAGGCCAGCGTCTTTTATTTTGTCAAAAAGAGCCACAGTGTAGTCGTTTATACAGCTAGAAGTGAAAGCGTAACCTCTGGGTTACACAATTTTTTGAGCGGTAGTTTGTTAGTAGTATTGATGTGGAGTGATATTATCACTTTTTTGCCACAAAAAGAAAGGCGGAAGCACAAAATCTTTTTTGGCTTACAAGCCGGATGCTACCCAAAAGGGGCAACATAAAGATAGATACTATTGTATTGGGCTAGCCTCTACAAAGTTCGTACAAAAACCTTACCTATGGCTAATAAACGCGTAGACGAAAGAATAAGTTTTCTGTACTTTGTCCAATAGAGCGCTATTAGGGCAGTGTTGCACGAAAAAAAAAGACACAAGGTTTAGAAAATAAGAATAAAACCTCTAAGTTTGTGCCTTCATTCCCCCTAGTGTATATATTCAACGCTGCCTAGCAGATAAATAAGCAACTTATTCAGAACACCATGGCAAACATCGGTAAAGTTACCCAAGTTATCGGGCCGGTTGTGGACGTGAGCTTCGACGCAGAAACAGCCACGCTGCCAAAGATTTATAGTGCCTTAGAAGTTACGAAATCTAACGGTCAGAAAGTCATCCTTGAGTGCCAACAGCACCTTGGCGAAGACCGTGTGCGTACCATTGCAATGGACGGAACCGAAGGTATTCAGCGCGGTACAGACGTATTGGACTTGGGTGCGCCCATCTCTATGCCTATCGGCGAGGAAATCCGCGGTCGCTTGTTCAACGTAGTCGGTGACCCTATCGATGGTATCAGCAAGCCCGACAACAAGGCTTCGCTTCCTATTCACCGCCACGCACCTAAGTTTGAAGACCTTTCTACCTCTACCGAGGTACTCTACACCGGTATCAAAGTAATCGATTTGCTGGAGCCTTATGTAAAAGGTGGTAAAATCGGTCTTTTTGGTGGTGCCGGGGTAGGAAAAACGGTATTGATCCAAGAATTGATCAACAACATTGCTAAGGCTTACTCGGGTATGTCGGTGTTTGCCGGGGTAGGTGAGCGTACCCGTGAAGGGAACGACCTCCTCCGTGAGATGATCGAAGCCGGTATCATCCAATATGGTGATGAATTTAAGCACTCGATGGAGGAAGGCGGTTGGGACTTGAGCAAAGTAGACAAAGAGGCGTTGCTCAAATCACAGGCTACCTTTGTGTTTGGCCAGATGAACGAGCCTCCAGGAGCCCGTGCCCGCGTAGCGCTCTCAGGACTTTCTATCGCAGAGTACTTCCGCGATGGTGATGGCGAAGGCAAAGGACGTGACATCCTCTTCTTTATTGACAACATCTTCCGCTTCACCCAAGCTGGTTCAGAAGTATCGGCTCTTCTTGGTCGTATGCCTTCGGCAGTGGGTTACCAACCCACACTCGCTACCGAAATGGGTGCGATGCAAGAGCGTATTACTTCTACCAAGCGTGGCTCTATCACTTCAGTACAGGCCGTATATGTTCCTGCTGACGACTTGACTGACCCTGCTCCGGCAACAACCTTCTCTCACTTGGATGCCACCACGGTATTGTCGCGTAAACTAGCGGCCTTGGGTATCTACCCTGCCGTAGACCCACTCGATTCTACTTCGCGTATCTTGACTCCGGACATCTTGGGCGACGACCACTACAACACCGCCCAAGCTGTAAAAGAAACCCTACAGCGCTACAACGACTTGCAAGACATCATCGCCATCCTTGGCCTTGACGAGCTCTCTGAAGAAGACCGCAAGACTGTAGACCGCGCCCGCCGTATCCAGCGTTTCTTGTCGCAGCCTTTCCACGTAGCCGAACAGTTTACGGGTATGAAAGGTGCTTTCGTAGACATCAAGGATACCATCAAAGGCTTTAAGATGCTCCTCACCGACGACGAACTGCTCAAATACCCAGAGCCGGCCTTCAACTTGGTAGGTACTATCGAAGAAGCCATCGCAAAAGGCGAGAAAATGATGAAGGACGCCGCTAACCGATAAAAAAAACCGCAATCCCGCCCTCTTGTAACACACAGGGGGCGGTTGCGCTAACATATTTGCGTATGCTCGTAAAAATCATTACTCCAGACCAAAGCGTATTCGAAGGCGAAGCCCTGTCGATAAAACTGCCCGGAAGCAAAGGGAGCTTTGAAGTCCTCAAAGACCACGCGCCCCTCATCAGCTTGCTAGACACTGGTACGCTCAGCTTCAAAACAGCCAATGGCAGCGAAACTCGCTACCAAATCGAAGGTGGTGTGGTCGAAGTTCGTAAAAATGAAGTCATCGTATTGGCCGAATCCGTTATCGGATAATACCAATACAACACACTTCTACAAAACATACCCCAATCAGCTATGGTTGGGGTTTTTTGTTGGGGTGTAGCTCGTGATAAACAGTCAATATTTGGGACAAGCAAGCTTCGTCGGTATATTGCCGAAAAGCTTCTTGCCAAGCTTTGTGTATCATTTGCTGACACAACTCGTGTTCGCGCACGAGTCGCTCCATTGCTTTTGCCAATTGCTCAGACCCTTTTTCATATAGCAGGCCATTGTGCTCGTGCCGGATGATTTCGGCAGTACCTCCAGATTTGAACCCTATAACAGGGCATCGGCATGCCATAGCCTCAACAGTAACACGCCCAAAAGCTTCGTTTCGGGCACACACCAAGCAAGCATCAGCTTCTAACAGATATTGATGGACATTGGCTACTTCCCCTAAAAATGTAACATTTTGAGCGATTTTGAGCTTTTGAGCCAAGGCTTTCAAGGGCTGTGTATCACCGCCGCCTATTACCTGCAATCTGGCTTGGGGATATTTGATCATCATACGAGCCAAGGCTTTCAGGGCTTCTGATTGACCTTTGTGAGGGTGAATCAGCCCTACAATGACAAAAGTATACTGTTTATCGTCAGCAAAGCGCACTTTTTGCTCTCCTAATGCGCCCAATTGTAAAAAAACTTTTTCTGAAAACACACCATTGTACACAATCTTGCTTTTGTACAGATATTGTGTTGTAAGGTGTGCATCTTGTATGGCCTTGCTAATACAGATGATTTTATCGGCTTGGTAGATTTGATTGAAGTATTGGTCTCGCGGTTTGATGGGTGTCAGGTAATACTGTAAGTCTGCAAACTCTCGGATATGCCATATATGCGGTATACCGAGTGCGGCAGCTACCTTTCCCCCGATATTGATGACTGAAGAGTTGGTATGAATCAGTGTCGGCTTTAGGCTGGCTACCTTGGCACATAGCTCAGGCAGTATTTTGAGGTGGTATCTTTTGGTTTTTGCAGCTTGCCTTCGGTAATACAGTTTTTGGAGCCATCTTTTGAGCGCATAACGCGAATACCATTCATATTGCATAGCCCAACGAAATGGGAAGACCATATAAGCCACCCCAACAGCCTCTAGCTGGGTGGTAAACTCCCCTTCTTCGGCTACCACTACTGTACAACGGCAGCCCTGCGCGCTTAAAGCCTGAACCAAGCCCAACAACGATCGGCTTGCGCCATAGAGGGCGCTGCTATGATGAAAAAAAACGATGTGCATCTATACGTAAGGGTTGAAAAACGAACCTTGGGGTATCGCTCCGAAATCGTTGCCTACAATACGGAAAGGCGCACCCAAAAGCTGCGCCCAACTTTGAAGTATCTGCTGCTCTCCTATTCGCCCTGCATCATCAAGATAAATGACACAATTTTCAGACAAGCGGCTTTTCAAATACGGAACTGCCGGGTATCTGGCCAAGGCAATTGATTTATCCCAAGCCGGAGGCCCGTCTACAATCACCATATCAACGGATAAGCCGCTCAAAGCCACATCACATACTGTGGTATCATACCACTGATGATGCTCCAAGCTGATGTTGTTGGCCGTTAGTGGGGCTGGGATTAGGGTTACATAGCTGGATAGGTTTTCTTGCTGTAGCAACCGCTGTACCACGGCCAGCCATTTTTCGTCGTGGTCTATGGTATAGATTCGTGCATCTATTCCATTTCTTTTCAAAAGCCTTGCTATCAGCACTGTAGACGCACCCGAGCCAAACTCTACAATGGTTTTGCGCTCATTGATGACAATGTCATTTAGTACAATGGCCATATTGACCAAGTCTAAGGCCGACGAAGTCAGGGGCAAATATACCCCTTGGGCCAATAAGCCATTCAGTACAACCCCAGCTTGGGTGTTGTTGAGTTTTTTGTCGGTTTGTTGCCGAAATAGGCGAAAAGCCGCTGCGATTCTACTAATCATCGTTTGTGAAGAATTTTTGCCAATACCCTTCTTGCGAGTGTTTCCCGTGAGGGGTTGATACGGTAATTGATAAACTGATAAAAAACCTCATCATCAAAAAACTCGCTGATTGTGATGTATCGAGGGTGTCTGTTGGTGTTTTTCCAAGTATAGACGGGTGTGTTTTCTACGGCTTGGTCAGCAGTCTTGGTATGTGTAGCATCTTCTCCAAAGCCTATATTCTGTACCAAGTTGGCCTTAGGTAAAATACTAAGTCCTGATTGGCTCAAGCGGGTAAAAGTCCAGTAGTAATCCCATGTATCGATTTCTTTATTAAAAGTTTTTTCTAGAACCAGCTGCCTGTGTGCGGCCTGATTAGGGTCTTTGATGAATAGCTGCTCAATCAGTTTTTGACGTTTGGCTTCTTCCCATTCCTCTGGATCTTGTGTATAATGTTGCCAAGCCCTCCGCCAAGTAGCCCAGCCCCAGATAGCCCCAATCCGAGAAAAGAAATAATCTGCTTCTGTGGCTTCATACAATCCAAGTGCGTTGTAGCCGCTGACCATCATCACCCGCTCATCGTCTTGGTAATGGTGGAGCAGGGTTTGGCAGAAGTAGAAGAAGCTAGGGTCGGGCAGGGTATCGTCTTCGAGGATGATGCCTTGGGGGACGTGCTCAAAAAACCAAGTAATGGCTTGACTGACCGCCTGGCCGCAGCCTAGGTTTTGGTCGCGGAAAAGGGTGTATAGCTCGCAGTCCCAGTCGATGTGTGCTAGGAGGTACTCGCGCACGGCTTGGCAACGCTCCGCATCGGTGGGGTGCTGTGGGCGGGGGCCATCGGCGGCAATAAAAAGTTGCTTTGGCCTAGCCTCACGGATGCGCTCAAAAACGCGCTGTGTAGGCTCTGGGCGATTAAACACCAAAAATAAGAGGGGACTTGTCAACATAGCTTTTAAGCAAGCGCTTCGGAGATTATACCCAAATCCATATGATGTAAGGATTCACAGGATTCGTTTTTTTGATTCTCTAGGATTTTCAGCATCTACGTTTCCCCAACTAATTTTGATTGGGTATATCATTACGAAAAATCCACGAACAGCACTACAATGAGGCAATATACGCAAATATCTTCGATTAACGTTTTTGTTGTACCATTTTGAAGAATTTCCGCCCTAAGAGCTTTCTAAAATTCTCTTCATCGACACCAAACGCCGCTTTTTGGCTGCTACTTCGTTAAAAATGCTCGCCGTAGCCCTCCCACGATTAAAATCGTGGGCTAAACAAGCGCCTGCGCTTTTTGCCTAGTATCGGCGCAAAAATCAGCTGTTTTGAGTGCCGCGCTGAAAATTTAGACAAGCTCTAAAAATACAGCGCTGTAACGGCTGCCCATGACTTATCCTTTGGAGCACACACCCTGCACTCAGGACAGGGTTTGGATAAACATTTCCCAAAAAACAGGATCATATTTCTCCCACGCATGTACCCCAAAAGGCAATGCATCTTTGTTCAGTTTGTATGCATCTTGTGGTAGCTCTTCGAAGGCAAACTGTAGCGCTATTTCTTGATGTGGAATTTTGTAAAATGGGAAATAGCAAGGCACATAGATGCTCCAGATAATGTCCTCATTATGCTCTAAGGTGTCGAGATAGATGCCGATATGTCTGAGGCTTTGGCAGACTTTAAAATGTGTTTTGACATTGCGCAGCGAAAATCCGCCATTACCTACAAAAATCTTACGCCCCTGTGAGAAATTGAAGCGTTTTTTGATAAACCGAATAGGCTTGACAGTCGAGTAGGTGGCTTGAAAATAATGTAATTTGTTTTTGGTAATACTCTCGGGGCTCAGCCAAGGCGCACCTATATAATCATACCCTTGTCGACACCAATACAACAACTCGTCTTTGAATACATATGCATCCAACTGATAAATAAGTAGGTACTGGTATTGGGCAAAGGTCTGATAAAAAAACGCTGACAACAGCAATTTGCTGTAGGCTATGGTAGATGTAAAGAAACTGCTGTCAAAAAAAACCGCTTTCAGCCTTGGGGCTACCTCCAAATAGGCGGTGAGGTCTAGCCCTTGGGGCGCAATCATTATGATAGGATGTTGTTGTAAAACGTGTAAACACTGCTTAAAAGATTGTAGCTCGGCAAGACTAGGGACTGCCTTATAAATTGGAATAACAACAACTACTTCATTCATCTGTTTGCTTTGGCAAATATTTCTACTTGAAAATCAAAAGGTGGAATTTCGCCATCCAAAAATGGGTATTTGGGGGCAAATGCTTCTTTAACGATATACCGAAAGCCACAGTTGCTCAATAAGTCCAACATTTGGCCTAGCCTCTGTGGGTGCATCAAGGAGGAATGGTACTCTATAAACAAATGTGCTACCTTGTGGAGTTGGTCAACACAATCTTTAACAACCTCATACTCTGCTCCTTCAATATCGATTTTTAGAAAGTCAATATACTCAAAGTCGGCCAAATAATCTGCCAGCCTGACGGCCTCTACAGTCGTTGCCTGGTCTTTTTGTTGGCTATCCGTCAAGACTTGCCCCGAAAACCCGCCTTCTTGTACAAACAAAATCGGCTCGTTTTTGTGCCAGATGGCGCACTGTTGTAACGTTACTTCTTTGAGCGCAAGGGCTTCTGTATTGTATGCAAGCAGCTGGAATATGTCAGGGTCAGCCTCGAAGGCCCATATTTGCGCATCGGGATACAGCGTTTTAAAATAAATGACACTCAGGCCTATATTTGCCCCACAGTCAATGATGATGGGTTGTGGGCGACTGGCTTTGAAGCGGTAGTTTTCACGCTGATAAATCTCCTCATACCCGGCCAAAAATGATTTTCCGTCTGCAATCCGTATTTCTTGAGCCTTATTCAAGAGGAAAGTGGTGGTGGTTTGGTATCGGGGCAGGTAAGTCAGGCGGTGTATTTCTGCATAGCGTCTGTCAAACGCCAATCGATACTTATGGTTGATTTTTTCTAAAATTTGTTGCATTTCGGAATACTTGGCTAAAGCGGTGTTTGAGGCGGGTACTTAGCGTTGGGTTTGGGGCTATGGCGCGTGTAAAAGTGTGCTTATCAGCGACTTCATCAATCAATACAAGTTGTGGATGTATGATGCTGTCTAGGCGCTTTGTGGGCAAGAAAGCCGTATTGTTGGCTATCTTGGTGTGTGTTGCCTCTTGGTCGAAGCCAATATTGGTAATGAGGTTGTGATTGCTGACAGCACTGAGACCATTATTCCTCCAAATAGAAAAAAACCATTGGTAATCCCAAGTATCGATGGTTTTGAGTTGTTGCAAAATGTGTAACCAATAATTTTTTTCGGCTTTGCTGAGGTGGTAAGTCCCCAAATATCCCTCCCACTGAGGGGTGTCGGGTGTAATCTCAAATGTGTATTTCTGCCAGGCTCTCCGCCAAGTGGCCCAGCCCCAAACGTGGATATACTTGGAGAAATAATAGGCATAAGAGTTGATACGCCGTCCAAACTGGAAGTTGGTACCTGCAATATGCATCACCCGCTCATCGTCTTGGTAATGGTGGAGCAAGGTTTGGCAGAAGTAGAAGAAACTAGGGTCGGGCAGGGTATCATCTTCGAGGATGATGCCTTGGGGGACGTGCTCAAAAAACCAAGTAATGGCTTGGCTGACCGCTTGGCCACAGCCTAGGTTTTGGTCACGGAAGAGCGTGTGTAGCGCGCAGTCCCAGTCGATGTGTGCTAGGAGGTACTCGCGCACAGCTTGGCAGCGCTCCGCATCGGTGGGGTGCTGTGGGCGGGGGCCATCGGCGGCGATGAAGAGTTGCTTTGGCCTAGCCTCACGGATGCGCTCAAAAACACGCTGCGTAGGCTCCAAACGATTGAACACCAAAAATAAAACGGGAGTATTCAGCATAAGCTTGAAACGGCAATAAACTTAGTTAGCCGGCTATAAAAGTACGATTTTCGCCCGTCAAGCGCAAACTTGCAGCTTTGGGCTATTTTGGCGTTATTTGTGATACAAACCCCTCGGTATCTATGCACCACTTTTCCAACATCCGTACCTCTTTGTTTGGGTTGGCGGCCTGCCTTGGGCTTTGGGCCTGCGGGAATACCCAATCAGCGCAAGAACCAAGCGACTTTCTAGGCACAGAAGTAGTCTTGCACGAAGAGATTCCCGAAAACCCCGAAAAAGTAACTGACATTCCAGTCAACCTTCCAGAACTGCCCCAGCCTAGCGCCCCTAATGAGGCACTCTATAAAGGCACTCTCAATGGGCAAACCTTGGTGCAGCTTTTCTTGGTAACCCAAGACGACGACCGGTATAGTGGCGCACTGCTCTTGGGTAAGGAAAAACTCAAGGTCGAAGGGCAGCGCAAAGGCCAAACCTTGACGCTCAGCGTCGCTATTGATGACCAAAAAACAGCGCTAATGACCCTCAACACCAAGGAGGAGAATTGGGAGGGAACCTACCAGCTACCTGATGAAGAAGCCCTGCCCCTACAACTCTCACCCATAAAATAACCCTGTATCTTGTACGCCATCGTCGATATCGAAACCACCGGACGCAGACTCAACGAAGACCGCATTACCGAAATCGCCATCCTGCTACACGATGGAACACAGGTAACGGAACGCTTCCATACACTCATCAATCCGGAACGGGTGGTGCCTGATTTTATCACCCAACTAACCGGTATCTCGACCGCGATGGTGGCCGATGCGCCCAAGTTTTATGAAGTAGCCAAGGACATTGTTACCCTTACCGAAGGGCGGATTCTGGTGGCACACAACGCCTATTTTGACTACTCGTTCTTGCGGCAAGAGTTCAACAGCCTAGGATTCCGGTTTGTACGCAAAACACTCTGTACCCTTCGCCTATCTAGGCAGCTATTCCCCAAGCTTCCTTCTTATTCACTCAAAAATCTCTGCATACACTTCGGCATCCGGCTCGAAGCCCACCACCGCGCCCTCGACGATGCTACGGCCACCGTGAGCCTCTTGCAGCAACTACTTCAAAAAAATACCGAGAAAGTAACACAGCAGGTAGTCGAAAATGAGATTAGTGTCAAAATATGGCCGCCCAAGGTCAGTATGCAGGTATTTGAATGGCTTCCCGAAGAAACCGGGGTGTATTATTTCCTCAATGAAACCGGGCGGATTATCTATGTAGGTAAGAGCAAGAACATCAAAAAGCGGATTGCGTCTCACTTTAGCACCAATTTGCACAGCCCCAAGACCATCGAGTTCAAAAACCAAGTAGCGTCCATCAATTACATCTTGACGGGCAGCGAGTTGGCCGCCCTGCTGTTGGAGTCAGCCGAAATCAAGCGCTGGAAGCCGCTCTTCAACCGCCAACAACGACGCACACGCCACCAATACGGAGTTTTTAGCCGTAATGGGCGCGAGGGCTATCTCAAGTTTTTTGTGGATAAGCTCCAAAATCAACCCAACAAAATCCCCTTGGCGGCTACAGCCAGCCTGCCGTCGGCCAAGGCCATCTTGTACCGCAAGGCACAGGAGCATCAGCTCTGCCTCAAGCTCTGTGGGCTGTACGACAGTGCCGGCGCTTGTTTCGATTACCAAGTCAAAGTCTGCCAAGGCGCTTGTGTGGCAGAAGAAGCACCTCAAACCTATAACACCCGCGCCTTGGCCGCACTCGAAAGTTTCAGTCATTACAAAACACACAGTTTTGTGATTCGCGACAAAGGCCGCGAACCCGAAGAGCAGGTGCTGGCTGTAGTCAGGCAGGGGCGCTATTTGGGCTGGGGCTATGCCCCGCGTAAGCTGTCGCTACACGATTGGGCACAAATAAAACCCTACATCACAGCTGCCGACGACAACCGCGACATTCAGAAAATCATCGGCCAGTGGCTCAAACAACAACGCAGTACTGTACACTGGTGGTCAGAAGATGAGGGGTAGTTTGGGGAAATATGCCTACCATAGGCTACAGCCTATGTTGAAAAGCCAAAGGCTATGCTACAAGCTGTGTCAATAAATCTTGCTGATGTGTTTGCCTGTGAGATTCATTTCAGCCTTCCCGGCAAAAAATCCGAGCCGTCAATTTGATAGAAGGCAAAGGCCAAAGCCACAAAATCAATCACTTCAACGCCTTCAATATTCAACTCAAACCCTCTTCTGACCCTACCCTAGGTAGCCAACTCGATATGATTCAGGCTTTCAATGCTTTTATGCTCAAAAACAAGGGCAGGTCTGACAACTATCTCATCTCAACAACTACCCCTCCTGTTTTGGAACAAAATGAAGGGCTCGCGGAGATGAAAGACGACGACTAAGCACAGTTTGTTCAGGTTTTTGTTGATTTTTATGAGGCAAAGTAGCCTTTCCACAACTTTGGGGCAACTCCTTAGCGCTAGGTTTGCAAACACTAGCGCTAAAGATTTTTGCCACAATTTATTCTGACAGTGTTGGTGTCTGTCCTAGCCTGCGTGCCATTTCGAGGCTATTTTGATAAAACCCGCTTTTGGGGTCATAGCCGTTTAGATGCTTAGCATAATACCCAGTTCCGTCGTAGGGGCGTTTGTCGGGGTGGTCGCGGCAGGGCTCCGAACAAGCTCCGTCGAGCGCTTCGCCACAGGTCTCGCAAATAGTGGTATGGAGGTTACAATGTGGATTAGCGCAGTTGACCATCCGTTCTGTGGCTGTACCACAAACGTGGCATTTGGAGCGTATCGTCGGATTCACACGATTGACCTCTACGGCCACGCGATTGTCAAACACATAACATTTGCCCTCAAAATCTTCTCCTCCTTCCTCGATGGCATATTTGATGATGCCTCCGTGTAATTGGTACACTTCCTCAAAACCTTGCTCCAGCAAAAAAGCACTGGCTTTCTCACACTTGATACCACCCGTACAGTACGTAATGATTTTTTTATCCTTGTAGGGGGCGAGTACTTCGGGTGCTTTTTGGGGCATATCACGGAAGTGCTCTATGTCGAAAGTAATGGCATTTTTGAACTTGCCCACACTGTGTTCATAATTGGAGCGCATATCTACCAACACAACATCGGGGTCATCTTTGAGCTTTTTAAACTCTGCCGGTGAAAGGTGTTTGCCTGTACGCTCATTGGGGTTGAGGTGTGTCAGGCCGGAGTGTACAATTTCAGGCTTGTAGCGCACGTGTAGCTTTTGGAAAGCGTGTTGGGCGTGTGTCTCTACTTTGAAATCAATTGAAGCAAAGCGAGGGTCAGCCTTTACGGCAGCCATATACGCCTCACAATCAGCGGCTAATCCAGAAATAGTTCCATTTAGCCCTTCTTCCGAAATAATAATGCGGCCTAGCAAATTCAGCTCTAGGCAAAGGAGGTGGTGTTGGTCTCTAAAAACCTGTGGGTCTTCAATAGGGGTATAGCAATAATACAACAATACCCTGTAAGGATGCGTGGCAATGGTGCTCATAACGCTCTTTGTTTCAGCAAAGTGTTAGTAAAAATGAAAAATGTTTGCAAAGGTAGCCAAAAAGCCCCTGAAGCACAAATGGCACATCGGCCTATCTCCTTCAAGGCTATCAAAAGTCAGTTTTATTGCTTAATTTTGCTCCCAAATTTTTATGTCAATCCCATTCGGACACAAAAACCTATGGAATACCAACCCCAATCCATTGAGCAGAAATGGCAGCAGTACTGGCAAGCGCAACAGATTTATCATACGCCCAATCACTCAGATAAACCCAAATACTACGTCCTCGATATGTTTCCTTATCCTTCGGGAGCAGGACTGCACGTAGGGCATCCGCTAGGTTATATCGCTTCTGATATTGTAGCGCGTTATAAGCGTATGCAGGGCTTCAACGTCTTGCACCCGATGGGCTTTGACTCTTTCGGCCTCCCTGCCGAGCAATATGCCATCGATACCGGCCAACATCCTGCCATCACCACTGCCCAGAACATTGCTACCTTCAAGCAACAACTGGGCAAAATTGGTTTTTCTTACGACTGGAGCCGCGAGGTACAGACCTCCGCTCCCCAATATTACCGCTGGACACAGTGGATTTTTCAGCAGATTTTTGACAGTTGGTATGACCTCAACGCCCAAAAAGCTCGCCCCATCAGCGAGTTGGTGCAGATTTTTGAAGTCGAAGGCAACCACGGGGTGAAAGCCGCTTGTGATGAGGATACTCCACTCTTCAGCGCCTCCGACTGGAAGGGCTACGATGCTCAAAAACAGTATACGCTCCTGCTGCATTACCGCCTGACCTACTTGGCCGAGTCTGTCGTAAACTGGTGTCCGGCCTTGGGTACCGTATTGGCCAACGATGAGGTGAAAGACGGCTTTTCGGAGCGCGGCGGCCACCCCGTAGAGCGCAAAAAGATGAAACAATGGTCGATGCGCATCACGGCCTACGCCGAGCGCCTGCTCAACGACCTTGAACGCCTCGATTGGTCCGAAGCCCTCAAAGAAATGCAGCGCAACTGGATTGGCAAATCTTATGGTTGTGAGGTGCAATTTGAAGTACCCGCCCTTGGACACGCCCTGACGGCCTTCACTACCCGTATCGATACCATCTATGGGGTAAGTTATTTGGTCTTGGCTCCTGAACACGAGGTGATTGACCAACTCGCCACGCCGGAGCGCCGCGCCGAGGTAGAAGCCTATGTACAAATGGCCAAAAACCGTAGTGAGCGTGAGCGGCAAACAGAGGTCAAAACCGTTTCGGGTGCTTTTACGGGAGCTTATGCCATCAACCCTTTCAATGGCCAACAAATCCCGATTTGGGTGGCCGATTATGTCCTAGCCGGTTATGGTACGGGCGTAGTGATGGGGGTGCCTGCTTCTGACGAGCGCGACTTCCGCTTTGCTACCCACTTTGGCCTTCCTATAGTGCCCATCATCGACAAAACCCCGGTGGATGAGTCAGGCAAGGTGCTGGAAGTATACAGCGAAAAAAGCGGACGAATGATCAACTCCGACTTCCTCAACGGCCTCGAAGTACCCGAAGCTATCCAACGTGCCATCGCCTTTGTAGAAGAAAAAAATATCGGCAAGGCCAAGGTCAACTACCGCCTGCGTGACGCAGTTTTCAGCCGCCAACGCTACTGGGGCGAGCCGGTGCCGGTCTATTTCAAAGAAGGTTTGCCTTACCTCATCCCCCAAGACCAACTGCCCCTTACCCTGCCCGACATCGAGGCTTACAAGCCCACCGAAGACGGCGAGCCTCCTTTGGCACGTGCCGAAGGCTGGAAATACCAAGGCCAATACCCTTATGAGCTGACTACCATGCCCGGATGGGCCGGCTCGTCGTGGTACTTCTTGCGCTATATGGATAGCCAAAACGACCAAACGTTTGCCGAGCGCAGCGCCACCGACTACTGGAACAGTGTAGACCTTTACATAGGCGGCACCGAGCACGCCGTAGGCCATTTGCTCTACTCCCGCTTCTGGGCCAAATTCTTGTTTGACCGGGGGTACATCGGCTTCGAAGAGCCATTCCAAAAGCTCCTCAACCAAGGCATGATTCAGGGCGTTTCGGCCTTGGTACACAAACTCAAAGACGAAAACACCTTTGTCAGCTTCCCACTACAGACAGATGCAGAGACAATTCCGGTGCGGGTAGACATCAGCTTAGTCGATGCACATGACAAGCTCGACACAGCGGCTTTCAAACAATGGCGACCTGAATACCAAAACGCCAAGTTTATCCCCGATGCCAACGGGCAACTGGGCTGCGAGCGTGTGGTCGAGAAGATGTCGAAGTCGAAGTACAATGTCGTCAACCCGGACGAAGTAATCGCCAAGTACGGGGCGGATACCCTGCGCCTGTATGAGATGTTTTTGGGGCCTATAGAGCTTTCCAAACCTTGGAATACCCAAGGCATCGATGGTGTGTCAAAGTTTTTGCGCAAACTCTGGCGCTTGTTTTACAATGAGCAAGACGAATGGCAGCTCAGCGATGCCGCTCCCAGCGCCGAGGAGTGGAAAGTGTTGCACAAAACCATCAAGAAAGTCAGCGAAGACATCGAGCGCCTTTCGTTCAACACGCCTGTCAGCGCCTTTATGATTGCGGTCAATGAGCTAAATACGCTCAAATGCCACAAGCAGGCTATTCTCGAACCCTTCTTACAACTCCTTGCGCCTTATGCGCCACATATCACCGAGGAGCTTTGGGCCAAAATGGGACACATACAAAGCATCCACATTGCCCCCTTCCCTATCTGGGACGAGCAGTACTTGGCCGAAGACAGCTTCGAGTACCCCGTGTCTATCAACGGAAAAATGCGCACCAAGCTCAGCCTGCCGCTTGACCTCAGCCCCGCCGAGATAGAGCAGCGTGCCCTCGCCGACGAGACCGTGCGCCGCTGGATGGCCGATAAAGCCCCCAAAAAGGTGATTGTAGTACCTAAGAAAATCATCAACGTAGTGGTATAACAAGCCACAACAAGTGCTAAAAAGCGCTGAGGAACACCCCTCCCGGCGCTTGTACTCAAAAAGATTACCCCATTCCTCATCATCATACGATATGTTTGAAAATCTCAGTGATAGGCTAGACAAAGCCATGAAGACCCTCAAAGGGCAGGGTCGCATTACCGATATCAACGTAGCCTCTACGGTCAAAGAAATCCGCCGCGCCTTGGTAGAGGCCGACGTAAACTATAAAGTAGCCAAAGAAGTAACTGACCGCATCAAACAAGAAGCCCTAGGGCGTAAGATTTTGATTGATGTACAGCCCGGGCAGATGCTGGTCAAAATCGTACACGAAGAGCTCACCCGCCTGATGGGGCAAGACAAGAGCGAAGTAAAGCTTGAAGGCGACCCTGCGGTCGTGCTGATGTCGGGCTTGCAAGGTTCGGGTAAAACAACCTTCTCAGGTAAGCTGGCCAACTATTACAAAAAACAAGGCCGTAATGTCTTGTTGGTAGCCTGTGACATTTACCGTCCGGCGGCTATTGCCCAGCTCCAAACCCTCGGCCAACAAATTGGCGTAGAGGTGTATGCAGAACCCGAAAACAAAAACGCTGTCAGCATTGCCACCAATGCCATCGCCTATGCAAAGGCCAACAAGAAGAAGTTGGTCATCGTCGATACTGCCGGTCGCTTGGCCGTAGATGAGGAGATGATGAATGAGATTGCCGCCGTCAAAGCTGCCATCAAACCCTCCGAAACACTTTTTGTGGTCGATTCGATGACCGGGCAAGATGCTGTCAATACCGCACAAGCCTTTAATGAACGCATCAACTTCGACGGAGTGGTCTTGACCAAACTCGATGGAGATACCCGTGGTGGAGCAGCACTTTCGATTCGTGCAGTGGTAGATAAGCCTATCAAGTTCAACAGCCGTGGGGAAAAGATGGATGACATCGAGCAGTTCTTCCCCGACCGTATGGCCAGCCGTATCCTCAATATGGGCGACGTGCTTACGCTCGTCGACAAGATGCAGGAGGTCTACGACGAGAAAATGGCTGAAGAACTCAACCGCAAAATGCGTAAAAATCAGTTTGATTTTAACGACTTCTTGCAGCAGATTCAGCAAATCAAAAAAATGGGCGGGGTGAAGGATGTGATGTCGATGATTCCGGGTATGAGCAAGATGATGAAGGATGTGGATGTACCCGATGATGCTTTCAAATCAGTAGAAGCCATGATTTTTTCGATGACCCCTACCGAACGTGCCAATCCTGAGATAATCGATGGCTCACGCCGCAAACGCATCGCCCAAGGCAGCGGAGTCGAAATACAAGACCTCAACCGCCTGCTCAAGCAGTTTGAGGAGATGAAAAAGATGATGAAAAAAGTCAATAAAATGTCAATGGGTGGCTCGCTAATGGGCGGTAGCAAGAAAAAGAAACGCCGCTAACACAAGCCCAATAACCTGTCAATGTTGTTTCACATTGCCAAAACCTACACAGCATCTATTCCCCCGTGGAGTGGGTGCTGTGTCGTCAATATAGACTAGGAATAAATCGCCATCTAGCCTATTGGCGTGTGGGATAATTCAAAAAAAAATAGCATTTTTGCAAATATTGTTTTTTTAAGTCATTATTATGGGCGTTAGCGAACGCAAAGAAAGAGAAAAGTTAGAACGCCGAAATGCGATCGTAGACGCAGCAGAGCGTGTTTTTTTTAGCCAAGGACTGGAGCGTGCCTCTATGGAGCAAATCGCCCAAGAAGCTGAGCTAAGCAAGGGGACACTATATCTATATTTCAAGAATAAAGAAGACCTTTTCAAAGCAGTAGTATTGCGCGGCTTCATTGCCCTGCGTCGCAAGCTCAAAGAAGCTGCCCTCCCCCAAGACTCAGGGCTGGAGAATGTGAAGGCCATCTCACAGGCCTATATCTCCTTTGCCAATGAACATTTGGGGTACTTCAATGCTATTTTGTTGTACCAAAACGACATGTTCGACAGTGGCGACCTCAATGGGGTATCTATCAAATCCTTGGAGGGTGGCAATGCTGTCATTGGGGTGCTGATTCACGCCATCGAAAAGGGTATCGACGATAGGAGTATCTTACCCCATATCCAACCTGTAGAAACCGCGTTCGTCCTTTGGAGCCAAATCACAGGGCTACTACAGGTCATCCAACGCAAGATGCGCATCATCTCGTTTCATTACCGCATCAAGTCTGACGACCTACTCAACCACTATTTCGAATTGCTCATCCGCTCGCTTACAAACCCCGCTACCGAAACCCTGCACTAACGTATGATACAGATAGCCCTCCTGACTTATAACCCTTTTGCCGAAAATACCTATGTGCTCTATGACGAAAGCCTAGAGGCGCTCGTTATCGACCCTGGGATGCAAAGCCCTGCCGAACAAGCACACTTTCAGGAGTTTGTCCAACAAAATCAGCTCAAAGTAGTCGGACTACTCAATACCCACTGCCACGTAGACCACGTGTTTGGCAATCAGTTTGTCAAAGATACTTACCAAGTAGGGCTGCAAATCCATAAACTTGACCTCCCTACGCTACAAGCTGCCCAAATAGCCGCTCAGATGTACAACATTCGACCATTTGTACCCTCTACTCCTGATAGTTTTCTGGAGGCTGGTGAGGTGATTAACTTCGGCAACAACTCGACCTTGGAGGTGCTTTTTGTACCCGGACACGCCCCCGGACACGTGGCTTTCCTCTCGCGAGAGCAAAACTTCGTCATTGGAGGTGATGTACTTTTCCGGCAGAGCATCGGACGGACAGACTTTCCCGGTTGCAACCACCAAGACCTGCTCAACAGCATCCGTACCCAACTCTTTACCCTCCCCAATGACCTACGTGTATATCCCGGTCACGGTCTCGAAACTACGATTGGCTACGAAAAACAATATAACCCCTTTTTGCAAGATTAGGGGTTATCACGCCACTGGATATTTTTCAAATCCCATAGGCAAAGTCTCATTTTGCCCCTAAAATTCGGAGCTGGAGTTCTGTGCTACTTCTCCAAAAATGCTCAGTGGCATGTGTCTTTGACCAACTTTGGGCAGTTTTTTTGGATACATCCTTATTATATGCTACCTGCTACAGTCTGGATTTCCTCTGCTGTCAAACCATAAAGTGCATACACCAACTGTTCAATCTGAGCAGCGATTGCTGACGTATCCACCTCATAATCAAGCTTTTTTGATAATTTATCCTTTTTGAGCACTATGGGAATTTTCATCACATCTTGGTTGAACCATCTAAGTCTGCCTCCTTTTTGCGCATTTCCCAAAACAGCAGCAATTCGAGAGCAATAAAACCAAATCAATTTTGAGTTGAGTATCGCAAGCAAGCTCTTGTTACTGATGGGCAGGAAATAACAGGTGTTACCAAGATATAAGGTATCTTTAGATAAACTAAACCTACTTTCCTTGGCTATGTCAAGGTACACAATCTTGGGCTTTTCGAAGAACTCATAGTACGTACAAGCTCTCAGTTCCCACCAATGCGTACCTTTATCCCATCGTTTTTCAAGTTGTTTCTGATATTTTTTCAAATGCTCTAATATAGCAGGGTAACAGGTAATCTTTATGCCTATTTTGGTCAAGATAATATACCGCTTCTTACCCCTGATGTGATAGTATCGAATATCGTCTCCTATGGCAAAGGGATGGATGATTTCGGCGCTTTTTGGGTCTGCTGCGATTAAGGCATTCTTCTTGGCTTCATCAATAATAAAGGCCTGATTAAACCCTGTAAGAATTCCTCGATACATCTGCCCATCTACATACTCTCCCAAAGGAGTTCCTACTTCACTCATTTTGGCCAAGATAGCGTTGACTTTGGCGTGTCCCAAGCTCCAAAAATCGTTACCAAAAGCTTCTTCTGGCAAGTATTCAAACGATTGTTGGACGACATTTTCTACAGTATCAAATCTGAAAAGTATAGATGGCCGGAAACGTAGCTGCTTCGTCAAAAACAGGCAATTCTCCAAAGTCCACAATCTCTTCCAGCTGCTGTTTAAGTAAAAAAAATCTCAAATGCTTGTCATAGTTCGCTTTCACAAACTTGTTAGATTAGAAGTAATCAGACTGCCAAGTCTTTGGTCTTTCAGAATGGTGGTGGAGCGTTCAAAAAAATAAACCAGCAGAATCCCAAAGCCCCAAGCTATGCCGAAATGTACGTTTTTTGCACACACTGCTTTCTTAGTAACATCTATTTCAAATTTATTCACTTTGGGCAAACAAAACGATTGATTTTTGTGCTTATTAGGTAGGAAATTCGTCTTTCACACAGATTACCTTACGCCATGCATTCCTATCACTACTTCCGAAGCCTTGGTTTAGGTGTTTTATTATGGCTTTGTGCCTGTGTTTCTTTGTGGGCACAGGGCAGCTTTCAGCTGATGGGCAGCGCCAACTATATGCCTGGCGATTGTATCCTGCTCACCCCTGACAAGCAGTTTCAGGAGGGGCTGGCCTACCATACCACCAAACTCGATTTGAACAATTTTTTTGAGATTACCTTCGACATCTTTTTAGGGGAAGATGACAACGGAGCCGACGGCATCACCTTTGTCATCCATAACGACCCACGCGGCTTCAATGCCTATGGTACTTGGGGAGAGTGTATGGGCTATGGGCGTTGGAGCAAAAACTACCTCGCCGGTGATTATATCGCTCCTTCGATTGCGATTGAGTTTGACACCTACCAAAACTATCGCCAAAACGACCCTCCCTACGACCACGTGGCCTATCTCGAAAATGGTACCAACTACCACACCGAATACTGGCACGACAATGACCCCAACTACAATCTGGAAGATGGGATGTTACACACTTTTCAGTTTCGGTGGCAGCCCGACACACAGCAAATCACTGTTTGGCTCGATGGTGCTATCGTACATCAAGGGCGGCGCGACCTCATCAATGATATTTTCAGAGGCCAAACCAAGGTCATCTGGGGGTTTACGGCCTCTACCGGAAGGGCACACAACCTACAGTATTTTTGCCTCAAGCGCTGGGCCACAGAAGACGAAGCAGCCAGCCAGTATGCCGGCAATTAGGTGCTAAAGAAACAAAGGCCAACTTTGATAAAAGCAATCCGTTCATTGGTAAAAAAAGCACTGCTGTTTCGTATTTTTGGTGTTAATATTGATTGATTATTGCCCACGCAAGATTTCGCCTTTTTACCTATGCAACACCACTACACACACCTTGGCAGGCTGACCTT
This sequence comes from Eisenibacter elegans DSM 3317, assembly GCF_000430505.1. NCBI lineage: Bacteria > Pseudomonadati > Bacteroidota > Cytophagia > Cytophagales > Microscillaceae > Eisenibacter > Eisenibacter elegans. Next base: position 432,647 of record NZ_KE387152.1, on the reverse strand, counting down.
CGGACTCGTGCTTTTATTGAGCACCTGCTTATCCCTGCAAGCTCAAAATTTACAATACAGCCTTTATTCTCCACCTCTGAAAGTGAAGTTTGGTGGTGCAGAGTTATTGCCCGAAGACAATATCATTCGGATACGCTACGACCTTCACGGCAGCAAACGACGCGCCTACATCACGCGCCTTTACTACTCCAACAACAACGGAAACTCCTTCAAAGGACCGCTGCGGGCGCTCGAAGGCGATACGGGCGATAGTACCTTTGTAGGCAGTGGCAAGGAGGTTCGTTGGGCTTTTCTGAAAGATAACCCCTACTTCAATGGTGAAAATATCAGCTTCCGTATCGAGGCGACCGAAATCCCTAAGGAGGCCAAAGGCACTGAAATCAACGCCCTCTGGTCGCTACTGATACCGGGCTTGGGCGATGCTGCCGTCCGCAATGGCTATAACTATGCCGGCATCGGGGTGGCTACATATGGGCTGCTGGGAGCCGGCTTGGGGACAAAACTCATTGCCCGCCAACGTTATCGTAACTATACTGACCGTGTGCCCAACACCGAAGAAGAGCACCGCCGCCTCTTCAGACAAGCCAATAGCCTCGACCGTACTGGCAATGCCTTGCTTATTGCCAGCGCAGCGATATGGCTCGGTGATGTGGTGGGGGTATACCTCAAAGGTCGACAAAATCGCAAAAAGTATTTCCCCAAAAATACTGACAATGCCGATGGCAATACCGCTCACAACCAAGGCTGGCAGCGCTTCAGGCCAAATGTCCAGCCATATATGGGTCCTTACCAAGACAATGGCCTACTGCTGGTTTGGAAATTTTAACTATCAACTCCTTTCTGAGAAAAATAAGCGTCTGACGCTTTTGATATGAGAACAAATACGATACTTCACTTACTGTCGACCCTCTTGATAGGGCTGTTACTCTACAACTGCCGTCCTTTGACAGAGATTCCCTTCATACCACTTCAGGCTGGTATCGAAACCTCGGCTAACCTGATTTTTTTGGGCGATACTGTCCGATTTCGGCAGGCGGCTACCGAAGTAGCCCGCAGCTTCTCGTGGGATTTTGGAGATCAAACCCAAAGCACTGAAGCCGAGCCACGTCACGTATACACTGCCATAGGCAATTATACCGTTCGGATGGTCGCTACCAAGGCCGACGGCATTACACAAGATACCGCCACCCGCGTGATACGGGTGCTCCCTGCCTTGATAGACCCTGCCAACCAAACTGTTTTGCCCAACCTCAACGGCAGCCAAGATGTAGGCTATGCCGCAGCCTTGCTCCCCGGCGGAGGGGTGGTCATAGCGGCCAAACGCAATGTCAATGGCTTGGTGCTCTTCAGGCTTAACAATAACTTAGAGGCTGTCTGGACACGTAATTTTACCAATATCGCCAGCGGGCAGCTCTTCCCCCAAGACATCATCGCCACGACCGACGGCGGCTTTGTAGTCGTGGGGTATTACTTCTACGATGCTGTCGATACAGATGCATTCATCCTGAAAATCAATGCCAACGGCCAAGAAGTATGGCGCAGGACTGTGGCCACCACCACAAGACGCGAGGCCTTCAGCCGTGTAAAAGAACTCAACAATGAGTATATCGTGATTGGCTCTGTAGAAGACCGTGGACGCTCTTCTGTCTGGTTTACTGTCTATGAGGCCAATGGTCAACTAGCCGAGTCGGAGCTGGAGGGCAATACTTGGAACGCCACCGATGCTATCTTTACCTCTGATGGTGGTATTGCCATTGCCGCCAATGAAGGCAGCAACCCCATGCTGATTCGGTATTCGTCTGATGGCCAACTCTCTTGGAACAGACGGCTTGAACTACGCGGCAAGGCCTTGTCTATTCGCGAATTGGGCGATTTCAATTTCCTGCTATCGGGCTTTGTTGTGCCCAATGAACAAGATATTTCGGCAGATTCGACCAATGCCTTCTTGTCCAAAATCAGTAATGGAGGTAGTACCGAAATATGGCAAGAACAACTACGGCTTTTTAGAGAAGCTTTTTATGACGCAGCACAAGCCTCAGGGCAGCGAATTATCACCTTGGGCACACATAGCAACCCCCTGAGTGGGAGTGATTTGCTAGTAGGACAATACACTGCCGAAGGGCAGTTGGGCAAGGTGCGCCTCTTGGGAAGCCGACGTAACGAACAAGCTTTTCGTATTTACCGCAATGGTGTAGACCAGTACCTCATCATCGGTAGCCGACAAGCCGCCAATGGCTCACAGGTATGGTTGGTGCGTATCAATGCCGAATTGGAGTAAACACTGGAAATACACAGGGCTATTCAAATAAAACTTAAACCACTTAAAGAGATGAAAAAGTACAATATCTGGTTTTTTGTGTTGTTGTTGGTGGGTTGTTGGGCGATGCCCTTACAAGCGCAGAAAAAAAAGCCTAAGAAAGAGAAAATTAATACCCAACACATTGATACGCCTAGTATGAGCTTCGACCTGTCTTATCTCAAGACAGAAGAAAACCTCGATAACCTCTATGACTTGATGGCCGACGCAACCAACTACTTGCTCATCATCGCAGTGGACAAATACACCTACTGGAAGCCCCTCAAAAATGCGGTGAAAGATGCCAATGATGTCAAGAGTGCCTTGGTCAAACGATATCGTTTTGATCCCAAAAATGTGTACGAAATATATGATGACAACGTAACTGCTGAACGTATTCGGGCAATGTTTGAAAAACTGAAAGCCTCTATTGGCCCTAATGACAATCTGATGATTTACTTCTCAGGACACGGTTTCTACGACGCGTCGTTTGATGAGGGTTACTGGATTCCTTACGACGGCAAAATCGGGCAGGTGTCGACCTATATCCCCAACACCAATATCTTGAATTATATCCGTGCCATCGATTCACGCCATACCTTTCTGGTGGCCGATGCTTGCTTTTCGGGTTCTATGTTTGCCGATGGCAACCGTGGCTACCTCGACAAGGTAGAGCAACTCAAATCGCGCTGGGGACTTTCGTCGGGCAACGTAGAGTTTGTGTCGGATGGTAAGGAGGGGGAAAACAGCCCTTTTGCTCGCTACCTGCTCAAGTTTTTGAACGAAAATCTGAAGGATCGCTTCTCCGTAACAGAGCTGATTCAGTATGTCAAGGTTGCTGTAGCTGACAACACCGACCAAACGCCCATTGGCAATCCGCTGAAAAACGTAGGCAATGAAGGAGGAGAGTTTGTGTTTTACCTCAAATAAAATATCTTGAACTCTCCTGACATTCGTGCGCCTGTGGAGACACAGCCGCAGGCGCGTATAATGTCTACAGTTTAGCACGGCTGTATTTGGTCTAAAAATTTCATCTACTAAAATCTTAAAAGAATCATACTTTGTTTTGTGAGTTCAATGCCTTATCTTTTGCACAAAATCAATTGTTCATATAAACTAACCACGAGATGGAATACGTTTTCAAAGATAAGGTAGTGCTCATTACAGGGGCATCTTCGGGCATCGGTAAATCAACAGCGCTGGCTTTTGCCAAGCAAGGTGCTATCTTAGCACTGGCCGATATCCAAACTGAGCCCGGACAGGCCTTGGCTGAAAGCATTCAAAAAGCCGGCGTACAAGCCATTTTTCATACCCTCGACGTAACTGACGCTGCCGGGGTAGAGGCTTGGGTAAAGGATATTGCCCAACGTTTTGGCCGCATAGACATTGCCATCAATAATGCCGGTATCGATGGAACAGACCTCAAAACGCACGAATACCCGCTCGATTTGTTTGACAAAGTCATGCAAATCAATGTACAGGGCGTGTGGTACTGTATGCGGGCGCAGCTGCCCTTTATGTTGGCGCAACAAGAGGGTGTGATTGTCAACACAGCCTCTATCGCAGGCTTGGGTGCTTTTCACGGGCACTCGGCCTATGCCGCCAGCAAACACGCCGTAATCGGCCTGACACGCACGGCAGCCGTAGAATATGCCAAATATGGCATCAGGGTCAATGCTGTTTGCCCAGGATTTACCGAGACACCCATGGTTTTCAACGCCGTATCGACTACTCCCGACAAGCTCAACAAGCTGGCTTACATCAACCCTACCCGCCGCATTGGCAAGCCCGAAGAGATTGCCGACGCGATTTTGTACCTCAGCTCCCCTCAGTCTTCGTATGTAAATGGTCAATCTTTGGCCGTAGATGGGGGGCTGTCTATCAATTAGCCCTACTTATTACAAGCTAAAAACCATTGTTTGGTTTTTTACCCTTGGCAGATTAGTACTGTCAAGGGCTTCTTCGCTGTGTTTTGGTCTATAATTTCTAAACCTTAGTCTATGGCTTCCAGCGACTCATCGAAGAGGTTGGAATTACAGAAACATTTGTTGATATACTCAACTGTTGTTGCGCCATATTTTTGTTCTTGATAAACTTACGTCGGTAAGCATACGTCTTATAAACGTTTGGTACATGACAGTATTGGAAGGTATCTTTGTAATAACAAAGCACGGTTTAGAGATTCCCCCTATAAAAGCTTATCAAAAATGACCCGAAATAGACTTTTAGTATGCTATGTATTGATAAGTAGCCTATTGATGGCATGTAGCAAACCCGAAGACATTCAGCCGGATGTCCTTGGCGCTACCACAGAAAATGAGCTCAATCCTCAGCGAATGCTTGAGCTGGTCAACCAATATCGTACCCAAGGTTGTACTTGTGGTACTACGCGGATGTTGCCCGTACCACCACTAACTTGGAATAACAAATTAGAACGCGCCGCTATAGACCATAGCAAGGATATGCGTGACAACAACTATTTCAGCCATACTAGCCTTGACGGTACTCGCTTTACGGAGCGCATCACCCGAGCGGGGTATCAATTTAACGCCGCAGGCGAAAATATCGCCCGTGGACAAACCAGCGAGCAAGCTGTTGTGGATTCTTGGATTCGTAGCGAGGGGCACTGCCGCAATATCATGAGTGGCAATTTCACCGAAATAGGTGCAGGGCGCTCCGGAAACTACTGGACACAGGTCTTTGCCCGCCCACGCTAAGGAAAAGCCTTTTCGTTCAGAATCTACACTTTTGTAGGTGTATTGCCCATAGCTCAATAGCGGAGATTACACAAGAAAGCAGCAATATTGTACCGAATAAGCTTCGTCTCTGCCCGTATTTATCCATCGTTGGTACCATATTTCGTTAGAAAATCTGTTGGCAAAGGAAGCTTTGGCGGCAGGGCTTTATCGGCTGTGAGCAATTGGGCTAAAATTTTTTGCCCTTCATCCATTTCCTTGAGCATCCAACGGGCGTTGGGTTCAGCCTCCATTTCTTGAGAGAGTTGGGTTTGAAGCATTTCCAACACCTGTACGGCCTCTAGCAAGAAGCCCTCCGGGCAATAGGGAATGCTCTCAGCAGCGCGCATCAGGTGGTTAAACGACCCAATGCGGGCGTGCATCACACGTTCGGAGCTTTTGGCACTATACCATATTGCCTCTCGGATGAGCTCGTGGGTATAGACACAAAACATAATCCTGAGCACGGGCTCGTGTTGATGGTACATCGCCCAAATTAAGGCGCTACGTGTTTTTTTGTGTAACGTTTCGGCTGAGCTTCCGATGTCGAGGTGGGTTACCAAGATAAGGTAACGCAGTAAGCGCTGTTCGTGCGAATAAATGTATTCAACCTCCCCGTGGCGGTTTTGCTCGCCTTCATCAGCTTGTTGGAGGAGTACTTCGGGGCTGAGTGCAGCCAGTTGTTTGAGGTGCTCAACAAACAATGCCGAAGGAGGTTCAAGGCCTACATACATATCCACAATACGGTTGGTATAAATCATCAGCGGGAGAGTGGTTAGGTAGTTATGAATCTTGCGTGCGGGAGTTGTGTTAGGCCTTGCCAATACAGGCATTGATTACATCACTGGACATTTTTCCAATCCCATAGTTAAAACTGTGGGCGAAGTCCCATTTTACCCCCAACAGGAGGCTTCAGCTTGTCTCGTAGCTCCAGCTCCAAGCTGCTTTTCCAAAATGTCCAGTGGTGTAAGACTATTGGCATTTTTTGAGGACTTCCAAGGCTACTTTTTTGGCTACCTCTAGGTTATCCTCATTGCTTTTTTTATTGCCATATATCTGCACAATGAAGCTTTCTTGGCCGTGCAATACATTCAGGATGACGTTGCCCGAGACGTACAAGTACACAGCAGCATCGCCTATTTTATCTTCAAGATAACGCGCTTCGCGGCCATCGCTGCTATAATATTCATCGTTGTATTTGGTCTTGAATATACTTGGGTCTTCTTCTTTGATTTGCCCTACACTGATAGTGCCTTCTTGGGTATCGGAGGCCGTCTCAAAGAGGCAGGCAATCAGGTCAAAGCTTGTTTTATGGATGTTGCTATTGTCTCTTACATTGATTTTGTCTGCTGGAATTCCAAGGATTTCGGCTACTTTTTGCACACTCACCAACTCTCGGATATTGTTTTGTCGCAAATCCATCAGACAGCTTTTCGCAGCTGCGGTAGTGCTTTTACTTTCTTCTGAAGAGCTATTAGCCTCAGCGTTTTCTTGTTGATTTTGTGTTTTTTTGTCTGCACCGCAGCCGACTGATAAGCATCCGACAAGTATCAGGGGCAGTAGTTGTTTGGTAGTAATGCGCATGTGTGATAGGGGTTTAGTGTTGAGTTAAAGTTTCGTTGGCGGGGTATGTTGCTATTTTTGTGCTGCTGTTAGTCCTTCATTCCGGCTACGCCCTCATCCATTTTGGGTTGTTTTTTGGGGTCATCGCTGCGTTGTCGGGAGGGTTCGCGAGCTTGAGCAGGGTTGAGATAATTGGCAGGATTGCCCTTGTGTTTGCGTACAAAGGCGTTGATGGTATTAATCATATCGACTTCTTTGCCCAGTTGGGGGTCGTCGGCGGGTTTGAGGCGGATGTCGAAGGCGTTGAAGTGGTTGGTTTCGTTGCGTTGGCCGATACCTTCTATCAAATGCGCTAGTTTGAAGTGTTTGTGGGGGCGGGCAAAATGAATTTCGCAAGTAAACACATCTCCAGTAGTATAGTTAAAGGCCAGTTCTTTTAGCCCGACGAGGCGTTCGGCCTTTAGGAGTTGATTTTGGCGGATATTGCGGATTTCGAGCAACTCATAGATAGGGTCATTGGGAGACTCTGCGTTTTCGAGATACCAAGGGAACTCTCCTTTGGGGCCATAAAAAGTAGCAATTCCCATTTTAAAGCTGCCTACAAACCTGAAGTGGAATATAATACGGTTATCGGTATAGTCGATTCTGTCAATCATATACGCACTCTGCCACTGGCGATAATTGGGCTTGTAGTCCGTATGTGTGATGGTTAGTTCTTGGCTGTATATGTTTGGGATTAATAATACCAACAGCAAAAGGGCGACGGTGAGGGTGCGTTTCATAAACAATCAGGTTTATCTTATAGGCAGAGCGTTATGCAGCTATATACGGAATCTGAAACGGAAAGTAAGCCTTCCGGCTGCTTTTTTAGCTCCTACTGGTGTCTCTTAGCGCTCATAGGGGGTAAGGCCAACCATATTTCGGCTAAACAACATCCGACTGAAGTCGAGTTTGGGCTTAGTGTTATTGAAGGGAGCTTCCTGTATTGCGCCCTCTACAGCAATGCCTTCGGCGGTAGCTGTGTTGTAGGCTCTTTCGGTCAATAACCCTTTGATAAACAATATTTTGATTGGCTCTCGGGCATTGCTTTTGAGTAGTACACTTTTGGCAAAAGCCCCCTCATATCCATTGGTATTGAAGCTAAGCCTCACAAAGCCTGTTTTGCCGACGGGCACAGGCTCCCGTGTCCAATCAGTAGAGGTACATCCACAGGATGGCTCTACTGCCAACAATTGGATAGGAGCATTGCCTTTGTTGACAAAGCCAAACTCGTAGGTAACGATAGTACCGGCGGCTACTACACCAAAATCGTGTATTTCGCGCTCAAAAACCATTATTCCTTGAGCTTGGAGCAAGGCTGGCAAGGCTATCAGATAGCCTACAATCAGTGCTTTGAGGGTTGTGGGTTGTAAAGCAAACATACAGGTAAGGGGTTATGGGTGTCAAGTATACGCTATTGGTGAGGCTGGGGCAATCCCTTATCAGGGTTTTTTGGAGAAATGCGAAATTATTGGTTTTCAGGCAGATTAGCCAAATAATGCCCGTTTGTTTGCTCAGAATAAAGGCTAAAATGATACCAAAAGCGGGTTTTCTCAGAAATTTTATAAGCAAAATAAAAAAAAGACAATTTGAATTAGCCGCCTTTTTTGTATATTTTTGTTGCACACAAAAAACCTCTTTTTCCCAAAAAAAGAAGTTATACGCTGATAATCAACCCTTTAACTCGATTCATCACGATAAAAGCATCAAAGCCCATGATTACCAAAGAAGCATCTACTCCTGCTGCATCCCTTATGAGTACTGAGGCCGTCTTACACGACTACCGCGTGGCCTGTGAAAGCCGCGAGGCTAGCCTTATCGGGCGTAAAGAAGTATTTATGGGCAAGGCCAAATTTGGCATCTTTGGCGATGGCAAGGAGCTGGCCCAAATAGCGATGGCCAAGGCGTTCCGCCCCGGCGATTTCCGCTCCGGCTATTACCGCGACCAAACCTTTATGTTGGCCATCGAAGAGCTCAACTTGCAACAATATTTTGCCCAACTCTACGCCCATACTGATGTAGAGGCAGACCCCGCCTCTGCCGGGCGGATGATGAACGGCCACTTTGGTACGCGTATGCTCCAACCCGACGGCTCCCTGAAGCCGCTGGCCGATTTGCGCAACTCCTCTTCTGATATATCGCCTACCGCAGGGCAGATGCCCCGTATGCTCGGCATTGCGTTTGCTTCCAAGCTTTTCAGGCAAAACCCTGAGCTACACCAGTTTACAAACTTATCACGCCAAGGAAACGAAATTTCGTTTGGCACCATTGGCAACGCTTCTACTTCCGAAGGCCTGTTTTATGAGACCATCAATGCTGCCGGGGTATTGCAGGTTCCACTGTTGATTTCGGTTTGGGATGATGCCTATGGCATTTCTGTTCCCCAAGAATACCACACGACCAAGGGCAGTATCTCGAAAGTATTGGCCGGCTTCAAGCGTAGTAAGAAAGAAGAAGGCTTTGAAATCATCACTGTACGCGGTTGGGATTACCCAGCGCTGGTAGAGGCCTACCAACAGGCCGCCGATATCTGCCGCACGGAGCACGTACCCGTGTTGGTACACGTAACGGAAGTAACCCAGCCCCAAGGGCACTCTACCTCCGGCTCACACGAACGCTACAAGTCGAAGGAGCGCCTCGAATGGGAGCTAGAGCACGATTGTATCCGCAAGATGCGCGAATGGATTTTGGGTGAGAATATCGCTTCGGAAGAAACACTGGCACAAATCGAAAAAGAAGCCAAACAAGCCGCCACTGATGCCCGCAAAGCCGCTTGGAATGCATTTATCGGCAGCATACAGGATATCCACCAAGAGGCGGTAGCACTCCTGCAAGAGGCGCTCGACCAATATCCTGAGCAAGCTGACAAGCTACAGCCCCTGCATCAGTTTTTGGCTAAAAATCCTACCCCACTCAAGCGCGACGGCATCAGCGCCGTACGCCAGACCTTGCTCTGGACACGCCACGCAGCCGCCCACCCGCTCCGTGCTAAGATGATTGGCTGGCTCGAAAAAGCACAAGCCCAAGCCGCAGAAGACTATAACTCATACCTCTTCAGTGAATCTGAGGAAGCCGCCATCACCATCGCCCCCAACAGCCCACGCTATGCGGCGGAGCCCCCTATGGTCGATGGGCGTGAGGTGTTGCAAGCCAATTTTGACCATATCCTGACCCACAATCCACTGGTAATGGCCTTTGGCGAAGATGTAGGCCGCATTGGCGACGTAAACCAAGCCTTCGCCGGACTGCAAGAAAAGCACGGGGAGTTGCGCGTGATGGATACCGGTATCCGCGAAGCCACCATCATCGGCCAAGGCATTGGTGCAGCCTTGCGCGGCTTACGCCCTATTGCCGAAATCCAATATCTCGACTACTTACTCTACGCCCTGCAAATATTGTCGGATGATTTGGCCTGCCTACAATACCGCACCAAGGGCGGCCAAAAAGCCCCCCTCATCATACGTACACGCGGCCACCGCCTAGAAGGCATCTGGCATTCGGGCTCTCCGATGGGGATGATTTTGCACAGCTTGCGCGGCATCCACGTACTTGTACCCCGCAATATGACCAAGGCAGCAGCGTTTTACAATACTATGCTCCGCTCTGACGAGCCGGCGCTCATCGTAGAATGCCTCAACGGCTACCGCCTCAAAGAAAAGATGCCCGAAAACTTGGGCGAATTTACGGAGGCACTGGGGGTACCCGAAGTCATCCGTGAGGGAAGCGACATCACTGTGGTTACTTATGGCTCTATGTGCCGCATTGTGATGGAAGCCGCCGAGCTGCTCGCAGAGGTAGGCATCTCGCTAGAGGTGATTGATGTGCAGACGCTCCTGCCCTTCGACTTACAGCACCGCATTGTGGCTTCGCTACGGAAAACCAACCGTGTGATTTTTGCGGACGAAGATGTACCCGGCGGGGCTACTGCCTTTATGATGCAACAAGTGCTCGAAGGGCAAGATGGCTATCGCTGGCTGGACTCTAAGCCTCTCACTATTAGTGCCCAGCCCCACAGACCGGCCTATGGCTCCGATGGCGATTATTTCTCTAAGCCCAGTGTAGATGATGTTTTTGAGGCGGCTTACAGCCTGATGCACGAAGCCGACCCTGCGGTCTTCCCCGCCCTACGATAAGCAGAGCCTATATGATGCAAAAAGCCCTTCCAAGTCGTTTTGGAGGGGCTTTTTTTGAAATCCCATATTCCTTAATGATTCTCATCTGGCTTCAAGAATGTATCTGATGAGATATTTAAGGTGCCCTTAGGCGGCAGTGCGTTATTCACTAATGCGGATGACGAGCTTGCCAAACTGTCGGCCTTGATCCATCTCATCAAAGGCACTGACAATATCATCGAGTGGGCGAACAGAGCTGACCAACGGCTGAATTTGGTGCTTTGCCATAAAAGCGAGCATATCGACAAACTCTTGGTCGTTGCCCATCGTGCTACCTGTGATACTGGCCTGAGAGAAAAAGAGGCGTGGCAGGTGAATTCCTGAGGGCTTGCCGGCGGTAGTTCCATAGACGACCATTGTTCCCCCTTGAGCCAACATTTTGGCCAACTCCCCAAAAGCATCGCCTCCGGCACTGTCAATGATGGTATGAAAGCCCATAGGCTCTGCTTTGATGAGGGTCTTGACCCACTGAGGGTCTTTGTAGTTGACGGCTCCGGCAGCGCCGGCTTGGCGCATCTGGTCGAGCTTTTCATCGCTGCCCGATGTTACATATACTTTTGCTCCGGCGGCCTGTGCTAGTTGGAAGGCAAACTGCGCCACGCCTCCACCAATGCCCGTAACAAGTACTTTGCTGCCATTGGCGGCCAAGCCTTTGGTAAACACAGCCCGATAGGCCGTCAGGGCGGCTAAGGGAATGGCGGCGGCAGCCTCGTCGCTGAGGTAGGCGGGTTTTTCGTGTAGGCGGTGAGCAGGTAAGGCAAGATACTCGGCAAAAGTACCATCGGTAGGCATTCCTAAGATACTATAATTGAGCGACTGAAAGGCTGGATTGTCCCCCCAGTTGACGTTGGGGTTCATCAGTACATCCTTACCCACCCAGTGTTGGTCGGCCTCATCGGCTACCGCCACCACCGTACCACAGCCGTCAGAGCCTAGGATAGAAGGATAACGCAGCCCAGGGTACATTCCTTCCCTACACCATTGGTCGCGGTGGTTAAGGGCTGCTGTTTTGAGCTTTATGAGCGCCTGCCCTGCTTTGAGTGTAGGAGTGGGGTAATTGGTCTTAAGTTCGATACGCGCCTCGGGGTTGTCTTGCAACACCAAAGCTTTCATAGTAGGAGGTATTTGGTTCATTGGAGTAAGTTAGTTTGAAAAACATAATTCCAACCCCAAGTTACAAAACTTTGTATTTCTACCCTTGTTTGGGCACATCTTTTGGCATTGTCAAGCCAAAAAGTACGGCGAATTGTCTACCAACAACAAAGCCTTCAAGAGGCATCGGTGCACTCTCGAGGACTTCGGGTTAGTGATGGGCAGCAGAGGCTATTCGTCCTCATCTCCAAAAAGCGCATCATCCTCTTGTTTCCAAGGGCTCCATACTTTTTTGCCCTTCATTGAGAGGAGGCTTTTGGGGCTAAGCTCTATCCCACGGATAGGATATTTGGTAATGCGCTTGCCGATGCTGGTTTTGGAGCCAATTTCGATAACATCAAAATTGACCTCAAACACCTTGTCTTGCTTGGTAAAGCCTGTAACTAGCTCTACCAACACAATTTCGCCCTTATTGTCGGGGCTGACGCTGAGGTAGAGCACTTCGGAGTTGGGGTTGCGGCGGGTCATATCATAGTCGCGCTCCCTGATGGCGGTGTTGATTTGGAAACGTTTGGCGAAGGTCTGCCCTGTTTTGCCGTCTTTGTAAATCAGATTATAAAAATAGCCCTGTGTTTCTTTGTTAAAAACAGCGGTGTAGATGATTTCGCGCCCCATAAAGACCTTCTCATTGATTTTTTTGACGACATAGTTGCCATCGCGACGGAAAGCCAAGATTTCGTCTAGGTCGGAGCACTCACTGACAAATTCGTCTTTTTTGAGGCCATAGCCAATGAAGCCGTCCTTACGGTTTACATACAGCTTTTGGTTGTTGATGATGACCTCGGTTGCGTCGATTTTGTCGAACGTATCCAGTTTGGTTTTGCGTTCGCGTCCTTTACCATATTTTTTGAGCAGCTCTTTGAAGTACTTTGTTGCATAGCGGACAATGTTTTGGAGGTCATCTTCTACTTGCGTCAGGGTTTCTTGGTGGGCACGCATTTGCTCATCGGCCTTGAAGGTATCAAACTTAGAGATGCGTTTGATTTTGATTTCGGTCAGGCGGACGATGTCCTCTTGGGTAATTTCGCGATAAAACTGCGCCTTGTAAGGGGTCAGTCCTTTGTCAATAATCTGCAAAACCTGTTCCCAAGTTTCAGCTTCTTCGATATCGCGATAGATGCGATTTTCGATAAATATTTTTTCTAGTGAACCATAGAGTATTTTCTCTTGTAGTTCTCCTTTTTGGATACGCAGCTCTTGTTCCAAGAGGGCGGTAGTATGGTCTACATTGGCCTTGAGGATATCGTTGACATCCATAAACATAGGCTTATCATCCACAATCACACAGGCATTGGGCGAAATACTGATCTCACAGGAGGTAAAGGCATAGAGTGCTTGTTTGGTTACTTCGGGGTCGCTGCCGGGGGTGAGCTGTATTAGTATTTCGACATCCTGTGCAGTATTGTCTGTAATGTTTTTAATCTTTATTTTACCAGCGTCATTGGCCTTCAGGACGGAGTCGATGAGGCTGGTAGTAGTTGTTCCGAAGGGCAAATCTCTTACAACGAGGGTCTTTTTGTCCAGCTCTTCGATGCGGGCGCGTACTTTGATGCGGCTGCCTCGGCTACCGCCATTGTATTGCGTACAATCAACGATGCCTCCGGTAGGAAAATCAGGTAAGATATTGGTAGGTTTGCCTTTGAGCACCTCGATGCATGCCTCTATCAGCTCACAGAAGTTGTGGGGCATAATCTTGGTCGACAACCCCACTGCAATCCCCTCTACCCCTTGAGCCAGCAGCAGGGGAAATTTTACGGGAAGGGTTATAGGCTCTTTCTTGCGCCCATCATACGACTGCTGCCAGCGTGTAGTTTTGGGATTGAAGGTTACGTCGAGCGCAAACTTCGAGAGCCGCGCCTCAATATAGCGTGGTGCGGCAGCGCTATCGCCGGTGTTGATGTCGCCCCAGTTGCCTTGTGTATCAATAAGTAGGTTTTTTTGCCCTAGGTTGACCAAGGCCTCCCCTATGGAGGCATCTCCGTGGGGGTGGTATTGCATGGCTTGCCCGATAATATTGGCCACCTTGTGGTAGCGCCCATCCTCCATACTGTACATCGCGTGCAAAATGCGGCGTTGTACCGGTTTTAGTCCATCTTCGATGGCCGGGACCGCGCGCTCCAATATTACATAAGAGGCATAATCTAAAAACCAGTTTTCGTATACTTCGGAGACAGTGGGTAGTTTTTTCATACAGACGGGTCGTGCTTCACGAGGCTATTATTTGAAGGGCAAAATTGAGGTTTTTTGTGCATACTTCAAAGCAGAAGAGAGACGTATTTTTATAAAATTAGCAAACTCTTACCAGATGCGCAATATAGGCTCATAATAATAGCCGAGATAATACCATCTGGTTGCTTTTATCTGTTCAAACATTGTTTTTATCGTCCAAAAGTGCCTATTCCTCTAAAAACCACCTGCTTTCCCAGCCCAAAGTATTATGTTTGCGTTTATAACGAAGTAATGAATATGTGCCTATTTTGGATAAGCAGGCTTATTCTACCACACATTTCATTATATATTACCTAGCCATACTCCTAAGGCTTCACTACAGAGGCTCCTCAACACCTTCTTCGAAACATCCCTCACTGATTGGCCAAACCTCACAAGCCACGGCCGCATTAGGTGTAAGTTCACTGTTTCACAGGTAGAATTTGTACTGAAATGCCGTAAGGCTTGCTACCAAACCTCCTTATTAAATAATGTACAAAGTACGAGACAGGCTCGCACTAAGTACCTGATTGTATGTCCCTTGCTATTCATTTACGACCGTCCAGCCGCAAGGCAGGGATGTAAGTAGGAACATAGTTTAGGTCAAAATACATATTTTTAGGTATTTATGCCTGTGAGGGCTTTTTGTACTTTTGATTGTCGGTTTGTGTTTGAATTGCAAGCATAAGATATTTTACCCCAACGCTGATATATGAGAGTTACTGACGACAGAAAAACGACTGTTGCCATCGTAGAAGATCATCAACCTTTCCGAGAATATTTAGAAAAAACCCTCTCCGGGTACAAACAACTCGACGTGGTATTGACTAGCCCCGACGGTAAGGCTTTTTTGCAGGCGCTACCCACCCTTCCCCTGAAACCCCAAGTAGTTTTGATGGATTTGGAGATGCCTGAGTTGAATGGTGTTGATACCACTAAACAATTACTCAAGCTTCACAGCGACATTGTGGTGGCGATTTTGAGTGTACACGAGAGCGCACAATATATTCTGGACAGTATCTATGCCGGAGCCAACGGTTATATCCTCAAAAATAACATCCAGGTACACGAGCTGCCACAAATTATTCAGGCTTTGGCCGATGGACACTCCTACACCTCTCCCAAAATCACGAGTACGACTTTTAAGTATCTCCGCGAGCACTTGGTGCGCAACCACGCAACTGAGTCAGAAATTCCATTGACAGAGCGCGAGAAAGAGGTGCTTCAGCGCCTGATTACGGGTCAGAGCGCCAAAGAAATGGCCGCCGATATCCACATTGCCGTCAGCACAGTACAAAAGCACGTCAGTAATATTTACCGCAAGCTTGGTGTGAGCAATCGGGTAGAGGCTTCTCGTTTGGCGTTATCCAAGGGTTGGTTCAAGCGTATCGATAAGGACACCCCCTATGGTACGTAGCGGTATCGGGCTTGGAGATAATACGGTAGCCTTGCTTGATACAAAGCGTCTACTTTTTGTGTTACTGCATCTACAGAAAGCCCTTGATACAAAGGGCGCTCGTCGGGGGCAGCCAAGGTGCGCTCCACAATCACTGGCAGCGGCGTATCTACAAATACTGTGTAACCCAAGGTGTTGAGATACGCGATATTTTGATGGAAGCAAGGTGTTCCCCCACCTACCGACAGCACGGTATTGTCGCCAAAGCGCAAGTTTCTGAGCGTTTGGGCTTCCAACTTTCTGAATTCCTGTTCTCCTTCTTGTGCAAATATTTGGCCTATGCTTGCACCATAGTGTGTGGCGATGGCGTGGTCTAAATCCACAAAATGCCAGCCTTGCTTTTGTGCCAATCTTTGCCCCAAGGTGCTCTTGCCCGAGGCCGGCATTCCCAATAATATCAAGCAGCAGGGCGAGGCAATCATAGCATATATTTTTACAAAAAATTACTCTTTGGGGCTGGTGGCAGGGGCGGTTACCTTATCTTCAGGCGCTACTGTGCTGGCTGTGGCAGTGGGGTCGGTTTGGTCGCGTTGCTCTTCGTTGAGGGCAAAGTTAAGCTTTTGATAGAGCTGCTCTGCGGTGAGATTGGTCTGGATTTGTCCATTTTTGACCAAAGACATACTCCCGCGTTCTTCCGAAACTACCAAAACCAAGGCATCGGTTACCTCTGCAACGCCGATAGCCGCCCGATGTCGCAGCCCCATCTGTGCGGGAATCTCAGGGTTTTCGGATACTGGCAAGATACAACGCGCCGCTACCAAACGCCCATTCTTGTCGATGATGACGGCTCCATCGTGTAGGGGGCTGAGCTTGTTGAAGATAGAGAGCAGCAAGCGCTTGTTGATATTGGCATCGAGCATATCACCAGACTCTACATAGTGGCTCAGGTCAGAGCTGCGTGCAATGACCATCAGCGCGCCCATAGGCTCAAACTTTCCGTTGTGGTGGTGTGTGGCCATTTCGTGCATAGCCTCTACAATCGCCTGAATATCAATAGGGCTGGCCTGTAAAAAAGTACCTTTGAATACTGTTCTGAAAAACTGGTTGCGTCTAAAAAACTCAATCTTGCCTACAAAAAGTAAAAATTTGCGGATTTCTTGTTGGAATAAAATAAGCGCTGCAATCCCACCAACATTGATAAACTGCCCAAAAATGCTGCTCAATAGCTCCATTCCGAGCGCATCCACCCCTAGGTAGATACCATATATCGCCAAAATGCCAATCAAGATTTTGGAAGCTACGCTTCCTTTCGACCACTTATAAATTTTATATATAAGCAACCCCACCAGCAGAATATCAAGTATATCTGCCCACGAGACCTCCAAGAATCCTATACTAAAGTTGATGATTGTCATTCGCAGTGGTTCTTTTCAAATCGGTGATACCCTAATTTTAACTTGCCTCCCAAAAGCTTTCCATCAGTGTAACGACTTCTTTCGCGGCTTGTACGTCATGCACGCGCAAAATGTGTGCCCCGCCAAGCAAGGCCAAGCTATGTAGCGCGGTAGTGCCATTGAGGGCAGTGCTTGCATCAGGGTGGCCAAGGGTTTTGTAAATCATAGACTTACGGGAGATACCTACCAAAAGCGGCTTTTCGAGTATATGCAAGGTGGCCAAATGTTTCAACAAAGCAAAATTTTGGGGAATAGTTTTTGCAAAGCCAAAACCCGGGTCAACGATGATTTCGGAAACACCTTTGTGCTGCAAGATAGCTATTTTTTTTTGGAAATAGGCTACTAATTCGGGTAGTAGATGCTCATACTGGGTAAGTTGTTGCATTGTTTGGGGAGTGCCGCGCATATGCATCAAGACATAAGGCACTTGATAACGGGCCAACACGGCATACATTTGTTCGTCGGCTTGCCCGCCGCTGATGTCATTGATAATGGCTGCTCCGGCTTTGAGGGCTTCCTCAGCTACCGAAGCCCTAAAGGTATCGACCGAGAGGAGTACCTCCGGGTAGGTAGCTCGGAGTGCTTCGATGGCGGGAAGTAGACGTTTGAGCTCTTCGGCAGGGCTGATATTGTCGGCTTGAGGGCGCGAGGAGTACGCACCTATATCGAGTAAGGCAGCACCTTGAGTTATCATTTGCTGAGCCTGAGTCAAGAGCGCATCGGTTTGGGTGTAGCGCCCTCCATCAAAAAAAGAATCAGGGGTTACATTGAGAATCCCCATCACTAGGGGGCGGCTGAGGTCGAGGAGGTGATTGCCAACCCGCAAGACTTGAGGCGAAGGCGGAGCATAAGTGGGCTGAAAATGGCGCATAAGCAGTGATGTGTGATGGTATTGAGGGTATTGGTTTGGGCAGTATGTGTATTAAAACCCGTTGATTGTCCATAAAATAAACCCTCTTAGTCCTGTAATAAAGTAAATTTTGTTATCATTCTTCTTTGGGCTTAGCCAAGTGTAGCTTACGCAACACAAAAGTAGTGTCTAACCCTACGGCCAACTTGAGGTATAGTCCGCCTAGGTGGCGCTGTGCCCTAGGAGCAGCACCTCTCCAACCTCCGCCCACCTTTAGGGCTGCCCAAGGCCAGACGTAATAGTTAGCATGGCTGCCCAACTCCAGAGTGATGAGTGGATTTTGTTCGAAGCCCGCCTCGGGGTTTTGCGCAGTTTGGTTTCTGAGAAAATCAAACCCTAGGCCCATCTGCCCGTAGGCTGTCAGCCGAAACCGCCCGATGATGAGAAAATCAAACTCTTCTCCCAAGGTAGTCAATAGCCATCGGGTGCTTTGTTGTCTCATACCCTCTTCTTCGGTATCGAGGTTTTGGTCTAGCCATACCACACTGACTCCGGCTTTGAGGCGTAGTTTGTTGCTAAAACTGACCCCTGTGTAGCCTCCCCAGATGGTAGAGGCCTGCCCTCTGATGAGGGTCTGACGGTTGTCTAAGCCATAAATCAGTGCCCGTTTGCCTTTCAGCGCCTTCAGCGGATCTTCGAGATCTATGTGTAAGTGGCTGTGTAACTTCTTGCTTGAGTCTGCTTGGCTGTAGGCGTTAACCATACCCAAACATATCAAGGCCAACACATATACCGCGTTTAGCGGGCAAAAACGAAAAAGGATGGGTATAGCAGGCATTGTTCGTTTAAGGCTGATTTTTATTGTTGACAAAAAAAGGGGCTTTATTATGTGTGCTCGGCCCAAGCCGGTTTAGCAGCCAATACTTGGGCATACACGGGGCAATTTGGTTGATGGGCACCGGGCAAAATACCGATACTCATCAGAAATTCGCCCACAATCTCGCCTCCCATAAACTTAAAATGCTGCTTGAATAGTTTCACCCACTGCTCTTTAGGGAGGGGGTGGTGTGCCAATATCCACTGCTCAAACGAGCCGTGGCTTTGTTGTAATTGTAAGATTACCTTGGCGTTGTAAATAGCAGCAGCTACTTTGAGGCGGTTGCGAACAATCCCCGCGTCGGCCAAAAGCCTTGCCTCATCCGCTGCATCAAACGCAGCAACCTTGGCCACCGAAAACTGTGCGTATGCCTGCCTAAAGTGCGCTTCTTTGCGCAACATCAACTCCCAACTCAATCCCGCTTGGTTGATTTCGAGCAAAAGCCTCCCAAAAAGCGCACCATCGTCTTCTCGAATAGGGAAGCCATAGTGTTGGTCGTGGTAGATTTTGTGAAGGTTGTCAGCCTCAGTGAGGCTTTTGACATAAGCACAATAGCTCATAACTTTGACAATAAGTTACAAAGCTACAAAATTTGGCTGAGCTTGTGCTCCTAACGTATTTCAATCCTACTTGGTGCTTGCGGTAAATGACCACACACCGCCGGACATTTCTGGCAAAGTAGCTCGAAGCCTCAGCCCCGAGACAAGCTAAGGCCTCATTTTGGGGGGTAAAATGAGACTTCTCCCACAGTGTTGGTGGATATTTTAATGGTATGAGCGAGACGATACAGGCCATTGGGGCAATTAAGTTTTAAGAGCTTGTCTAAAATTCTCTTCATCGACACCAAAACACTGCTTTTGGGCTACTAAGTCGTTAAAAATGCTCACCGTAGCCCTCCCACGATTACAATCGTGGGCTGAACATCAGGCCTAGGCCTTTTGCTTAGTATCAGCACAAAAATCAGCTGTTTTGAGCGCCGCGCTGAAAATTTAGCAAAAAAACCGCCGGAGGGATTTCCGGCGGTATAACTGATTGCCCGATGTATCGGGAAGGGATGAAGGATCCTAAAGATTATTCTAGGCCGATACCATAGTAATACTTGGTGGGCTGATCGGGGTAGTAGCCTTCTATCAGAATACCCCCTTTGGTACGGCTCAACACTTGCTCTAATTCAGCAATATTGCGGATAGGTTTGCCGCCAATCTCTGTGATGACAAAGCCTTCTTGAATATTGGTATCTCGGCGAAGTTTGCCTTCGTATAGTTTACGTACACGAACCCCGTGGCTAAGGCGCATTTTTTGCTTTTGGGCAGCGTCTAGTTCCTCAAAATCAGCACCAAGACTTTGTAGGGGTTTGGCGGTTTCTTTTCGGACAATTTCCTCTCCTCCGCTACGGTTTTTGAAGGTTACAGAGATGGTCTGTTCCTGTTTGTTGCGGCGTACTTTGATATTGGTTTTTTCACCGGGGCGATACCTAGCCACGGCTTCCATCAACTCAGGCACAGTACGTACTTCTTTGTCGCCTACTGCCGTAATCACATCACCTTTGCGGATACCGGCGGCGGCGGCCGATCCATTGGTTACGAGGCTGTCTACATACACTCCTTGGTTGATGTCTATGTTCTTCTCTCGTGTCAGGGCTGCGTCTACCTCTCGGATATAGACCCCTAGGTAGGCGCGTTGTACTTCGCCAAACTCAATGAGGTCTTTGAGCACCTTTTTGACTAAGTTGACGGGCACGGCAAAAGAGTAGCCCGCAAAGGTGCCTGTCGGTGTCGCAATGGCTGTGTTGATGCCTATCAGCTCCCCACGGGTGTTGACCAACGCGCCACCGCTATTGCCGGGGTTGACTGCTGCGTCTGTTTGAATAAATGATTCTATTGGGGCTTGGTCACGGAGGAGGTTCAGGTTGCGGCCTTTGGCGCTTACAATACCTGCTGTTACGGTAGATTCTAGGTTGAAGGGGTTGCCTACAGCCAATACCCACTCTCCTACTTCTACCACATCAGAGTTGCCCATCAAGATTGCGGGCAGATCAGCGGCCTCTATCTTGATGACGGCCAAGTCTGTGGAGGGATCTGTACCGACCACGCGAGCCGTGTAGCTCTGCTTATTGTTCAACACCACTTCTATCTCTGCGGCATCTGCCACAACGTGGTTATTGGTAACGATATAGCCGTCTTTGCTTACGATTACTCCCGAGCCCGAAGATTGGGAGGGGCGGTTATTGCCGGGGCCTTGGCGAAACCGGAAAAAATCTTCCCCAAAAAACTCTTCGAAGGGATTCCAATCACGTTGTTGTTGGCGGGCAGTCCGCACTTGTGTGGCCTTGATGTGTACCACGGAGCGGGTGGTCTGAGCGGCAGCCTCTCTAAAGTCTTCGCCCATTGTTGCACCACCTTTGCTATTGACAAGCTTGGTGTCAACTTCTTTGGCAGGAGCTTCCCAAAAAACAACAGCCGCCTGACGACTGTCGAGCCAATAGTTGGCTGCCAAGGTCAAGGTACTGGCCAGAAGTGCCACTACGACCAAAGGGACCCATTGAGATGATAAATTGCGCATAGTAGTCAATAATTGTATAGTTTTTAAAAGTCTGTGTTAGTCAATTGCAAAACGGAACAAGGGGGCTTTTTAGTTTCAAGTCAGGGGGCAGATTAACGTTTTTTAACAGGAGGTACGCATCCTGAAACACTCCGGCTTTAGGGGCGTATTTTTCACGACAGTTTTGATACCTATTTGCGTAAAAACGGGCTTGTATGTATATTGCCCTATAGTACCAAACAGTCTTATGAAAAACGCTACCATACCGCTCAATTATCACGAGGTGTTTGACCGCGCCAACTTGCCTCAGCTGATTGTACAACCAAGCCTTATGGTTACGGCTGCCAATCAGGCGGCGATAATACAGCTAGGGCTGAAAGCAGGACAGACACTTTGGGAATATCTACAACCAGCTGACAGCAAGGGGGTTTCGGAGCTACTAAGTGCTGAAGACTGTGGGGATTTTGGGCAAAAATGTTGGATTGGAGGCAATGTGCGTGCTTTCACTTGGAGCCGGCTAGATGCGCAACACTGGCTCTTGCAGCTAGGAGTAACACAAGTAGAAGACCAACAGTGGTATCAACATATCTTCAACCAAATGCGTACGGCGGCGATTGTGTTAGATTGCCATCACGGCTTGCAGTTTTATAATGACAACGGTCGGCGCTACCTGACGGCTATGTTAGGTACACTGCCACCAGTAGGCCAAGAAGTGCTCTCGCGCTTTCCGCCAAGTGAGAGCAGGCTATTCAAGCAACAACTCGTCGAGCTAGAGCAGTCGGGGCAGAGCTACCATAGAGGTGTATTCCGACAGCCAGTCTTGGGGCAACGCAACCGCTACTATGAGGTAGAGACCTTGCTCTGGCCTCAAGAAGATGGCACTAATAGTGTCGTTTTTTTAATTAAGTTTCAAGCCAAACACGCCGAGCAGGAGTATATGTTGCGCCAAACTGAGGCCCAACTACAGGCCCTGCTTGACCATACCTCTGAGGCTATTTTTTCGATTGACTCTAAGGTCAAGCTTGTCTCTCATAACGCCACTTTTGCCAAGCTCTTCGAAAACCTGATGGGTGAGCCGCCACGTATCGGGATGTACCTCCCGCGCTACCTACATCGTACTGAGCGCAAGCGCTGGAAACGCTTTTTGGCAGAGGTTATCCACCGCAAGAAAGGGCCTAAGGAGATGTTGATCCAGATGATGAATGGCCGCTCAGTATTGCGTGAGGTCAAAACACATACCATCGAAGAGCATCTCAAAAGTGGGAAACCGCAGTATGTGGTGTTTTTTTTGAGAGATATCAGCCTACAAAAATCTTCTGAAAATCTCCTGCGCCGCGAAGAACTGCGCCTACAGTCAGTTTTTAACAGCATCACAGAGGCTATTTGTGTAATCAATAATAATCGCCGCCTGACGCTCTTCAATCGTGAATATGAGTATTTTGTAGAGCAGGCTCTAGGTATCAAGCCTTCGCAAGGGATGAAGGTTCCGCCCATTGGGAACAGCTCTCCAGAGCGTAGCCAGTGGCTGACTTTTGAGAACTTGGTTCATCAGAAGGGACACTATACCTATACTTGCCAAATTACGCTGACCAACAATCAACCCATTTGGTATGAAATCACAGGCAATAGCATTCAAAAAGATGGAAGCAGCATCGGCAAGGTCTATTTTATCAAAAATATTCAAAGCCAAAAAGAACAAGAAGAATCGCAACGGCTAGCTGCCAACCAAAAAATCGTGGATACCATCCGCAATGCCCGAACCCGAGCCAATGCACTCATCATTGGGGAGGAGAAAGAACGTGCCCGTGTGGCCAAAGAATTGCACGACAGTGTGGGGCAGATGCTCTCCCTGATGCGCCTACAAATGAGCGAGCTACAGCCATTCCAACAAACCCTTCCCACAGAAGTAATGCAGGTAATGGGGAAGCTGCAAAATACCCTCAATGAAACCATCAAGGAAGTACGCTACATCTCCAAAAACTTGATGCCAGCGGTATTGTCAGATTATGGCCTACACTATGCCCTCCAACAAATGCCCATAGAGCTCCAACAGACAACTCCCGTCAAGCTGCAAACCCAAATTCATTGTAAAAATAAAGGAGAACGCTTTGAGCCCGAAATTGAATTGGCTTTTTATCGTATTGCGCAAGAAGCTGTAAATAATGCGCTCAAACATTCTCAAGCCAAAAATATCTTCGTACAACTCATCGAACACGATACCTATCTCGAACTAACTATCGAAGATGACGGCAAGGGTTTTGACACTACCCTGTTTCAGAAAAACCCCAAAGGCCTAGGACTGAAGAGTATGAGCGACCGCGCCAAGGCCATTGATGCTGAAATTTTTATTGATAGTCATCCCGGCAAGGGTACCTTCATCTGTGTACAGATATACGAAAACTATCGACGCAATTGATTCGCAACAAATAAGTCTTGTTACTCGCTTTGTTGCTCAAACCCAATCAAAACTAGTTTGGGAAGTGTTTATGCTGAAAATCTTTGAGGTGTCTAGAAAATCAAATCTGGTGAGCCCTCAAATCAAGTAAATCTTGAGATACACACGGAATTCGTATTGATCACCCATAAATTGGCACAAAAGCTTTACTCAAAACTTTTATCAACACCTTCTAAAAATAAATTTACCCCACAAGTGCTTAGTCATCACACCTACAGTGTTTTTTATACCAAGGCTCACAAGATTTGCGGATATATTTCCCAATTTTGATTGGGTATGCAAAACCACAAACATTTTTTGTAATCTGCCGGTAAACGCTGTACTGCTTGGCCAAAGCCAACATTGAGGATTTATGTGGCACATACCTCCCAAACCCAAGACACTATGACACACACTACCGCCCCTCCATACCGCATCATTTGGCTCGAAGATCACCGCCTGATACGAGATGCGCTGCGTGAGCAGTTTGCCAAAAATAATATCACCTTGGTGGCCGATGGGCCTTTTACGGCCTGGGAAGAGCTAGAGCAAGTCGTCAAGCAAAATCTGCCGATTGATTTGGTGATTTTTGATATCAACCTCCCCGACAATACCAACGGGGTTGATTTGGCCGTACAGCTCAAGGCGCACTATTCACACATCAAAACAGCCATTCTGACGATGCACAACGAGGGTTTTTATGTCAATAAAGCCGTAGAAGCCGGGGTGGATGGATATTTTCAAAAAGATGGTGGCGTAGATGAACTCATTTCGGGCTTGGAGCGCATCTTCAAAGGCCACCGGTATTTCTCGCAAGCAGCCACAGATATGATGCTCAACTACAAGGCTGCTATCAACAGCCATAATGTACACCTCACCACCCGCGAACTGGAGATTATGAAATATATTGTGGAGGGTCACTCTACCAAGGATATTGCCCGAATATTGGAGGTAAGCCCCCGTACGGTAGATAACCACCGCAGCAGTATCTTGCGTAAGTTTAACCTCAACCGTACCATAGACCTGCTGCGTGTTGCGAAGGAACTGAATTTGTAGCCCTCTCCCTAACGCACATCTTTTACCAGCTCACGCAAAGCGCTCAACTCTTGTGCGGCTAGCGATGAGTTGTGTAGGAGTTGTTCTTGCCCTTGGGCATTTCGGGTAGAAGCTCTCAGGTACAAACGCTCGCAAGGTTGGTTGAGGATGGCCTCAAAATCGTCGAGAGCAACACTGAGCGGGGTGTTTTGGTGAGAGCTTTTATACGAAAAATCTTGTAAAGAGAAGGTTGTCAAAGCTGTCCAATGTTGGCCATCGATACTGGTAGTAATGAATACTTCTTTGGTTTGGTTTTCTAGGCTTACCATCAGGGTCATCATCAAGGTGGGGACACCTTCATAGTCAATGGCTACATCGAAGATGGGCATCCGTGATTGAGCAGCGACATTGTTCAAAAACAACAAGCTCAAAGCAGCACTCAAAGCAAAAATACGAACGATAGACAACATAAGTGTTTGGATGTATGGTGGGTGTGTCATTTTAATGTGTCAAATTTAACCCTATCAACGCAGAATCAAGCATTTAGGTATAGTCAGACATCTATTAGGGGCGTGCTTTTTATTGATTTTTTGTGCTATTTGGCCAAGCCCCTATCATACAAATACCTGAGGGTTTTGGGGAGAATACCCTAAAGCCTGTCGGCCAACGGTTAGATTTTGAAGACGAATGTAGGGCAAAAGGTTTCTGTGTTTGTTAGGCACTCAAATGCTTTTTGGTGCTATAAAACCCAAAAAGAAACCAACACAAATACAAAACCGCCGATACTCGAAGGCACCGGCGGTTTTGAGGTCTCTATCCTAAAATAGTATCTGGCAACGATGGTTTAGAATCGGGCGTTGAGCTGTACGCCAAACCAACGAGGCAAGCCTGCGATAAAGGTAGGAATACCAAAAGCTCCACCTGTGTTGCCTGCATCGATGACATAGTTTTCATCCAAGACATTGTACATATAGAAGGTCGCTTGGTATTTGTTTTTCCAGCGGAAGCCTGTACGTACATTCAACAACCCATACCCATCTTGCTCTACTCCGGGCTGGTTTTCTTCTTCAAAGAAGACTTTGGATTTGTATGTGTAGTTTGGTGTCAGGAAGTAGGTAAAATCATCTGTAATGGGCACTGTCCAGTTGAAACCCAAAGACACAGAGTGTTCGGGAGTCAGGCGGAAACGGTTGCCGGCCAGCTCTTGTCGGTTACCGTCTTTGTCGGTATCGTCAAACTTAGCATCAATGTAGGCATAGTTACTGAATACGGAGAAATTGCGGCTGATGGCATATTGGAAGTTGGCTTCCCCTCCGATGGCGCTAGCTTCGCCTCCGTCGCGTGGGAAGAAGCGCAAGCCCTCATTGGTCAGCTCTGCAATCTGAGTCTGGAAGTTGGAGTAGTCATAGTAAAAACCATTGACATCTACCTGTAGTCGGTTGTTGAGCCAAAGGGTTTTTGCTCCCAATTCATAGCTCCATACCACTTCAGCATTGAGTACTTCAGGCTCGTTATTTCTAAACTGTACTACATTCGGGCGGCGGCCTCTGGCTGCCGAAGCAAAGATGTTGATGTTGTCGGTAGCCTTGTATACCACTGCCGCACGGCCTACCATTGACCAAAACTCACGGTTGGCTTCCAAACGTTGGTTGCCTGTAGGACGGAACAAGATATTGGGGAAGTTTCTGGTAAGCACTCCTAGTGGGCTAGGAGTTTGTGAGGTTTCTACTTGATAGCCGCTGGTGATATTCTCATAAGTACCACGTAAGCCCAATGTGAGGTCTAGTTTTGGGCTGATGTTGAAGGTTCCGTCAGCAAATACCTCAAAGGCATAGTTAGTTCCGAAGTTTGTATTCTTCTCTCTGTGTAATGTTCTTAGAGGAGCGCCAGCAATACCAGCTTGCGCAAAGAAGGGATTGACAGGGATATTTGAAACAAGATTGGGGCGGCCATTATTGTCTACCAAGGGAACGGCAGGTGTTAAAAACAACAGTCCGGCACGCTGCTCTGGGCTCAAGCCCGGGAGTGTTTGAATCGTATTTCTGATTACGGGGGTCAACAAAGGATACAAGCTCTGCTCGTTGGTTTCGAAGGGTACGCCTTGCGAGCCGTCTTCCCAGAAGAAGCTCGTACCGGCAAAACCCGAAAACCACTTGTTGTTGCGGTAGTTGAAGCGGAATTCTTGGCTAAATTGGCGGCCTTCGGCTTCTTCGGCAAACCAAAGTGCAGGAGCGGCAGTGCCGTCGGCATCAAAAGATTCTACAGAGGCAAACTCACGGTAGGCCGTGGTAGAAGTCAGGTCGAGGCGGTCGCTGAAGGTATGGTTTACGAGCAAGGTATTGCCCCATACTACACGGTCGATGAAGAGGTCACGGCCACGCTCCATATCAGCGAAACTACGCGGATTCAAATCGCCACCCGCAGGAGCAAAAGTACCACTCTTGAACGAAGTCCCCGGAGGGTTGTCCTTCTGGTAGTTGAAGATGAAGTCTACGACGGTGTTGCGTCCGGGCAACCAACGCATCGCCAAACGTCCGGCTGCTGTATTTTTGCCGTTGAGATTGCCTCCTGAAAGGTTTTCAATAAACCCATCGCGGTAGTTGTAGATACCCGCTACGCGCAAGAAGAGCTTGTCTTTGGCCAAGGGCAAGTTTAGGTAGCCGTTGGCTAGTTGTTGGTTTAGGTTGCCATAGCCAATGGTGAGTTCGCCGCTGGTTTCGTTCTTGGCTTTGTTTTGGATGAGGTGGACAGCACCAATCTGAGCGCCACGGCCAAAGAGTGTTCCCTGAGGGCCTTTGAGCACTTCAACACGCTCAAAGTCAAACATCTCTACCACTGAACCTCTTGACTTAGAGATAGATACACCATCTTGAAATACCGATACACGCGGTTCGATATTCGACGCGCCATTGTCAGAGGTAATGCCACGAATTACGAAGCCGGGGTTATTCACACTCTGTACTTGTACTTGCAAGCCGGGGACATACTCCGAGAAGTTGTTGATTTCAAAAATACCATTGTTACGCAAAAAGCTCGCGTCTACTGAGCTGATAGCCACCGGTACATCTTGGGTTACCTGCTCACGCTTTTGCGCCGTAACGACCAAGCCGCTCAATACGACAGCACTCTCTTGAAGTTTGGGAGAGGCTTCGGTATTCTGCCCTGCCGTTACTGTTACGGTAGTTTGGGCGCGCTCATAGCCCACAAAACGGACTTCGAGGGTATAGTTGCCTGCCGTTACATTGTTAAGTTGATATCGCCCTGTGGTATTGGTAATGGTAGCGTAGTTAGTGCCCAACAATACTACTGTTGCACCTACTACAGGCTCACCGTTGTCGTCTTGGATTATGCCTGATAACGAGCCATTGCTCTGACCGTAGGCCGTAAAGAAGCTACCCAAGCAAAAAAGCAATAGGAGTAAGCTATTTTTCATAAGGTTTTGTGAAATGGTTTGGAGTTGACTAATTGTTGATTGTTATCACCCTTGGGCGATAAACTGAGTGCAATACTACAGCCCAAAAATGAACTCATTTTGAGTAGAATGTTAAACTTCAAAATGACATTAGAAGCCCCAAAGAAGACTTACCGCCTTGATTCACAAACCATTTAAAAGCAATTGCAGGGGTGTTGCAGGGGTGATAAAAATTTAACTCCGTGGTAATACTCGGCTTGCCGAACATCTGATGCCTAGTTATTATTCCACGCCACCGGACATTTTTCATCCCCACAGCGAAAACTGTGAGCTTTGGTTGAGTATAAATACTCTCTTACGCCTTGGGTTTTCGAAAAATCTGTACGATAGTTTTGCCAATATCATCCAGCCTTTTGAGGTGGTTTTGAAGTGGTTCGAGCGAGAGTTGGTTGTAGTTTAGCCCTCCTTCGCTGTTGTTGATGCGCTGTATGGGATAGATCAGCAGCACACTTGTTTGATTGATGTATTTATTGAGATACATCGGCACCTTGGCCATATACTTGTTGTAGGAGAGTTCGCCAATACGGCTCATCACGACAATCAGGCCGTCATTGGGTTTGAGGTCTCGTGGGATAATCAGAAAATCCTCCCACTGGGTGAAGGTTTCGAAGTCAGCTTCTATGGGGTGCTTTTTCAATACCTGACGGAGGTACTCTTCTGTTGTTTCGGTACAATAGAACAACATTTTGGCACCTGTGTTTTTGGCCAAGCTCCAGATTTTCATCACCCAGAACGGGAATCCAATCTCCCGCTCGGCATTTTCGGGGATAATGACCAAGTGTCTTTTGATGGTAGAGAGCGGCTGGAGAGGTTTGTATATCAAGGTAGTGGTGTTACATCGGGTCAAGATACCATCAAGGGTATTGAGAAATGAGATACTCAGTCCTTTTTCTTGGCTAAAGCCAAAGACGAGATCAGTGGCGTGTTGCTCTAGGGCAAGGTTAGAAAGCCCGTTGATGAGGTTGACATCGTAGCGGAGCAGCTCTGAGAGCACATTGTCTGAGCCTGAAGCCGTAACAGCGGCTTGATGCAAAATTTTCTTGGCTCGTTTTTCGGCTATTTCCCGCTCTTCTTGGTTGTCTATGATATGTGCAGCCAACAAGCCACTGCGGTTTTTCTTGTTTTTTACTGTTACGCTGAGGTTCACCAGCTCTTCCACCAGCTCTGGGTGGTCTAGGGCTATCAAGATTTTCTCTTGGCTATCTGCACTATTACCAGCCTCTTCCTCTGCGGATCCTGCTTGCGCCTCTTGTAAAGCAATATTTTGTGCACCTTTTTGCGCCACAAAGGAGGCGATGGTACAGGTAACCAAGATCATCAAGATGGTTCCGTTGAGCACGCTTTCGTTGAGCAGCCGGATGTCTTCGCCAGCCGGAGTTTTGCCGATAACAATCTCGTAGCCCACCAACACTGCGGCTAGGGTAGCGGCTGCTTGGGCATTGCTGAGGCCAAAAATCAGGCGGCGTTCATCTGTACTAAAACGAAAAGTTTTTTGGGTAAGCCAAGCAGCCAAAAATTTGGCCAGTGTGGCCACCACACACATCACCAAGGCCACCTTGATGGTATCGAGGTCTTTGAAAAAAGCTTTATAATTGATCAACATTCCCACCCCTATCAAGAAAAAGGGAATAAATAATGCATTGCCTACAAACTCTACCCTGTTCATCAGGGCAGAGGTATGGGGAATGAGCCTGTTGAGCGCCAATCCGACCAAAAACGCCCCGATGATGCCCTCAACGCCCGCCAACTCAGCCAAAAAAGCACCCAAAAAGACCATCCCTAGCACAAAAATATACTGCGATACACTGTCATCGAAGCGTTTGAAAAACCATCGGCCTATCAACGGGAAAATCAACATTACTACCAATGCAAACACGACTACTGATACGCCGAGTTTAATCCAAAAAGCTTGGTTGATTTCGCCCTTGGTCATTCCTACAATCACAGCCAAGACCAAGAGCGCCAAGGTATCCGTAATCATCGTTCCGCCGACTGTAATCGTAACGGCCCTGTTCTTGGCCACTCCCAGCTTACTCACCAACGGGTAGGCCAACAACGTATGTGAGGCAAACATACTGGCCAACAAAATAGAAGTCAGCAGGCCAAAGCTCAAGACATACAGCCCAGATAAAGTACCTAGAGCCATCGGAATAAGAAAGGTAAACATCCCAAAGACGAGACTTTTGCCGCTGTTTTTCTTAAACTCTACCAAATCAATCTCCAATCCGGCCAAGAACATAATGTACATCAAGCCTACAGTGCCAAAGAGCTTGATGCTGTCGCCACGCTCCATCAGCCCAAAACCAAAGGGACCAATAACCGCGCCGGCGATAATCAGCCCTATCAGGTGCGGAATCTTAAACTTGTTCAGAATAAGGGGCGCAAATAAGATGATAAACAAAATGATGGCAAAAATCAGGATGGGATTTTTGAGTGGTAAGCTAAGATCTAACGCACTGAGGAGTATCATAAAAAAGCTTTTAGGGGTGTTTGTCATATCAAAG
Organism: Eisenibacter elegans DSM 3317; assembly: GCF_000430505.1. Classification (NCBI taxonomy): domain Bacteria; kingdom Pseudomonadati; phylum Bacteroidota; class Cytophagia; order Cytophagales; family Microscillaceae; genus Eisenibacter; species Eisenibacter elegans. The sequence goes on along the minus strand of NZ_KE387152.1, from coordinate 401,919 downwards.
TTAAGCCAAGATTCCCAAGATTTGAGAATTTATAGGCTTTGATTTTCTCGATTATCAAAGATTTTCAGCAGATACATTGCCCAAACCAATTTTGATTGAGTACAACACGCCTACTTCCCCCCAAGAACCTGCCTGCTAAATTCTCAAACCACAGCCATAATTTGCGTTTGTAATAGAATAACCCCAAATTAGGGGCTTTCAAACTATTCCTGTTATGCAACACACACCCTCTAATCCTGAAGTAAATCCTTCGGAAAAGCCTACTGACGAAAGCAGTAACAAGCAGTATTCCATCAAACAACTTAGCCGAATTTTGGCAAAACTTATTGTAGAGACCCGCGATTTTATGCTCAAGGTGCTCGACATTCGTGGCGAGATTGATGAGGAAGGAACCAAACAAGGTATCCGCAAGGAAATTAACTTTACGGGACACAATGCTTGGATTTTGATTTTTGCCATTTTCCTTGCCTCTGTTGGGCTTAATACCAACTCTACGGCTGTCATTATTGGGGCGATGTTGGTTTCGCCACTAATGGGGCCGATTGTCGGTATTGGCTTGGCCGTCGGTATCAACGACTTCCCTATGCTCAAGCGTTCGGTCAAAAATTTGGGCATTGCCGTAGCCATCAGCGTCATTACTTCGGCACTGTATTTTGCCGTTACTCCTTTGAGTGAAGCCCAATCCGAATTGTTGGCACGCACTCAGCCCACCATTTTTGATGTGCTCATCGCCACCTTTGGCGGCTTGGCCGGGATTGTGGCGGGCTCGCGCAAGGAAAAGAGTAATGTCATCCCTGGCGTAGCCATTGCTACCGCCCTAATGCCCCCACTTTGTACAGCGGGCTATGGCCTAGGCACAGGGCAATGGCCGTTTTTCTTGGGCGCATTTTACCTATTCTTCATCAACTCTGTCTTCATCAGCCTGTCTACCTTTGTAGTGGTGAGGCTGCTCAACTTTGAAAAAGAACACCTCGTAGACCCTCGCAGCGAGCGCAAAGTACGTATCTATATTACAGCCTTTGCCATCATTACCCTTGTGCCTAGTGTATATTTAGGTTGGAGAGTGGTGCAGCAGGCCGTCTTCAAAACCAATGTACAACGCTTCTTGGCCGAAAATACAAACTTCAAGGAGAGTTATGTAATTGATAGCAAGAGCAGTTACTACAACGCAGATTCTTCTGTGATTGAAATTACCCTAATGGGCGAAGGGCTCAAATCTGAACAAATGGAAGCCTTGAAAGAAAAACTACCTGTTTATGGACTGGCAGGAACTTCGCTCATCATCCGCCAAAGTCAGGGCTTCAATGCCGAAATAGAGCAAGAATTGAATCAAAAATTGCGCGTGGGCATCATCGAAGACCTTTATAAACGCAATGAAGAACTCATCAAGGATAAGGACAAAAAAATAGGATTGCTAGAAACAGAGCTGGCCAAGTACAAACGCACTGATATACGTACACCACAAATCACCAAGGAACTTAAAGTACTTTACAAAAACCTAGAGTCTTTTGCCTACTATGATGCCATTGTGGCCAATGCCAATACCGGAAAAATAGACACCATTCCCACCGTTATCATCAGAGGAACAGGCTTTTACAATCCTCAAGATCTGAAGCAGCTTCTCAAAGTACGCCTAGAGAAAGACACCCTACAGGTGATTTATTATTGATACAACACGGCCAATACCGCATTTGAACACCATCATAGCACTACCCCGATAACCTATGAGAAAAGCCATTTTGTTTTATATCGTTTTGTTTTGGCTCTACCAAAGTTGCCCACTGCTCGCACAAGGCAACTTACCAAGCCGCCAAGATTCCATCGCCCTCGCCGACTCTATCCAACAAGTACTCATCGAGGCCAAAACTGACTCTATCGCTGCCGAGGCACAGCGGCTGCAACAAATGCTTGACTCGCTCAAGACTCATTCTGGTGTGGCTCAACAACGCGAAAAGGCAAGGCTAGATTCCCTCAAACAGGCTTTGCTCGCCCAAGCACAGCCGGTTATTTTCCGCAAAGACACGCTCTTTTATGTCTACGAAGGCTTGGCGGGGCTTTCTGCTGCCGAGCGCGCCGCCCAAATCAGCCGGCGCATACACGAGCTGGCACACGCGCTCAACTACAACGCTGACTCGCTTCACCTTCGCGAGCAAGACGGGTTTTGGGAAATATATCACCTCGAACGATTCCTGCTCACCATCACCGAAAACGATGCCTTGGCGCAAAACCTAAGTGCCAAAAAAGTAGCCGAAACGCACCTGCTGGTTATCCGTTCGGCCATCAGGGAGTACCTAGACTCCAAAACCCTGCGTGACAGAGTGCTGGAAGTCGTATTGGCTTTGCTGGCACTGGGGGTAATTTACTTACTTTTCCGGCTGACCAACCGCCTCTTCCGCTGGGTACGCCAGCGTATCTATAGCCGTAGGCATCAGCTCAAAGGTTTTTATATTGGCAACTATGAAGCTGTTACGCCAGAGCGCCTGCTCAGGATTTTGCTCTTTGGCAAAGACGCAGTCAAATGGGCCATACACCTGCTGATGTTGTACCTCACGCTACCCATCGTTTTTGGCTTGTTTCCGGCCACACGCGGCATCGCCGAGCTGCTTTTGTCTTATATCCTAGACCCTGTTCAGCGGATATTTTGGGGATTTATTGGCTATATTCCCAACTTGTTTACCATTGTGATTGTCTTCATCGTTACGCGATATACCGTGCGTTTTATTGGGTTTCTGTCGCAGGAAATCGAAAACGAAAAGCTTGTCATCCCCGGATTTTATACCGACTGGGCCAGGCCTACCTACAACATCATCCGCACCCTGCTCTACGCCTTTATGTTTGTGGTGATATTTCCCTATCTGCCAGGCTCAGACTCACCTGTTTTTCAGGGGGTTTCGGTGTTCCTTGGTATTTTATTTTCTCTGGGCTCTACTTCGGCCATCTCCAATATTGTGGCTGGCTTGGTGATTACGTATATGAGGCCCTTCAAAATAGGCGACAGGGTCAAGATAGGCGATATCTTGGGCGATGTGCGGGAGAAGAATTTGCTTGTTACGCGCATCCGCACCATCAAAAACGAAGAGATTACCATCCCCAACGCCAACATTCTCAGTGGGCATACCATCAACTATACCTCTTCTTCACAATACATTATCCATTCTACCGTAACCATCGGCTATGATGTGCCGTGGCGCAAAGTACACGAGATGCTCATTGAGGCAGCCAAACGCACACAGGCCGTAATGAAAGACCCAGAGCCTTTTGTATGGCAAACCAGCCTCGACGACTGGTACGTCAGCTACCAAATCAACGCCTGTACGAGTTATGCCAAAACCATTCCCGAAACACAATCGGAGCTAAACCAACACATTCAGGATGTCTTTTTTGAGAATGGGGTGGAGATTATGTCGCCCCACTACCAAACCATCCGCGACGGGAGCGCTGTCTGTATCCCTCCCCAATATCTGCCCAAGGACTACAGCCCCGAGGCCTTCGCCGTCAAAATACAGCCTGATGCCGGCCAAAGTGCGGCCCCTGAGGACTAAGAGCTTATTGAAAAGCTGTATATTTGCGCCCATTCATTCATCTTCCCCAACATCGCTCCAAAAATTGCCCTATGCAGCTCTTTGACGTATACCCACTTTATGACATCACCCCGGTTCGTGCGCAAGGCGCATACCTTTGGGACGAGCACGGCCAGCGCTATCTTGACCTCTACGGGGGGCACGCCGTCATCTCTATCGGCCATACCCACTCACATTATGTGCAGCGCTTGACAGCACAGCTAGAACAGTTGGGTTTTTACTCCAATGCAGTACAAAATCCTCTTCAGATTCAGTTGGCCGAGCACTTGGGCCGCCTATCGGGTTATGATGACTACGCCCTGTTCTTGTGTAGCTCGGGCGCTGAGGCCAATGAAAATGCCCTCAAACTGGCTTCTTTTCATACCCAAAAACCGAAGGTAGTGGCCTTCAAACAAGCTTTTCACGGGCGTACTTCGGCTGCCGTAGCCGCCACAGACAACCCCAAGATTGTCGCGCCAATCAATGCCGTGCACGATACCCATTTTGCTCCTTGGGGCGACGAAGCCTACATCACTGACTACCTAGCCCAACACAACGATGTGGCGGCAGTCATCATTGAAGGGATTCAGGGCGTTGGGGGGATTCACATACCCGGACTTGCTTTCTTACAGGCCTTGCGCCGCCTCTGTACCCAACACGGTATTGTGTTGATTTTGGATGAAATACAATCGGGGTATGGCCGCAGTGGACGCTTTTTTGCGCATCAATACGCCGACATACGCCCCGACCTTATCACTGTAGCCAAGGGGATGGGCAATGGGTTTCCCGTAGCCGGTGTGTTGATAGCTCCACACATCAAACCTTGGCACGGGATGTTGGGCACCACCTTTGGTGGCAATCACTTGGCCTGTGTGGCAGGGCTGGCCGTGTTGGAAGTTATCGAACAAGAGCAGCTGATTGACAAAGCCGCCGCCTTGGGGCAAAGCTGGATGCAAGCGCTTGCCGCCCTGCCGGGTATCGCTGAGCTGCGAGGCCTTGGGCTGATGATTGGCTTGGAGCTAGTCCATCCCGTAGCCCCTGTCCGCAAACGTTTGTTAGAAGAGTTTCACATTTTTACGGGTGTTTCGGGAAGCCATACCTTGCGTCTTTTGCCTCCACTCAACGTTCCAGAAGAGGCTACCACCTATTTTGTGGAGGCGCTCGGCGCGTGTTTGTCCGCCTAATGATTGAATAATCCCCTCACTGAACGTACAAAGCCTGTCAAACGTGGTAGTCTTGACAGGCCTTGCTTTTACCCCCCAACAAAGTCGAGAAGTGTATACACTGAAAATCCTAGCGCATCTATTGACGTTTATCGTGGGCGGGCGAATACCTGCGTCCAATAGTTACCTACACGCGCAGCTCCGAGTTCGGTAAAGTTACCATTCATAATATTACGGCAGTGCCCTGCGCTTTTAATCCAAGCCTCTACCACGGCCTCCTCGCTGCGTTGGCCATTGGCTATATTTTCGCCGGTTCCGTTATGCTGATAGCCCGTACGTGTGATACGCGCTCCAAACGTAGTACCGTCTTGGCTGGTATGGCTGAAGTAACTATTGTCGCGCATATCCTTGGTATGCAAGTATGCCGCTTCCTCAAGCTGTCGATTCCAAGTAAGCGGCGCTACTGGTGGCCTTACTTCATTTCCACAAGTACATCCTTCACGGCGGTATCGGTTGACGAGCGAAAGCATCAGATTGGGATCAAGCTCATTGCCCGCAATTTTTTGGACATTGGTTGCATCATCCGGCTCAATGTTTTCTCCCTTAGGGTTACAGGCGGCTACAAGGGCCAAGAGCAGACAACACAAGAGAAGATTCTTCTTCAACATCGTTGGAAAACAAATTTGGTTGAAAACTTTACTCACAAGGGCTATTTGGCTGAAAAACAACACTTGATAGGTACGGTAAAGTTACGAACTTGTTGTATTTTACAACTATAAATCTTGTGCATACAGCCAGATAAAATAGCAAATCACTATAAATCAAGCCATTAAAAATTATCCTAGTTCTTGGTGTTTGGCAACAACATCGGGCGGCTTTTCACACCACCGGACATTTTCCAAATTCCACAGTTAAAACTGTGGGTTAAGTCTCATTCCCATCCAAAAAAATGAGGCTTCAGCTTGTCTCGGAGTCAGAACTCCGAGCTACTTTTCCAAAATGTCTGGTGGCGTGGCGGCTTTTCAAGCATTGCGTATAACGCATCAACACCTAAGGCATTCAGATTACAGGAGCGCCCTAAGTGTTGTGTTTGTGTTTGAGTTACAGAAGCTACCCAAAAGCCTGCTGTTCGATACATCAGCGCCAGTTGTTGGCAGGTTTGACCCTATAGTTTGACGAGCCACCGTTGTTCCCAACAAACTTGTCGTCCTTCCAATCCCCGTCATATACTGTTTTACTCGCATCGGTGAATTTACCATTCCCGTGGCGTTTGTCATTGACCCACTCTCCGGTATACTGGCTACCGTTAGTCCAATGATAAGTCCCTAGCCCTTGGCGTTTGTCTTGAAAATATTCTCCTTCGTAGCGTTCTCCGTCTTTCCAGCGGAACAACCCTTTACCGTGACGCATATTGTTTTTCCACTGTCCTTCATAGATGCTTCCGGTATCCCAGATGCCTACTCCTTTGCCACTGGCTACACCGTCCTTGGTTTCGCCGAGGTAGTAGACTTTGTTACCTCGGGGAGTGGTAAATTGTAGGAGTCCGTAATTCTCGCTGTATTGCTTCTGCATTTGCTCAGCTTGCTGCTGTAAAGCACGTTCAAAACTACTTTGTTGTACTCTAAGGGCGGCTTCGAGGGAGTCAAGTTGCTCACTGGCATTATTACGTTGATTTTGTAGCTCTTGTAGCCTCGCAACTTGTGTGATAAAGGCTTGCTCATACTTTCGTTTTTCTTCATCGAGCGTATTTTGGACGTTATTGACCTTCTCAACGGCTTCCTGTCGTTGCAGGCTGATGGTATACCGGTGTTGGCGGCGATTGATGAAGTTAGTATCTAGTCCAAGACTTTTATAAATGCTGAAAGCCTCGTCATAAGCTTGGTTGATAAATAGGCTGTCGGCTTCTAACAAACGATTTAGTGTGCGCAGGCTGTCTTGGTAGTGTTCTTGTTGTTGCTTGAGTTGGGCAAGCACCTCTTTTTGGGTAGTCAGTTGCTGCTTGTAGTGGTAAATCATCCGAAGGGCAACACCAAGGACAATGATGCCAGTGATGGCCGCTGCGATAACAAAATGCTTCTGCTTCATAAAGACTTCAAGGGATTTGGGTGTGTGCAAAAAACTATGCGCTCTGGTTAGCACGATGCTCTGAAAGCACTGCTTTACTAATAAGAACGCGGGGGTATTTGATTGTTTTTGGCAGTAGAAAATCCCTCATAAATTATTGTTTGCTGATGATTTGTCGATAGCACAAAGGTAATGGTTTTGTAAAAAAAATACAAGTCTAGTTTCGTGCAACACTTATGCAAGTTACACGAAGCACTTGTGTAAAAGCTAAAAAAGCCTTAGTTTTGCTCATCAAAATGGCATTTGGTCTTTTGTATATATGCGCTAAATACGATTCTTAATAGTCATCAGACGTTTTAAGACCTGTTTGTATATTGTGAATGTGCAAAATCGACCTCTTTATCCTCTTTATATCAAAGCACTAGTCCATACATACTCCATGCGCTCTTCAATTTGCTATAGTTTTACAGTTTTTCTATCTATTTGGTGTTTTTTTGGCTTCGCACAAACGCTACAAACTACCACAGATGCAGCTTATCGTCTGCAAAACGGTACTAAAGGCAAAGCGACATACCAATATTATGTCAAAAATGGAGAACAAGTGCTGCACGGCGATTTCCATTTTGAGCGATTTGTTATCTCCAAACAAGATAGTCTTGGCCTCTTATCGCCCGTGGAGGCATTGCAATGGACAGGGCATTATGCACATCAAGCTCCCCAAGGCACTTGGACTTTGTCAGAACAAACGCTGAGTCCTTCATCCCTACAGGGCACAGATAATTACCAAATCCTTTTAGGCGCTACCGGAGAAGACAAACGCACTCAGGCAAATTTTCAAAATGGGGCAGCCCAAGGAGTAGCCCAATACGCTCATTTCAAAATCCGCAATGGTCAAATAATAGATACCTTGCAATACTTTGAACTAAGCTACCAAAAAAACATTCCTACGGGCGCATTTCGCTTTTTTGATAGAAAAGAAAACATTGAAGCTAGCGGATTTGTAAACTCCCAAGGCGTGATGGATAGAACCTTTGCCGTTACAAGCATCCAACCTGACGGTAAGGTATTGCGCAAGGAATGGGTATTTGAGCAAGGAATGTTGCGCAAAACGAAATTATACCGCAACTATGAGCTTCTCACAGAACGCAATTATAGCCCCAATGAAAGCCGTAACAAAGAACTGCTGCCCCTAGAAGAGGCTTATTTTGAAATCATTCACCTAGACGAACAAACCAAGAGTAGTATACAACGCAATCCACAGGCGCAGTTGCTCAATAAAACTGCCTTCAGTGTGATTGTGATTCTTGACAAATTGATTGCTACGGCTGCTAATATCCCCGAAGCGAAGCCCTTGGCCTTGCCCAAAATTTATTTTTTCAAAAATGAGTTTAGCGACCAAGAGTTACAAAGTCTCCAAACACTACACCAAGACCTTCAAAGCCTTCATCAAAAAATCGAAAATACGCTCAATAATCCTCAATTTAGACTTAGTAGCAGTAGTTCCAAGCAAATAGCCAACTACCAACGAGTACTGAAGTTTTATCAGTCCCAAGTAGAAAAGACCCAATATCTTGAAAATTTAGTTCTAGGAGAATCCTCTTTTTGGCTCTATGCAGATCGCGAGCGCTCCTATCAAGAGTTGCTGCTTGACCTCCAAGAGGCCGAGCAGCAGTTATATCACTTGGCCGACAGTCTCAAGCTTCCACCTGAATCTAGCGCCTTTTTTGAAACCAACGGACTCACTGACGTTTCATCGCTCCACAGGCTGTCCGAATACTTCCAGAAAGTAGACCTAGCCCTTGATTATGTAATCAGTCAAACAGGCATCTTGATGGAAAAAGCCGGTCTGCAAAAACAATTGGTGGCCCAAGAAGAGGCATTTTTGCGTGCTTCTGATGAGGCGCTCAAGCGCTTCAACGGCCAAGACTCTAGTGTGATATACCATGACCTACACGAGCGTATCGCGCCAGCAGTTGGCACACTGATTCGCAGTGAATTACGTGCTTTTTCTGCCCTGAGAGACGACCCCAAGACCAAAGAAGAGAAGCTCATGCAAGAGGCTAAGCGATTGCTCAAATGCTTTGAAGAACTCTCGGCACTCTACCTCCGGCTAGTAGATGTGCCCAAGCGCCGCCAAATGTTAGATAACCTATATATGGAGCAAAGTTTCAATCCATACACCTTCACCGATGTAGAAGAGCGCAAAAAACCCCGTCTTTACAACGCCTACAACAATGTGTTATATCCTGAGCTCATTGATAACCTCACCACAAGGCTAGAGTGTGGTAATATCAGCAACACTGCCGACAACCTTGACAAACTCCTAGAGTACATGCAACGTGTTGAAAACCAAAACACCAGACAGCTGGAGCAAAAAATCAAGCGTGGAGACTCTGCCGAAAAGCTCAACCGTAAGCTTGATATCGGTCTGAGCCTCTAAATCACTACTCCCCCCACCCAACTTCATACAAACACGGTCTCGATTTATCTCATGAAATATTTAATGCGACAAAGCCTAGTAATATTGGCTTCAATATTTTTGTGGCAAGCAGCACAAGCCCAAGATCAGAGCGTTATCAATGAACCCAACTCTGGACTTTGGATAGGTGTTTATAATAAGCTACGAATGACGAAAAAGATATACTATTATTCCGAGACACACCTACGCTTCAGAAATAGCCTTGATAATAATATGAGCTTTGTAGGTCGTATGGGGCAAATTTATAACCGTCACGGAGTCAATTTTCTTTTTAATAAACATTTTGAATTTACCATCGGGCCGACCTTGGTCTTCAACTATACGCCCGAGCCAGGCAACCCTGATTTCGAAAAAGTAGTACTAGAGCCACGTGTGTGGCATCAATGGTTGTTTATTATGCCTTATATGGGGCGGGTAAAGCTCTACCACCAATTCCGCTTCGAACACCGTTTCAAGCGTGATAACAATGTCGGTGCACCCTTTCAATACACCGATCGCTATCGCTACAAAATCTTTGCCTATATCCCACTCAACAAACCTACCCTTGGCAACAAAACGCTCTTCATCGCCCCTAGCGCCGAAATATTCTTACACAGTGGCAAGTCTATCGTTGCCAACCCTATGGAAGACTTTCGTGTATATACAGGTCTAGGGTATATCCTCAACAACAATGTAACCTTTTTTGGCGGCCATATGTGGACACTTGGGCAAGGCCGGAACCCCGCCGGTTTTCAGTACGGTCAAAATCATATCATCCGCCTCAATGTCTTCCTGACCTTTGATTTGCGCAAACGTACCAAACGTATTGATGAAATCCGTTTGACAGACTAGACCACAGCCCATATTGCCCCGCTAGGTTCCCAGTCCACAAAATCTTATAAGTTCTCACCCTCCAGCTTCCTCAAAAGAGGCTTCCATCTCGTTTCACACAACGAAAGCCCTGCTTTTTTCGTAAGTTTGTACAGCCTATCATCTTCTGTTTATTAACTCTAATGTTTATGAAGCTTATGCGTATGCGCTGGCATTTGTTGGGTATGGCCTTTTTGGCGCTCAGCCTGACTACCTGTACCAAAGACGGGCGGATCAATGTGTTCTCCGTACAAGACGACATCAACCTAGGGCAGCAAGTGCGGGCCGAAATCGCTGCTGACCCTCAGAACTACCCCATTCTCCCCGAAAGCCAATATCCCGAAGCTTACCGATACCTGCGCGGCCTGCGCGACAAGGTGCTGCGTAGCAATGCTGTAGATTATCGTGGCCGCTTTGAGTACCAGGTCTTTATCATCAATGATGACAACGTGCTCAACGCCTTTGCTACCCCGGGCGGGTATCTCTATTTTTATACAGGCCTTATCAAGTACCTTGAGACAGAAGACGAGCTGGCCGGTGTAATGGGGCATGAGATAGCCCACTCCGACCGCCGCCACTCCACCACCAACCTCACCCGTGTGTATGGTGTATCGCTGATGCTCGATGTGGTTTTTGGCCGCAACACAGGCCTGTTGGGCAATATCGCCAAGCAGTTGGCCGGCACGGCAGCCGGGCTGAGCTTTGGCCGTGGGGCTGAGCGCGAAGCCGACGAATACTCGGTCATCTACCTCTCCCAAACGGAGTACCAATGTAATGGTGCCGCCGGATTTTTTGAAAAAATGCTCGCCGCACAAGGTGGCGGCAATAGCGCCCCCCCACGCTGGCTCAGCACACACCCCCCCTCTGATGAGCGCGTACGCGATATCAATACCAAGGCGCAAAGTATCAGCTGTAGTGTAAGCCCAAGCGGTATCAACTACCAAGCATTCAAAAATATGTTGCCGTAATCTATAGACAGCACATTACCATCAAAAAAACACCGCCAAATGTTCCTTTCGGGCACTTGGTGGTGTTTTTTTTGAGTAGTAGCCTAATGACTACAGCGTATAACGCAAGGTAATGCCATAGGTTTGGGGATCACCCAATACTCCAGCATAATGCCCTACGTTACCTGCGCCGGGCAATAAAAACTCGAAGTAGTCTTGGTTGAGCAAGTTGCGCGACCATACGAATATCGATAAGCCCTCAGCTCCTCTAAAGCCCACTCGGGCATTGACAAGGGCGTAGCCATCCACATTGAGCACCTGTGAAGGCGAGGGACTAGACGAGAAGCCGGAGCGGTAAAAGCCGTCAGCAGCCAAGAAGAACTTGCCTTCGTAGCCCAAGAAGCGCCCTTTGTGCGATACTTCGCCACCGAGCGAAGCGGCCCATCGTGAGATACCGGGCAGCGCCCCGCCCGAAATGTCTTTGAAGGTTTCGCCACCGGTCTCTTCCAAAGGCACGGGTGCATTGGTGAACTTCACATACCGCCCATCAGTATAGGCCAAGGAGCCAAAGGCTGTCAGAAAACGGTTGACTCGTGCTTGTGCGTCTAGCTCTATTCCCCATACATTCACCCGCTCTGCATTGGCCAAATACCCCCGATTGACCGACAGGTCGGGGGTTTGTACCAAGGTCTGAAAATTGCTGATGTCGGTGTTGTGGTATACAATGTTGAAGGTACTGCGAGCCGAGGGCTTGGTCTTGATACCCACTTCAAAATGGCTCACATACTCCGGCTCAATGCGCGCCAAGTCTATGGCCGTTTCTCCATTGATGCGTGGCAGGCCTCCAAGATTGATGCCTACAGGCTTGAAGCTTGTCGAATAGGTTGCAAAGGTATTGAAACGCTCTGAGAGCCGATAAGCCAAGGTAACCTGCCCCGAGAAGTTGGACTCACTCACAAAGGCCTCAAATGACTGCTCGTTGTATACGGAGCGCTGCAAGGCAATCAGGGCAGGATCAGTTGTTTGTAGTCCTCCGTACACTTCACGGTCAAACAAGATGGCTTTTTCGTCGTAGTTGTAGCGGATACCGGGCAAGAAGTGTAGCCTGTCTGTGATGCCCCAGTCGAGCTGTGCAAACACGGCTCCGCTGAAACTCTCCAAACGATTGCGGGTGCGTGTCCCGTATCCGTCGAGCAGGCCGGGGGTAGCCCACAAGGGGCTGGTCGAGCTTTGTGAGAAGCGCCACTGGTCGCGCCCTGCTTCTTCGGTATGGTAGGGTGTGGCGCGCAGGTCTTGCCAGAGGGTATATACTCCCAGCACTCCACTGAGGCGCTTGCCAAAATCACCGGCATAACGTACTTCCTGTGACCACTGGTTGTGCCGCGAAGGAGCTTGAGAGAGGCGCAGCCCTTGCAGGCCTGTAAAGTCTCGGTCATTAGAAGGCCCCCAGTTCCAATAGCGCCAGGCAGTGGTAGAGGTGAGCATCCCCTGCCCTATTTTGGCATCGATATTGAGCGACACCCCGCCTAGGTCGTTGTCGGAGCGCCACGGGGTGTCATGGTCTATAATACGGTCGAAGGGGTTGGTACTTGGCAGGGTATAGTTGAGATCTGAGATGATTTGGTTAAACTGCCGATAGGCAGGGCGGCGCGTTTCGGTAACGCCTGCATACACTTGGGCATAGCCATCGGGGCGTTGGGTGGAGTAATCTGCTGCCAACAAAATCTCTAGCCGTGAATTGGGTACAAAAAGCAACTGCCCGCGAAGCCCTAGATTGTTGAGGTCGTTGACGGCCTTGTTGGTAGCCACATTCTGAATCACTCCGTTGCGCTGAGTACCCGAAAACGATAGGCGTGCCGCCAGCTTATTGCTCAAAGCCCCGGTAAGGGAGGTCTTGGCCTGTACAAAACCGTAGTTGCCAAAACTTGACTCAAAGTTGAAGCCTGACTCAAAGCTAGGCCTGCGGGTTGTGATGTTGAAGGCTCCGGCAGTGGTATTTTTACCAAAAAGCGTCCCTTGAGGGCCTCGCAATACTTCTATCTGCTCGATGTCGATGAAGTCGAGTGTCGTAACTGCGGGGCGGGCATAATACACCCCGTCTACATAAAAGCCTACTCCGGGGTCTATGCCATCATTAGTAAGGCCAAAGGTAGAGCCTAACCCTCTGATATTGAGTGTTGTATTGCGCGGATTGGAGGAGTAAAGCTGTACCGTAGGCACCAATTCTTTGACCCTATTGACGTTGAAAGCACCTGCATCGTCCAGAAAATCCCCTGTAACAACCGAAACCGCAATGGGAATTTCTTGTACTTCCTCGCTGCGGCGGCGTGAGGTTACGACTACTTCGGCCAAGGTCAGGTCGCCTTGCAGCTTAATGGTCAGGGGTTGTGCCAACTTTTCTGACGTAACGACTGTCTCCTGAGGCGCATAACCCACAAAACTACTACGTAGGGTAAAAGGGGGTGCGGTTTCGCTTTTGAGGCTGAAGCGCCCCTCTTGGTCGGTAATGGTATAGTTGGCCGTCCCCTTGATGACTATAGTGGCGGCTACGATTGGCTCGTTTTGCTCATCCAACAGTTGGCCACTGACCACAAAGCCCTGCGCCCAAAGCCCTGCGCCTGATAACTGCCCTGCCAAGAGCAAGAGCCATAATATGTTTTTTTGTATTAGTTTCATTTTGTTTTTTGTGTATTAAAATTTTTATAAATTAATCCCTGTAATAGCACACATACAACAAAGCATCATACACACAAAGTGCTTATTACCAAATACTTGAAAGAGATGTAAAGCTCTCTTATCACAATCGTTGCATAGGCGAACTAGTCGCTCGCCGCAGGTTCCAATTGACAGACTAATGGGGATACACATACAAATAAAAGTTTAGATAAACGTAGCCAATCATTAACGATGGCAAAGCTAGAGGGATTTTTATTTCAAAAAACACTTAGTCTATCTTTTTAGTAGTCTTTATGCGTAAAAATTTTTTATTTTGTGATTTTACAAAGAATTTCGTAGCATTAATTTTATAGTAGGCAAGTTTTTTGGGAAATGAGTGATTCCCTTCTTTGGATAGTCGTCCCTCAGGCGTAGTTCGTTGAGCCTATCTTTCACCAAAACAACACACAGCACTAGACATTTCTGAAAAAGTAACTCGGAGTTCCCGCTCCGAGACAAGCTGAGGCCTTATTTAAGGTTGCCAAATATACAGTGGCGTAAAAAACAATAGCTATTTTCAGACCACCAGACATTTCAGCAATGCCCAATGGTCTGCCTAAAGAGCCGTTGGGCTATTGGATGTAGCCAAAAATAGCCAGCGCTTTATTCGTCAATGCTTTACGTGCCGACTCGCCTTCTGTTACAAAAATAGGGATGCTCAGCCCCTTGCTTTCTAGTACCTCAAAATCAAAAACCCCATAGAAAGGCTGGTCGCAGCGTTTTTGGAGTACATAATGCGTCAATACGAGTGTTTTTCCGGCAGGGGGTGTATAATCTTCTCCAACAGGAATAAACACCGGCTGCACTTCGGCATCTACTGTAAAGCCTTCCAACAAAACTTGCGAGCGCTCACCAACGAGGGCTATTTCTGTCCCTGCGCGTATCAAAAGCGGGCTAGAGAGGCGCAGGTTTGTTCGGCTACAAAGCTGCTTGCCTACATTAAAACGCAACACTTCCTTCTGGTTCAGACGAAGTACGCCTTCATCATCCTGATAGCTAGAGGGTTGTATATGAATACGGGTGATGTAGAAGTTCCTGCCCATAGGGACACGATATTTGGCCAAAGGGCTATCCGTAAGCAATAGTGATTGGCGCTCAGCGTTGCGGTAGCCATCAGGAATAGCCAGCTCTAGGTGTGGTAGCCCAGCAGAAGCCGTCAGGCTTGACCAAATAGCGCTGTGTTGTTCCGACAAATCATTGGGAAAGGCGCGCTGTTGCCCCACAGCAACTTGGCTGATGATGACCCATAGTAAGCATCCCCAGCAATAAGGTTTCCTTAAATACTGCATAACATTCTAAGACAAAGGGTTTACCAAATTGTACCAAGACTCACAAGATTTAGGAATTTACAGGGTCTTATTTTATTGATTATCAATGACTTTCAACAGATATATTCCCCATTTTGATTGGGTACGAATACCTGTAATACTGACATAACCAGTCTATCAACCCTTAAAAATCACAAATCACATTCTTTTATTCGCATACCATCATAAACTCCCTTGGTCTTCAATTTGTTACACTGAATGGCGGGATAAGCATCGTTCACGCCACTGGACATTTTTCAAATCCCACTGTGGGCTAAGTCTCATTTTACCTCCAAAAATGAGGCCTCAGCTTGTCTCGGAGCTGACACTCCGAGCTGCTTTTCCAAAAATATCCAGTGGTGTGGGTATCGTTCTAGTTTTCAGGGCTGGGCTGTTACTTTTGGATACTCTGCCGAGGAGTTGTACTTTTGCAGACCTATCGTTTGCCATAGACCCAAAAACATACTCCTATGAATGCATACATTTTCCCCGGCCAAGGCGCGCAGTTTGTCGGTATGGGCCAAGACCTATACGACAGCCGCCCAGAGGCCAAGGCGCTTTTTGAGCAAGCCAACGAAATTCTCGGTTTTCGGATTACAGACCTGATGTTTTCGGGCACAGACGAGGACCTCAAGCAGACCAAGGTTACACAGCCGGCTATTTTTCTGCATTCGGCTATTTTGGCACTGACTACCCCCGACTTCCGCCCCGATATGGTGGCAGGCCACTCGCTGGGTGAGTTTTCGGCCTTGGTGGCCAATCAGGCGCTGGCCTTTGAAGATGCGCTGCGCTTGGTCTCTAAGCGTGCCCTTGCGATGCAGGCAGCTTGCGAAGCCAACCCATCTACGATGGCGGCAGTGCTTGGTCTTGATGATGCAAAGGTAGAAGAGGTTTGCCAAAGTATCGAAGGGGTAGTACCTGCCAACTACAACTGTCCCGGCCAATTGGTGATTTCGGGCACGAACGAAGGCATCGATGCCGCTATCGAAGCCCTCAAAGCTGCCGGAGCCAAACGCGCCCTTAAGCTGGCCGTAGGGGGCGCATTCCATTCCCCGCTGATGGAGCCTGCCCGCCAAGAGTTGGCCGAAGCCATCGCCCAAACGCCCTTCCGCAAACCTATTGCGCCGGTATACCAAAATGTGAATGCCCTACCGGCCACAGACGTAGCAACCATCAAACAAAACTTGATTGCCCAACTAACCGCCCCCGTCCGTTGGACACAAAGCGTGCAGCAAATGGCGCAAGACGGAGCTACCAACTTTGTCGAGGTAGGTCCTGGTAAGGTGCTCCAAGGCTTGGTCAAAAAAATAGCCCCTCAAGCACAGGCGGCATCACTCTAAAATTTCACCCAAGGGCGAACTATTCTCGCCCTTTTGGGTTGTTGTAATGATAAGCCTATATGATTTTGATAAGACAGGTTTATGTTTGTCATTCCCATCACCCCTACACGCTGTTATGAGTAATTCTGCCGAAAACACGCAAGAAACACCCCAATCACAACCAAGAGCGGATTTTGTCAATCCAATTGATAAAGACAAGGTAGCCGAAAACCCCGGGCTGTTGCCCTACGCACACACTGCGGGGGGGGCTGTCATCAAGCCTACGGAGCAGGGGGTTATCCGTGCGCAATCTCTGGAGGCGATGGCACAACAGACGGACATCCAGATGACCCAAATCTATGAGCAGATGCGTACCCTTGCCGAGCAAGCCCACAAAATCAAGCTCCGCGCCGAGGTTTCGAAGCTCATCTATGCTTCAGATATTAACTTCGAGCCCGTCATCAACCATATCTACTGCCTCTATCTACGCAAAAACGGTGGCTATATGCTCTCGATGATAACGCCGCAAGAATGGGGGCGCTCAATGCCTTTTGCCCAATATTGCGCCAAGGTGCGTCTGATGGCCGACCGCACTTGGGAGGTGCTCGAAGCCAGTGATGATTTTATGCAACAGGTCGAAAATATCGACACTACCACTGCCAATGACTAACACTTCCCACCCTCCCTATGCTACCGCCTGCCTTTGGAGCGGGGGTAAAGATGCAGCTCTAGCGCTTTATCATACTCTACAAAATCCCGACTATGAGGTCAAGCAACTCCTGACTACTTGTAACGAAGCCCACGAGCGCGTGTCGATGCACGGCATACGCGAAGCTTTGATACGGCGCCAAGCAGAGGTCATCGGCCTGCCTTGGCAGGCAGTACGCCTGCCCGAGGAGGCTTCGATGGAAGACTACAACCAACGGATGCAAGCCGTACAAACACACTGGGCTGAGCAACAAATCAGCCATGTACTTTGCGGTGATATTTTTCTTGAAGACCTCCGCCGATACCGCGAAGAGCGCTTCGCACAACAACATCTGCAAGGGGTTTTCCCACTCTGGCAGCGCGATAGTTTAGACTTGCTAGAAGAGTTTTGGGCGCTGGGTTTTCGTGCCAAGGTGGTTTGTGTCAGTGCGCGCTATCTTGACCAAAGCTTTGTAGGGCGCGACCTCGACCGCGAGTTTGTCCAAGCCCTGCCTCCCGAAGTAGACCCTTGCGGCGAAAACGGAGAGTTTCATAGTTTTGTATACCAAGCACCTTATTTTTCGGCGTTCATCCCGGTAGTGGTGGGCGAAAAAGTATACCGCACCTACCCCACCCCAGCCAACCAAACCCCTCCGGCTTGGGATACGGGTTTTTGGTTTGCCGATTTGTTATTGGGCTAGCCCGGCGCGCAAGGTTCTCCGGCTTGGCTGATGCAATATTTGTATTTATAGCCTAAAGCCCAATACCAACATATCGTCGCGTTGTTCGGTTTGCCCCATATGCTCCTGTATCAGTTGGTTGAGATATAGTTTTTGGGTATCTATGGGTAAATGATGTATGGCCAACAACTCCTCTTGCAGGCGACGCTTGCCAAATTTCTGTCTTTGCTGGTTGTTCTGGTCTTGTAGCCCGTCAGTGAGTAGGTATACCATTGTGCCACGCTCCAAAATAAGGACACTATTCTCAAAAGCACGCTCTTCGTTTTGCATTCCCCCTATGCCTTTGCGTGTTCCTTTTAGCTCTTTGAGTGTTGTGGGGTCGTTAGGCTCTACATAATAAAGGCTGTGTTTGGCTCCGGCAAAGACCAGCTGTGTGTGCGTGTCGAACTGTGTAGGCGAGATGTTGCAGATAGCGGCATCCATCCCGCTGTTGTTTTGGGTATGACGTTGCTTGAGCACTACCTGAACATCGCGGTGTAGGCGGCTGAGGATTTCGGCAGGATTGGTAGCGCGGCCAAAGCGTACAATGCGGTCGAGAAGGGTATGGCCTATGAGGGTCATAAATGCCCCCGAAACCCCGTGGCCGGTACAGTCGGCCACCACTAAGATGACCTCTTCGTCGACGGCATTGAGCCAATAAAAATCGCCCGACACAATGTCCTTTGGTTGGTAAATGACAAAATATTCTCCCAATAGCTTCTTGAGCTTCTCTTCATAGGGCAGCACAGCCTGTTGTATCGTAAGGGCGGCTTCGATACTGCTTTGCAGCTTTTTGTCGTGCAAAACCAACTCTTGGTGTTTGGCCTCTAGGTCCTTTTGGACGAGCTGTAGCTCTTGGCTATACTCCTTCAGTTTGTCATTGGCCTGCTCTAGCGCCGCTTTTTGGAGTTCGAGTACTTGGTTGTTTTCTTGTAGTTGTTCGTTTGCCTGTTGTACAGCAACTTGGCTTTGCTCTATTTGGTCTTTGTTGTATTTGAGATTTTCGTAGGCTTTTTCGAGTTCGGCATTTTTAGCTTCTATAAAGTTGCGTTGTGCCAATATTTCCTCCCTCTGTTGTTGTAGCTCTTCGTTTTGTACCATAATCTCCTCTGTCCGCTCACGCACCCGTGTTTCGAGGGTTTGGTTTTGCTCTAGGATAATGCGTTCGTTTTCGCGGGCAACAATGAGTGCTTCTTGTTGGGCTTTTTCTTTCTCTTGGCGGTAGATATTGATTTTATCAGCCAAGGCCAAAGACAACAACAGTACCTGTAGCAAGGTTCCTCCTTGGGGGGCATAGTCGAGCCAAGCCCAATAAAGGTAGCCCGAAAGTTTGAAGGCGAGCAATAAAATCCCCAGCATCGCCGCGCTCCAACCCAAGACAAAGAGCTTGGCACTTCGATTGCCCCATATCCAGCTCAAGACCCCTGTAATGATCATCAATACACTCATCACCATCACAGAAGAGGTTGCCACCAAGATGGTCAGGTTGTAGTTGAGCAAGGGGCTGAGCAAGCCAAAGGAGAAACAAAATAAGGCTATGCCCAATAAGAAAATATGCCACCGGGGCATCTGTTTATGTGTAGAAAGGAAATACATCGCAAAGGTAATCCCAAAACCGGAGGCTATCGTCATCGAAATAGGCAACATCAGGTTGGCAACCCGAGGATACGCACCCCATAGATACAAAAAACCGTGCCCCTGAAGCGAAAGCTGCGCCAAAATAAAGCTGGTGATATAGAAGCAATAAATCAAGTAACTCCGCTCCCTAATAGCCACCCACAAAAAGAAGTTGTAAAGCATGATGAGGAATAGCCCACCATAAAAACCGCCATAGAGCAACTCTACCGTCAGGCTATAACGCTGAAAATAAGAGGCGCTCTGGATGCTGATTGGCAGCTGTACAGAGCCCTTGGTGCGGACTTTGAGGTAAAAATTATGTGCCCCTTCGTCAATAAGGTGTAAAGGGATGACAGCGCTCTTAAAAAAAACACTCCGTTTGTTGATCGGTACCATATCCCCCACACTATAAGACCGCCATTTTTTGTCGTAATCTTGGTAATAGACCTTGATAGAATCCAGCGGGGCATAGTCGACCAACAAAAACCATTGACTGCTTTGGCCTACAATGCGGTCAGAGCCTTGGCTAGGCCGTCGAAGCCGGAGTTTGACCCAGTAGGTGGTGCTGCTAAAGCCAAAGTTGAGTTTACCCGGCGTATAGAACATCTTCTGCCCTACCAATACTTCGTTAAAAGTCAAGGCGTTGTGCTTGTCTTCCAGCAGCTTAATATGCTCAGGCTGTATGCTGAGGTAGCCCTTTTCGTTTTTGAGCAAGAGTGTTGGCTGCGCCCAAAGCTTAGGACTTACTGCAAGGACGAGTAGCAGACATAAGCAACTACAGCAGCTATAGCGCATCAATCGGACGGTATGAGGGTTAAGTAGTAATGACAAGGGGATGTGTTTAGTAGGTTGTTTGTGTGTTAGGCGTGTCAAAATAAATACTAAAAAACGTAGTTGCAAACCTACGTCCAAAAATATCTGATATGGGAATTATTATGCTTTTAAAAACGTGTTTAAACACTGATTAAGAGCGTAATATCAAGTGTTTAGTCGGAATGGTGTTTTATTTTTATCCAAAAAACAAAATTTTATTACGCTACGGCCTCTACTACCTCTCATTCCCGTATTTTTACGCCCAAGTCCAACGGTATACTTAATTTTTTAATACTATGAGTTTTTATCAAGATAACTTTGTCGCTATTGAGCACCTCGCCTCACACAATGCTGTCAAAATCCAATGGCTTGAAGGCTCTGCCGATATGACAGAAGCAGACTTCAAGCAGGTGATTGCTAAGGAAAAGGAGGCACTAGAAACCTTCAAACCTCGTGCTATACTGGCAGATACGCTTGAGATGCAATACAGCATCACCCCTGCACTACAAGAGTGGCACAATGACTTTCTATTCCCTAGCTTTGCAGTAGTCGGTATCGAAAAGTTAGCCATTGTAGTTAGCAAGGATATTTTTTCTCAAGTTTCTGTAGAGCAGCTCATTGAAGACCATAACGCTGCCCAGTTTTTGAGCAAATACTTTGATAGCGAAACTAAAGCTATTGAGTGGATTCAAGGCTAATAAGATTGACGAGCTACGATTGACGAGCTACGATTAAATCGTCAATCCAAACTCGTCAATCCAACCTAGGTCAGTTGTAGTTGTGTGAATCCTCCGTCGGCTATAATTTCAGCTCCTAAGATGTACGAGGAATCATCAGAAGCTAAAAACAAGGCTGCCTTTGCAATTTCTTCGGGTTGCCCGATACGTTTCATTGGATTCTGGGCTGCTAGGCTGGCAATCATCTCTTGTACTACCTCTGCCGAAAGACCGGGCATATCCAATATTGGGGTTTGTGTAACGCCGGGGCTGACCATATTGACCCGGATTTTGCGGGGCAACAACTCTGTAGAGAGGGTGCGTGCTAGAGAGCGCAGGCCTGCTTTGCTGGCCGCATAAGCGCTCAGCGAGTGTTGACCGATTTGGTTAGAAATAGACCCTGTAAATACAATAGCTCCCCCATCATTCATTTCGGGCAAAGCTGCTTGAATTAAAAAATACGGACCTTTGAGGTTTGCAGCCAATACTTCATCATACATTTCCTCTGTCATTTGCTCTATGGAAGCAGCTTTGGCAATGCCTGCATTGAGGTGAAGTACGTCTATTTTCCCAAAATGAGCAACCGTTGTGGCTACCAAGGCTTGACGATCTGCTGCTTGGGCAATATCTCCAGATACAGTCAAAACGCGCTCTTCGACTCCTAATTCGGCTTTAGCCGCCTCTAGCTTAGCAGCAGAGCGCCCAAAAAGGACTACCTTGGCACCTTCGTCTAAAAATAAACGCGCCGAAGCAAGGCCAATACCACTACCACCACCAGTGATAATACATACTTTGTCTTTAAGTTTGGTCATTTTGAAAATATTTTGTAGTTTTAATCAATGAAACACTTTTGTTGTCAGTGCTGTCTCCAAAACTAATAAAAATACCCCGTTTCACAAGTAGCTATCCAGCTAAAATTTGGAAATCCTTACACTTGTTGTTTTAGTGATAATTATGGATTCGTAAAATCTTTATCTCATACTACCTTTGTCATTCTAGCTGCACTTACTGTTCTCCACCTCAAAAACCCCTTATACTGCGATGGAAGTATATAAAAGCGATTATCAGGTTATTAGATTTTATGCCGAGCAAGGCATTATGGCCAAACAATGGACTCCCGACACCCTCAATATGGATGAGGTAACCTTTGTATCCGAGGTTGAAAAAATTGCCGAAACCGCCGAGCAGCACAAAGCTCAGTGTATTATGGATGATACGAGCAAATTTGCTTTCCCCATTACCCCAAAACTTCAAGAGTGGGTTGACACGCAAGTCTTTCCTCGTTTTATTGCCGCAGGCCTAAAAAAATATGCCCTGCTTGTTTCTGAAGAGATGATCGCACAGCTTTCTATCGAGCAAACTATGGAAGGAGAAAAAGGCGAGCAAGCTTTTGAAATTGCCTACTTTAGCGAAGCCGAAGCCGCTATGAAGTGGTTGGCAGCCTAAACTTACCCCGCTTTTGCTTTTGCTTGCAACACTGTACCGCTAGGTGCAGTGTTGTTTTTATGATAGCCAAGCCCCCCTGTGCCGCCGCTTTGAGCCAAAAAAAACTATTTTTGCTTCGGAGTAATCCCCAATCGAATCTGGCTTTGGGAAGTATATGCGCTGAAAATCCTTGATAATCAAGAAAATCAACTCTAGTGAACCCTCAAATCCAGCAAGTCTTGGTATATTTTGGAATAGGCTTAGGGCTACAGAAACACTTATGTTGAACGGAAAATCCATTTTAATCACCGGAGGTACAGGCTCATTTGGGCAAAAGTTTGTCGCTGCCATATTGCAGACATACCCTAAGGTCAAGCGGGTAGTGATTTATTCCCGCGATGAATTGAAGCAGTTTGAGATGCAACACCACACCCCCTACGGCAATCACCCCGCGCTGGAGTTTGTCATAGGGGATATACGCGATGCACAGCGCCTGACCCGCGCCTGTCTGGGGATAGACTACCTCATACACGCTGCGGCGCTCAAACACGTACCCATCGCAGAGCTAAATCCGATGGAGTGCATCAAAACGAATGTTTTTGGCTCTGAAAATGTCATCAATGCGGCTCTCGATACAGGAGTCAAAAAAGTCATTGCCCTTTCTACTGATAAAGCGGCAGCTCCTATCAATCTTTATGGAGCCACCAAACTCTGCGCAGACAAGCTTTTCATTGCCGCTAATAATATGCGTGCGGCCAACCCGGTCAGCTTTGCTGTGGTGCGCTATGGCAATGTAATGGGAGCTAGCGGCTCTGTTATTCCTTTTTTTATCGAAAAGCGCCAATCTGGCGTGTTGCCTATTACTGACCCAGCAATGACCCGCTTCAATATCACCCCTGAGGCAGGTGTCAATGCGGTGCTTTTTGCCTTAGAAAACGCCTTAGGAGGCGAGATTTTTGTTCCTCGTATTCCCTCTTTCCGCATTATCGATTTGGCAGAAGCCATTGCTCCCTCTTGCGAGCACAGGATTGTGGGTGTTCGCCCGGGCGAAAAGCTACACGAAGAAATGATTATCGAATCGGACGCACTTCACACACTCGAAACAGCAGATTATTTTGTAATAGCCCCCCATAGCCTTATCGAGGAGTATGAGCAGACCTTGGCACGCTATCGTACCCACTATCAGGCGCAACCTGTAGCCAAGAACTTCGCCTATAGCTCCGAAAAAAACACGCAGTGGCTGGATGTGCCGACTTTGCGGCGGCTCATCCAACAACACGTATCTCCTAATTTTGAGCCTCTATAAGGTAAATACCAGCCCCAACTGTACGGCATACATATCAGTAGCTGATTTTACGGAGAAGCGGCGGAAATCAGCGCTTCCATCAGGTCGAGGGTTGGCCAGTGCCTGTTGTATTCCATCACGATTGAGATATTCAGCTTCGCTTCCTAAGAGGTAGAGCAGGCGTAAATCAAGCTTGACCATCTCTCCCAAGCGTAGGTATCCTCCTACTGCACCTCCATAACTCCATGCACTGCTAGCAAAATTGGTTTCGGCAGAAAGGGTGCGGGTGCGGGTTTCGTCATCATCAAAGTCCACCCTAGTAGTTGTGGTTTCTTGCAGCTTAGTCCGCAAGTAAAAGCGCCTTCTGCCGCCCATTACATCCACATAAGGCTGAAAAATAGCACCGGGCATATTGGGCATCAAGCGCAAAACCAAGTGCCCCATCAACATATTGTTGTTATTTACGAGCTTATATGTTGTACTGCTTCCAAACAAACCGATGTCATAGTCTTGTACATCGCGGTTATAAATCTGATACCCAAGCTCTGCCCCAAAGTGTACAAAGCCCCCAAAAGGCGAAACCAAAAACTTGGTTCCAAACCCGAATCCTACTTGGTCTTGGTTGCGGGCATATTGCCCAACGGGGACTCCGAGTTGTGTATTGAAACCAAAGGTTACAAACTGGGCTTGGGCAGTCGAAGTCGTTGCGGCAATCAACAAACAGAAAAACAAACGAATGATGATATGATTCATAAGACTTTATTGATAAGTGTATAGATAACAATAACTGTATAGCTATACGGAAAGCTCCAGCAAAAAGCCACAAAAGCACGCCCCTAATGTCCTAAGATTTTGCTAATTACCTGTGTGGCTTTGCCTTCTTGAGTAAATAACCGAAGGATGTGGTCATTGCATCTGGTTATTTCAAACTACACTGCCAGCGCCAAGCATCCACAAGTGCCTGAGCCAAAGACCGCTCTGCGTGCCAGTCTAGCTGTTTTTCGGCCTTTTGAACGGACGCGTAGACGGCTGTTACATCGCCCGCACGGCGTGGGCCGATGGTATAGGGCAGGCCTTGGTTAGTTTCTTGGATAAAGGTCTGTATTACTTCCAATACCGAGTTACCTTTTCCGGTTCCGATATTGAATGCCTCACAGTAAGATGCCTCTGTCTGTTTTTGCAGATGCTTGAGTGCTTGTACGTGTGCCTGCGCAAGGTCTACCACGTGGATGTAATCTCGGATACAGGTACCGTCGGGGGTAGCATAGTCATTGCCAAAGACAGTCAAGCGCTCTCTGAGCCCTGCGGCTGTTTGGATGATATATGGGACAAGATTGTTGGGCGGCCCTAAGGGCAGCTCTCCAATCAGGCCTGAAGGATGTGCGCCAATAGGGTTGAAATAGCGTAACAATACACTGCGTAAAGCAGAAACCTTACAAGCATCGCGCAGTATCTGCTCCCCTACCTGTTTGGTAAACCCATAGGGCGATTCGGCAGGTTTTAGCGGCGCTTGTTCGTCTACCGGTAGGTTATCGGGCTGGCCATATACTGTTGCCGATGATGAGAACACTAGGTCTTGTACCTGATACTCCTGCATCAAGCTCAATACATTCAACAACGAATCAAGATTATTGCGGTAGTACTTCAGTGGTTGTTGTACAGATTCGCCTACCGCTTTGTGTGCCGCAAAATGAATCACTCCGCTGATAGTTTCTTGCGCAAAGACTGTTTTCAAGCCTTGGAGGTCGAGACAGTCTAGGGTGTAATATGCGATGGCCTTTCCTGTAATCTGCTCCAATCTTTGGATGACATTGGGGCTGGAGTTAGAAAAATCATCCACAATCACCGGTCTGAAGCCGGCTTCTATCAGGCTAACAACCGTATGAGAGCCGATAAACCCGGCACCTCCGGTTACTAAAATCGCTGGAGTATTTGGGAGCGTCATTTTGAGAATGTATCAATACTGAGGTCAGAGTTTGCCTGTAGCCTAATAGAGGTAGCGCAGCAACTTATTAGGGGGCAATCCCGCGCTTACGCAGGGGAAGCCCCTATTAGGAGGGTTATTGCTGGCCTTCGACTACTGTTTTGAAGTATTCGAGGGTACGACGAAGCCCTTCTGTGCGCGATACTTTAGGCTCCCACCCTAGAATGGCCTTGGCCTTGGTAATGTCAGGGCGGCGCTGTTTGGGGTCGTCTTGTGGGAGAGGGTGGTACACAATCTTTTGGCGGTTACCGGTCAACGCGATGATTTCGTCAGCAAACTCCTTGAGCGATATTTCATCCGGATTTCCTACGTTCACTGGGTCGGCGCAGTCGCTCATCAGCAGTCGGTAGATGCCGTCGATAAGATCATCGACATAGCAGAACGAGCGTGTTTGCGAGCCATCGCCAAAAACAGTCAAGTCTTCGCCACGGAGGGCTTGGCTCATAAATGCAGGCAGGGCGCGGCCATCGTCCACACGCATCCGTGGGCCATAGGTATTGAAAATACGGACAATCCGCGTTTCGACACCGTGGTAGCGATGGTAAGCCATCGTGATGGCCTCTTGAAAGCGCTTGGCTTCGTCATATACCCCTCGGGGGCCGATGGGGTTGACATTGCCCCAGTACTCTTCCGTTTGGGGGTGAATGAGCGGGTCGCCATACACTTCAGAAGTAGAAGCCACTAAGATACGAGCGCCTTTGTCTTTGGCTAGGCCAAGGAGATTGTGCGTCCCCATAGCCCCTACTTTGAGGGTTTGGATGGGTATTTTGAGATAATCAATAGGGCTGGCCGGAGAGGCAAAGTGCATGATATAGTCAAGTTTGCCGGGGAGGTGTACAAACTTAGTTACGTCATGATGATAAAACTCGAAGTCATCGCGAGGCATTAGGTGCTCGATATTGCGCATATCACCAGTGATGAGGTTGTCCATCCCGATGACGTGGCAGCCCTCTGCCAAGAAGCGGTCGCAAAGGTGCGAACCGAGGAAGCCGGCGGCTCCGGTAATTAAAACACGTTTTTTATCGGCCATGATAGTTTGGGAGAATAAGAATGATTGAGCGCAAAAAGGATAATACATCCGAGCCTGCCAGACTTCAGTCTGACAGGCTTTTTAAGAGAAGTTAGGGCTTTACAACCTCTCTTCCGATGCTATAGTAGGTATAGCCTAGGTCTTTCATTTGTTGGGGTTCGAAAAGGTTGCGCCCATCAAAGATGACCTTGTTTTTGAGTAATGTATTGATTACTTCAAAGTCAGGATTTCGGAACACAGGCCACTCTGTAAAAATCATCAGGGCATCGGCTTCGATAAGCGCTCCATAGGGGCCTTCGGCATATTCGATTTTATCGCCAAATATTTTGCGCACATTCTCCATACCTTCGGGGTCATAGGATTTGACAATGGCTCCGGCTTCTAGTAGGGCTTTGATATTTTCGAGGGCGGGAGCCTCACGGATGTCGTCAGTGTAGGGTTTGAAGGCTAGCCCCCATACGGCGATTTTTTTGCCTTTGAGGTCATTGTTGAAGTATGCGTTGAGCATCGGCAGGAGCTTGGTTTTCTGCTGCTGGTTGACATCCATCACTGCCTTGAGGATGCTGAAGTCATAGTCATACTCTTGGGCTGTTTTGGCGAGCGCCTGTACATCTTTGGGAAAGCAACTGCCGCCATAGCCGATGCCGGCAAAGAGAAACCGTTTGCCGATACGGGTATCTGTACCGATACCGTGTCGGATATCGTCTACGTTAGCGCCTACCTTCTCGCAGAGGTTGGCGATTTCGTTCATAAAGGTGATTTTGGTTGCTAGGAAGGCATTGGCAGCATACTTGGTCATTTCTGCTGAGCGCTCATCCATGAAGATAACTGGGTTGCCTTGGCGTACAAAAGGTGCATAGAGCTTTTCCATTAGCTTGCGGGCGCGCTCCGAGCGTGTACCAACTACAACGCGATCAGGCTTCATAAAATCTTCAACGGCCACCCCTTCGCGCAAAAACTCAGGGTTTGAGACTACATCAAAAGGTGCATTTGCTTGGGCAGCGACAGCATCGTGAACCTTCTCGGCAGTACCTACGGGTACAGTGCTCTTATCGATAATTACGGTATAATCCTCCAATAATGGCCCTAGGTCTCTAGCTACTTGGAGGACATATTTCAGGTCGGCAGAGCCGTCTTCGCCCGGAGGGGTGGGCAAGGCCAAGAAGATAAGTTGTGCTCCCTTGATACCTTCGGCCAGATTAGTTGTGAATTTAAGGCGCTCTTGCTTGATATTTCGTTCAAAGAGTGCTTCTAGTCCCGGTTCGTAGATGGTGATTTTACCTTGCTGCAATTTGGATATTTTCTCTTGGTCAATATCCACACACGTAACTGTGTTTCCTGTTTCGGCAAAGCAGGTTCCTGTAACTAGCCCTACATAGCCTGTACCAACGACAGCTATTTTCATGGTAGTGATTGATTAATTGTAACATTGAGATTTTCAGCTCAAAATTAAGGGTTTTTGTTCAAATAAGCGCCTTTTTTGAGAATCATCTTGTGCCACAAAATACAAGCGCCTTTTCTATAGTAGAAAAGGCGCTTGTGGGCTTTTTTATACCAATATTTGGCTGATTTGAGGGGTTACTCATCAATTTGATTTTCTTGATCCTCAAGCGTTTTAATTGGGTATATCTACTTTTCGGCCTAATGCCCGCCAATCCAATACCATTGTAAGAAGATAAGGCTGACGATTGTCAAGACAATGAAATACGGGATGGCCATCACAACCATCCGCAAGTAAGACAACTTGATGCGCACAGCGATGGCATTGGTCAACAAAAAGAGGAAGGCAGCTTGGCCGTTGGGAGTTGCGATAGAGGGAATGTTAGTTCCTACGTTGATGGCAACGGCAACAGCACGGGCTTGGTCGCTGGCATAACCGAGGTTGGCTACAGCTTGCTTGATATAGATTGTCCCGACAAAGACGTTGTCACTGATTGCGGAGAGCAAGCCTGAGAACACAAAAAACACGTATGGCTGCATCTCAGGGCTGGTATCAAGCGCCATTTGAATAACAGGAGTGAAGAGGTGATTTTGTTCAATCATGGCCACTACCACAAAAAACACCACCAAGAGCGACGTAAAAGGTGTGGCCTCTTCAAAAGCGTGACCGATGGTGTTTTCATCTATCTTGCCGGTGAGCGCAGTGAGCAACACAATCACAGAAAGACCAATCAACCCCACCTCGGCCAAGTGTAGCGCTAAGCCAATGATGAGCCACAGCCCGACCAAACCTTGTACTATAAGGTTATAAATCTTGCGCGAGTCAAGTTGTTCTTGCATACGTTTGCCCTCATTTTCGAGAATGCGGCGCACATTGTCGGGAAGCGCATAGCCATACCCAAAAATATGTAGGCGCTCAACTACGATGGTAGTCAAAAGTCCAAAGACTAAGACCGGCAAGGATACGTGTACTATCTCCAAATAAAAATCCACAAAACTCCACTTCATACTAGAAGCAATGATTAGGTTTTGTGGTTCGCCCACTTGAGTAGATACCCCTCCGAGCGCCGTTCCTACTACTCCGTGCATCATCAGGTTACGCAAGAAGCCCGAGAACTGTTCTAGGTCTTCTTTGGCCACCCGCTTGCGATCATTATGATTGTCCATATTGGCTGCTTTTTCTTCCAATGAAGCGCCAGTATAGATATTGTAGAATGCAATGGCTACCGCAATCATTACTGCCGTTACTGTCAAGGCATCAAGCCATGCGGATAAAAATGCGCCTGCAAACGCGAATGTGAGCGATAATCCAATTTTGGAGCGGATACCAACAATGATTTTGGTGAAAATCCAAGCAAGCAAGTCTTTCATAAAGTGAATCCCTGCAACCATAAAAAGTAGCAACAAGATTACTTCAAGATTGTGCTTGACTTCTTCATAAATCGCGTGGGGGGTTACCATCTGCATAAACACCGCCTCCAACGCCAGCAAGCCACCCGGAATTAACGGATAACACTTCAAAGCCAAGGCCAAAGTGGCGATAAACTCGACGAGAATGACCCAACCCGTAACAATTGGCCCTAGGGTGAATAGAATGATAGGGTTGATGATTAAGCAGGCCAATATGGCTTGTTTATACCAAAGTGGACTAGTGCCCATAAACGCTTGCACTGCCACCGGAGATTTCAGCTTTGACATTGATATTGGATGTTCGTTTTTTGGAAGTAATACCTGTTGTAACAATGATTGTTGGCAAAATTAGAAAAATTCAGCGAACAACCGTATATGCAGATAATATTTTACCGTGCGTATTCAGCAAGAATATCGCACGGTAAGTTGTTATATATCAGCGTATTATATCTCTCTATTGATATCGAAAGCCTCCAGATAGTCGGCTACTCGGCGTACAAACTGCCCTCCCAACGCACCATCTACGATGCGGTGGTCATAGGCGTGTGAGAGATACATCATATGTCGGATACCGATGACATCACCGGTAGGGGTTTCGATTACGGCAGGCTTTTTCTTGATTGCGCCAAAGGCCATAATGGCTACTTGTGGCTGTACCAAGATTGGTGTACCCATTTCGTTGCCAAAGCCGCCGATGTTGGACATGGTATAAGTACCTCCCGAAAGCTCATCTGCTTTGAGTTTGCCCACACGCCCACGGGCGGCAAGGTCATTGACTCGCTTCGAAAGGCCAAGCAGGCTATATTGATCGGCACCGTGCAATACAGGGACTATCAGGTTGCCATCGGCAGTAGCTACGGCCATTCCGATGTTGATGTCTTTGCGGATGATGATACGGTCACCGTCTACCGAGGCGTTGATCATTGGGAAGTCCTTGATTGCCTTGGCGATAGCCTCTAAGAATATGGGTGTAAAAGTGATATTTTCTCCTTCACGCTTTTTGAAGGCATCTTTTACCTTGTTGCGCCAGAGTACGATATTGGTTACATCAGCCTCTACGAAGGTGGTTACGTGTGGCGAAATCTGCTTTGATTCTACCATACGCTGCGCAATAATTTTGCGCATTCTGTCCATCTCTACAATCTCTATATTGCCTTGTAGCGATACCGAAGGTGCTACTTGAGGGCTAGGCGTAGGTCGGATGGGCTGTGTGTTAGCTGGTTGTGCAGGCGCAGCCACCGACGCAGGGGTGGTTTGTGGCTGTTGGCGATTTGCCAAATACGCCAAAATATCCTTCTTGGTTACTCTTTGGCCATTGCCTGAGCCAGCGATGTTGGCAAGCTCTGCTGCCGAAATATTCTCGGCTTGGGCAATGCTCATCACCAAGGGAGAATAAAAACGATTGTCGGCGGGGCGCTCACTGCCGTTGTTGTGGGTGCTGACTGTACTGACGGCCTGCGCTACTTCGGTTTCTATCGCAGCGGCGGTAGCGGCTAGGGTATTGGTGGTAGTACTGCTGCCGGTGTTGCTTCCGTCAGCGCCTTGGTCGTCGAGGATGGCAATGGGCTGACCTACCTGCACTACATCCCCCTCTTGGGCGAGTAGCTCCGTGATGACTCCGCTATGTGTGGAAGGAACTTCGGTATCTACCTTATCGGTGGCGATTTCGAGCAGGGGTTCGTCTTGTTCTACGGTTTCGCCTACTGATTTGAGCCATTTGAGGATGGTACCCTCCATGACACTCTCACCCATTTTGGGCATAATAATTTCTACCAATGCCATCTGTTGTCTTGAGTTGGTTTGTGTCTGTGAAATTGATGCATCAAAAATAACAAAGAAAAAAGCAAGCCCCAAGCCTACCTTTCAGGTTAGCTTGGCAGCTGACACGCAAAAATAAAGATTTTTTTGCACTTCTCTAGGCTTTTGGGCAGCCGGCTATCTGGTTGGGGGCGCTGTTTGTCCAAAAAATCGAGTCTATTTGGCCTATAAGCGCTTGTTTAAATTTTCGGCGTGGCCCTCAAGACAACTGATTTTTATGCTGATACTGGGCAAAAAACGTAGGCCTTATGTTTAGCCCACGATTAAAGTTGTGGGAGGGCTACGACGAGCATCTATACCGACATAATAGCCAAAAAACAGTGTTTTAGTGTCGCTGAAGAGATTTTTATACCAAGATCCACAAGATTTGATTTTCTTGATGCTCAAGGATTCTCAGCACACACATTTCCCAAACCAATTTTAGTTGGGTATAAACAAAGCTCTAAGGTTATTCTTTGGTTTAACCTTGCTCTTGTTCTTCTGTGGATGGTGGTGGCGTTTGTTGTTGAGGCGGCTTGTATTGCTGCTGATACTGTTGTTGGTAAAGCTCTTGCTGCTTTTTCTGCTCCTCTTGCCATTGTTCCCACATTTTGCGCTGTTGCTCTTGATAAGCTTTCTGTATAGAATCTTGCCGTGCGAGCTGTTTGCGATAATCTATGCGTGCCTTGGTATCCCAATAATAATCTCGGGCCATAAAATTGACAGGGTCGAGCGCTAGGGCTTTTTCAAATTGCCCCAGTGCGGGTTCCAACTTATCCTCCTCCCGATAACACAGTCCGAGATAGTAGTGTACATCCGCGATTTCATCATTATAGCGCAAGGTGTACTCAAAATATTCTTTGGCCTTCTTCCAATTACCTGCTTTATAAAGCAACAAACCAAGGTTGAACGCTGCCTGATAGAGGTCTGCGTTGGCATCGAGGGCCTTACGATAATACACCACTGCGCTATCAAGGTATTGATACGACACAAAACGCAGGGCGCGGTAGGTTTCGGCCTTGTTGTAGTTGAGGCGATCGTGGTTAGGGTTTTGCGACAACCCTTCATCAAAGTGTGCCAACGCACGCCGATACATCTCGTAGCGCAAATACATTTCTCCCAAGGCATTGTATGCATCAGGATAGTTGGGGCGTTTTTGGATGGCCTTGCGCAGGTGTACTACTGCCGCTGCTGTATCAGATTTCCCAAGCGCTACTGCTCCGTGTAGATAATCTATGCGCGCATCTTGAGGCATAATTTGAGCGACTTGTTTGAGATAGGTTTGGGCTTCGGTATATTTTTTTTCTGACAAATACAATTCGCTCATCAATAGCAAGGCTGCGGCATTCGAAGCCCCCAGTTTGCGGGCTTTGCGGGCAGCATCAAGCGCCTTGCTATACTGCTGGAGGCGCTGGTATACCTCTGCCAGCAGTAGTTGTGCAGCGGGGTCTTGTTCTTGGGTAGCTTCTACGGCTTTGAGCGCATACTGTAGCGCTAGGGTATCATCGGGCTGTTCTAAGTACCATCGTGAGAGCTTTTGTAATACCTCGGGGTTTTGAGGTGCGCTGTTGTACTGGTCTTGCAAAAGCTTTAGGCTTACCTCT
Organism: Eisenibacter elegans DSM 3317; assembly: GCF_000430505.1. NCBI lineage: Bacteria > Pseudomonadati > Bacteroidota > Cytophagia > Cytophagales > Microscillaceae > Eisenibacter > Eisenibacter elegans. The sequence continues at coordinate 368,989 of NZ_KE387152.1, read as the reverse complement.
GACCCCCAGTTATTGGTAGCCGGAAGTTGATAGATGGTGTCGTCGGTACGGTCGTAGCGGTCGCAAGCCAGCAACATTAGGCCAAGGCCGGCAAATAAAAAGATACGGAAATGGGATACAAATGCAGCACGGAGAGGCATATTGGTGTTTTGGGGTCAGATGTTGATGCAGATGATTTCTGGGCTTGTTTAGGTTTTGTACATTGCTTGGCCTCAAATCAGACAGATACACCGTGTTCAAGCTGGGACTGTGGCTACAAACAAGGTTTGTGTACAGGTCTATTTGGCCGCTTATCCCCCCAACACCCGCGCAGGGCTTTGGGGATTGGAGGGGTTATCAAAACAACTTTATTTCTTGCCTTTGCGAGCACTGCTGCTGCTGCGTTTAGGCTTATTTTTACTTTCTTCTACCAAGGCGAGGCATTCTTCGAGGGTCAGCTCAGCAGCTTCTTTATCTTTGGGGATTTTGGCATTTACCTTGCCCATTTTGATATAAGGGCCATAGCGACCATTGAGTACTTGTACTTCGGGGTTTTCGTCGAAAGTCTTGATAAACTTCTCTGCATCGGCCTTGCGCTTGGCGATGATAAGGGCGATGGCTGTCTCTTCGGTAACGAAAAGCGGGTCTTCATCTTTGGGCAAAGATACAAACTTGTCGTCGTGGCGGATGTAGGGGCCAAATCGGCCTACAGCTGCCACCATTTCTTTGCCCTCAAAAGTGCCTACCATACGGGGTAGCTTGAAGAGTTCGAGCGCGTCTTCTACCGTAATGGCTTCGGGGTTCATCCCCGAGCGGAGGCTGGCGCGTTGGGGCTTGGGGTTCTGGTCAGTGGTTTCGCCTATCTGCACAAAGGGGCCATATCGGCCATCAATGACCAGAATCGGCTCGTTTTTGTCGGGGTGAATGCCGATAGTGCGGGGCTTGAACAACTCTTTGCGGTCTACATCCTTAGAGGCCAAGACCTTAGGATGGAACTCTTTGTAAAAGGCATCCAGCATTTTGACCCACTCTTTGCGGCCTTCGGCTATTTCGTCAAATTCCTTCTCTACGGCTGCCGTAAAGGAGTAATCCATAATTTCGGTAAAGCGCTCTACCAAGAAGTCATTGACAGTCAGGGCGATACTCGTAGGAAAGAGCTTGGCTTTTTCGGCACCATAATTTTCGGTACGGTCAAAAGCCTCAATTTTTTCTGCCTTCAGAATCAGCTCACGGTATTGCCGCTGCTTGCCTTCGCGGTCTTCTTTGACCACATAGCCGCGCTTTTGGATAGTCGAGATAATCGGGGCATAGGTAGATGGGCGGCCAATGCCCATTTCTTCTAGCTTTTTAACGAGTGAGGCTTCGTTGTAGCGGGGTGGGTGGCGTTGGAAGCGCTCGGTCGCCTTGAGCTGGTCGAGGTCGAGGCGTTGACCCACAGTCAGCGGAGGCAACATACCCTTGGTGGCTTCGTCTTCGTCGTTGTCATCGTCATCAGATGATTCGAGGTATACCTTCAGAAAGCCATCAAACTTGATTACCTCACCACGAGCGATGAGGTTAGGCATTTTTTCACTGGTATTATTGGCTTGATTGTAGCGTATAGGGTCTATATCGATGGTGGCTACAGTGCGCTCTAGCTGTGCGTCAGCCATTTGTGAGGCGATAGCACGTTTCCAAATCAGTTCATAGAGCCGCACCTCGTCGCGGTCGCCGCCCGCGCTCGACACCCCAAAGTCAGTCGGACGGATGGCCTCGTGGGCTTCTTGTGCGCCTTCGGTCTTGGTTTTGTAGCTGCGATTTTGTACGTAGTCATTGCCATAACTCTGCCGGATGGACTGTGAGGCCTGCGCCACAGCGTCTTCGGAGAGGTTCGTAGAGTCGGTACGCATATAGGTGATTTTCCCAGATTCATACAGGCGCTGAGCCAAGCTCATTGTCCGTGCTACGCCATAGCCCAGCTTGCGAGCGGCTTCTTGTTGGAGAGTAGAGGTGGTAAATGGCGCTGCTGGTGATTTTTTGGCGGGCTTGGTTTCCAGTTTGGCAATAGAAAACTCCGCCCCTACACATTTTTCGAGGAAAGATTGTGCATCAGTTTCCTGCTCGGGTTTGTCGTTGAGGTCGGCGAATAGTTTGCGCCCCTTTTCGAGGTCAAAGCTGGCCTGAATGCGGAAATTACTTTTAGACTCAAAGGCTAAGATTTCGCGCTCGCGCTCTACAATCATCCGTACGGCCACAGACTGTACCCGCCCGGCAGAGAGTCCGGTTTTGATTTTCCAGAGCACGGGAGATATTTCAAACCCCACCAACCGGTCGAGTATCCGGCGGGCTTGCTGCGCATTGACGAGGTCTATGTCGATGGTACGGGGGTTTTCGATCGCATTGAGGATGGCTTTCTTCGTAATTTCACGGAAGACGATGCGTTTGGTGTCCTTATTTTGTAGCCCTAGCGCTTCATACAAATGCCAAGAGATGGCCTCTCCCTCGCGGTCGTCGTCAGTCGCCAACCATACTGTATCAGATTGCTTGGCCGTACGAAACAAGTCAGACACCACATTCTTCTTGTCGTCAGATATTTCGTAGGTAGGTTTGAAGCCATTTTCAACATCTATTGCTTTATCAGATTTGGGCAAATCGCGTACGTGGCCGTAGCTCGACTTCACCACAAAGTCTTTTCCTAAATATCCTTCAATGGTTTTGGCTTTGGCGGGAGATTCTACGATAACAAGATTTTTGGGCATAATCGTCGCTTGTTAGGGCTTAGATTGGAGAGAAAGGAAGCAGTGCTGCGAAGGCCGACTACCTGCTTCAAAGTTGCAAAGATTCTTTATAACTAATCAAGAAAGGCGCAAAAAAGTTTGGCTTTCTAGTAGCTTGGGGCTATCAACTGCCTTTGATTGTCTTGATTACTTCGTCTACATCAGTACGATAACACCACTGGTTGGCAGGCTGTACGGCTACTACAGGGGCAAATTTGCAGCGCCCCAAACACTTGGTCTTAAAAACCTCAGTACGGCGAAGCCGCTCACGTTTGACATCGCTTTTGAGCGTTTTGAAAAGCTTTTTATCCGCTTTTTTACAATCTTTGCCCTGACACACATACAGGGCGCATTGAGGCGAAGAGGGGGTTCTAGACATACACTGAAGGCATAGATAAGGTAACTTGATTTTGCAAAATTAGGCAATTTTACGTTAGTAAAGGGCACGCACCTAGGCTTCCGTATTGGTAACTAAGTTTTTTACTTTGGCCACAGAGGAAGCAACACAGCCGCAAAACGCGCAAAACAATGTCATATTTATACAAAATTCGGCAGCCCAACGAATACTAATTCGCTCATTTTGTGCATTTTATAAATTTACTAGATTTGATTTCCAAGGATTTTCCACACATTCAACCAAAATTGGTTTGGGCAATGTGTGTGCTGAGAATCCTTGAGCATCAAGAAAATCAAATCCTATAAATCCTCAAATCTTGTGAATCTTGGTATAATTTTGATTGGGTTGCATTTCGATTGAGTATAAAAACCATACACCTATGAAACCTCCTTATTTGTTCTTTGTTTGGATTGGTCTTTTGTGTTTGTGGCCTCAATGGGCAATGCCTCAGCCCAAACTACGTATCCAAACCACTGAGACCAGTACGGCTTGGGGGCAGCCTTTACAGATACAGCTTCGGCTCGAAAATATCAATACTGCCGGAACGCTGACCTGCTTGCTCAAAAACCGCCAAGGCCAACAAATAGCCCAACAGCAGTTTTGGCCACCCAAAGGACAAAGCCATTATACACAAAAAGTCGATTTTCAGGTATATAAAGCTGATTTTTATGATGTAGAGGCAGTATGGTCTTCGGGGGGCAAAGATTTGCTGAGACAATACTACACCGTAGGCTATGCTGTCGAAAAAATTTTTAGCCTTGGTCAAGCCCCACCAGATTTTGACTTGTTTTGGCAACAAACACGCCAAGAGCTGGCTGCCATCGCCCCAAAGTACAGGATTCTGGCACAAGACTCTCTCAGCACCCCGACTTATAAGATGTACTTGGTCGAAATACCGAGCCTCGGCGAGGTAACCGTCCGCGCTTGGTACCGTATCCCGCGCAACAACTGGAACGCCCCCGTTGTATTACAACTAGGCGGGATGGGCAGCGCCCTATACCCACCCAAAACCCTACACGATGACCCTTTTCGGGGCATACCAGACAACTATGCTGTGCTGGCGCTCAATATTCGAGCCCACGGCAACAGCAGGGACGCAATCACGCTCGAAGGAGGGCAGATATTCACCCACCAACTCCACGACAAGACGCAGTACTTCTACCGAGGAGCCATTGCTGATGGCCTCCAAGCACTGGCGTTTTTGCGAAGCAAACCTGAGCTTGACCAACGCAATATCATCGTAGAGGGGATGAGCCAAGGCGGGGGACTAGCCCTTATCTTGGCCGCACTCGTGCCCGAAGTAGCTTTTTGTATGCCCGATGTGCCCTTTATGTGTGATTTTGACACCTACCTCAGTTATCCGTCTTGGATTCAAAAAGCGGTGGCCAACTACGCCGACAAACAGCAGGTTTCCCTCACCTTACTGGCCGACAACCTGCGCTACTTCGATGCCAAATACTTCGCCTACCGCATTCGGGCGCAGGTACTGATGTCTGTCGGGATGCAAGACCGTACTTGCCCACCCGCCACTGCCTTCGCCGCCTACAACAAAATCATTGCTCCAAAAGCTTATAAAATCTATCCCAATGGCCAACACGATGGCGGCGGTGCCACACACCGTGCTTATAAATTTGAATGGCTCCAACAGCGCCTACACCGCTAAGTATACATCTTAAAGCCAAAATCACGGATCTCTATATCGCCAACAACTGTCAAAACAGCGGTGCATTTTTCTAAAAAAGACAAAATGTCAGTTTTTGATTTCTAAAAAAGCTATAAACAAGACAAAATGTCACCAAAAAACTCTTTTTCTCGGATTGGTACATCCCTTGCCAAGGTCTAGTCAAAGACATTCTATTATCAATTATGTATCACCCAAAAAAGTAAAAACTATGTCACTTGTACGTTGGAACACTCACTGGCCAAACACTGTAGCCCACCTGCTCGACAATTTCTTGGAGCAAGACCTGCCACTTAGCCGTAGCCACGCGCCAGCGGTCAATATCAAGGAAGAGGCTGATCATTTTCAACTAGAAGTAGCCGCTCCCGGCTTGCAAAAGGAAGATTTCAATATCGACCTCAACAAGCAGGTACTGACCATCAGCGCCGAGCGCAAGGAAGAGCAAACCCAAGAAGAACAAGGTAAATATACCCGCCGCGAGTTTAGCTATCAGGCGTTTCGGAGAGCCTTTAACCTCCCCGATACTGTCGACGAGGAGGCTATCTCTGCCAAATATGAAAACGGCGTGCTGTATGTACACTTACCCAAGCGCGATGAAGCCAAGGTAAAAGCTTTACGCCAAATCAGTATCTCCTAATGATAGCCAAAAATATGGGCTATCACCAATACCTGGCACTATTCTTGATAAATACTAGGTATTAATTTTGGTGTCATTTTTGTTCGGGCATTCGGTCTAATTTTTAGTCTGCAATGCCTTTTTTTTATGCCATTTTGGGCCAATTAGTCATTCGTCGTTGGCTCATTCCGCCCTGTGGGTATCGGCTTTTGGCGAGGCTCAGGCATCGGATCAGTTCTTGGCGGGTATCGGCAGGGTCAATGATTTTGTCGATAAGGTTGGCCGCAGCAGCCTCCCAAGGCGCATTGATTTGCTGCATCTCCGCCATAAAGGCTTTTTTGATTTCCTCAGGATTGGCAACTTGTGCCAGTTTGCGCCCCAACACGATATTGGCGGCCACTTCGGGAGCCATAAAAGAAACTTCGGCCTGCGGATAGGCGAGTAAAAAATCAGCTCCCATATTGGCACCCAGCATATTGCAATGTGCCATTCCATACGATTTGCGCAAGATGAGCGAAAGTTTTGGAACTGTGCTTTGTTGCAAGGCTTGGATAAAGTTCATAATTTGTACGGGCATTTTACGCCGCTCGGCTGCTTGCCCTACAAAAAACCCGGGGGTGTCGTGCAAAAACACCAATGGGATATGAAACGAGTCGCAAAAACAGATAAACTGTGTGGCTTTTTCGCAAGCTCCGGGGCCCATTGCTCCTGCGTTGACCTTAGGATTGTTGGCCAATACCCCTACTACTTGGCCGTTGAGGCGCGCCAGGCTGGTGATGAGGCTTCCATCAAAAAACGGCTTCAGCTCTAAGAGGCTGCCCTTGTCGAAGATGGTTTCGAGCACGGGGTGCATATCATATCCATACTTGTCGTTTTGTGGAATCAGCTCATACAGGCTGGTCTGTCGAAAAGGCGTGCTTTCAGGCGGGCTTTGGGTAGGCGGCAGTTGTTGGTAGTTGGGCGGCAAATAGGTGAGCACTTTCTTGACCCAACGAAGCGCGGCCTTCTCGGTATCGGCGGTATGGTCTGCCAGTCCGGTATGGTGGGCGTGGAGCTCCCAACCGCCTAAATGCTCTTTTTCGGCTTGCTCAGTAGTAGCAGCGGCCAAGACTACGGGGCCGGCGACGGCCATCGTACTGCCCTTGACCTGCACAATCAGGTCTGAGCTGGCAGCCTCCCAAGTAGGACCGCCAAAGCACTCTCCCATAATGACGGTGATTTTGGGGATTTGACGGTTGCGTGGCGCGTGTGAGATGTCATAGGTAAAGTTCATCATTCCCACCGCTCCCATAATGTCAGGGATGCGTGCCCCTCCCCCATCACCCAGATGAATAGCTGGGAAGCCTTTTTCTTGGGCATAATGGTGGATTTTGAAGGCCTTCTCGTAGCCTATGCGCCCGCCCGCGCCTGCCATTACCGTAGCGTCGTCTGCGCTGATGCCTACGGTCTGCCCTTCGATAGTACCATACCCGCAGACCTTGCCGTCGGCGGGGGTTTTGTCGCGAGCCTCGGGGAGTTGACTCTGTGCCAACAGGCCTGTTTCATAGAAGCTGCCCCTGTCTAGGAGGTAGTCAATGCGTTCGCGGACGGTCATTCGCCCCAGACTATGCTGTCGGGCTATTTTTTCAGCGCCGCCCATTGCCAAGGCTTGCGCTTGCCTTCGTGCCAATTCGGCCAATGCTTTTTTCAACATTATAGTAGGGTATGTTTGGTGGTTGGCTCAAGATACAAAAAAAGCCGGTATCATATCTCTGATCAAAATGATACCCAATCAAAATTGATTTGAGAAATATGTCTGCTGACCACGCCACTGGATATTTTTCAACCCCATAGTTAAAACTATGGATTAAGTCTCATTTTACCTCAAAATGAGGCCTCAGCTTGTCTCGGCTAGAGCGCCAAGCGACTTGATTTGTCAACTCAGTAAATTTTGACATAAAATAAAACACCATCCAAGCAGGTCGCTCAGATGGTACTCATAATCTTGTATTTTGGGGCTATTCTTCTATTTGAATGCGTGGGTCAATAACGGAATAGAGAATATCTACAAAGGCGTTAACTACCACAAAGATAACCCCGATTAGTAGAGTTGCTCCCATCACAATGGGCAAGTCTTTTTGTCCTACGGCATTGATGGTAGTGGCGCCGATGCCCTTCCAGTTGAAAACATATTCAATGAAGAATGCTCCGGCCATCAAGGATGCAAGCCACCCCGAAACTGTGGTAATGAGCGGGTTGAGTGCATTGCGCAAAGCATGTTTGTAGATAACCATAAAAAAGGACAGTCCTTTGGCCTTGGCTGTGCGGATATAATCTTGTGAAAGCACTTCGAGCATAGAGCTGCGGGTCAGCTGCACGATGATAGAGAGCGGGCGCAATGCCAGCGTAAAGGCAGGCAAAATCAAATTGGAAATCATAATCGAAGACCTACCTGTGAAAATATCGGCCTTGCCCCACAGCGAGCCGGTCATAGCCAAGCCTGTGTAGTCTTTGAGGTAGTGCCCAAAAAGCAGAGAGATACCGATAGCCATCACAAAAGAAGGGATAGAAATACCTAATATCGAGATGGTTACGAGCGAGTAATCTACCCATGTATTGTGTCTGAGCGCGGCGATGATGCCAAAAAATACCCCTATCAATGTTGCCAATACCATCGAGGTAATGGCCAGTACGAGGGTACCCCCTAGGTCTTGCCAAAGAATTTCGGCCACCGGCCGCTTGTTTTCATAAGAACGGCGGAGATATGGATATTTTATCAATATTGCGCTGCCCCCTAGCGGGATAGCTACAAAATAATTATAGGTGCTCTCCATTTCGGGTGTGTTTTCGTGAAAGGAGACGGGAGACAAGTCATTGAGATAGTAACCCAACTGTACCAGCAGTGGTTTATCTAGGCCTAGCTCTTTGATGGTGTTGGCTCGGCTGAGCGAATCACCTTTAGGGTTGATGACACTCACGGGGTCGCCGGGGAGTGTAAAAAAAAGGAAAAAAATCACCACTGCAATTCCTAAAATCACCCCGATACCTTTGATGAGTCGATATAGTAGAAATTTGATAAACTTTGCCATAGAGTGTCGTGCAGGGTTTGTGATTTAGTGTGTTGTTGGGTTGTTTGGGCATCTATGTACAAAAACTGTGCACCATTGCATCGGTAAGATGCTTATTTTTTGGAGGAAATGCAAACGATGCTATAGTTTTTGCAAGACCTCTACGCTTGGGAGTCGATTATGATGCCACTTCCCCTTCACTACCCCATTGTCTAACAAGACGATACCGGGGTTGGCCCGAATCATTGTTTTGAGGACGGTCTTGTCGGCAAAATAATAGGGTATTTTTAGTCCTACCCGTCGTTGGAAGGCTTGGTAGCTTTGGTCATCAGTACCGGTAAGCACCATTGGGGTGATTTTATTTTTCTTGGCTTGTTTGGCTAGCTCGTTGATTTCAGATATATAGCGCAGGTGTACGGTTTCGATATCGGCAATGACAATAAAGAGCTTGCGCCCCTTGAAGCTTTCTTGCGTTATATCGCCTTGATTGTTCCAGATGGCATAGTCGGTGATTTTGGGCTGTGCCTTGGGGTTGAGCAGACGCATATCCTTGTAAACATAGGTGGTATCAGAGGGGTAGTCGGTGAAGCGGTGTGTTTTGCCGTCTTTCTCCATCAGGTACTCATAGCGCAGCGGCTCGGAGGGTTTCATTTGCTCGGGGATGCTATTGCCGATTTTGTAGGCTCTAAAATCAATCGGTGGTAGATAATGGATGGCATAATAGGCCAAAATCAAGGATGCCACCAACACGGCAGTACTGCTGAGCCAGCCGATAAGTTTGGGCATTTGGTCTTTGAGGGCTCGTTGTGGGCTGCTGTACTGAATGAGTAAGAAGGTTACCATCATCAGGAGGAGCATATCTTTCCAGAACGACTGCCAAGGAGTCAGCTTGATTGCATCGCCAAAACAGCCACAGTCTGTTACTTTATTGAAGTATGCCGAGTAGAAGGTCAACATCCCAAAAAAGATGATGAGCGCCAAGAGTGCCATCAGGCTGCTGCGTTGGCGGTATGAGAAAATCAGGTTGGCTCCCAAAACTACCTCTGCTGTACTGAGCAATACAGCTAAGCTAAGGCTATAAGGCAACAAAAACTCCCACAGCCCACTCATCGAGGCTAGCCCTATCGTTTGGTCGGCTTGGAATACGTGAAAGTACTCTTCGAGTTTGATTTGTGTACCTTGAGGGTCATTGAGTTTTACTAGGCCCGACAAGACGAATACGCCGCCTACAAAAAAGGCCAATAGCTTGTTGAATATATGCATAGTGTGTTTAGATAGCTAATTTAATCAGGCAAAAGACACAATAGTTGAGAATATCTTGATAGTTGGCCGCTGCGCCTTCTGATACAAGGGTTTGGCCTTCGTTGTCTTCTATTTGTTTGAGTCGGTGTAGCTTCATCAAGATAATGTCCGTCATAGAACTGACGCGCATATCGCGCCAAGCCTCCCCATAATCGTGGTTTTTATTGTCCAGCAGTGCCCAAGTCTCTTGCACACAGGTGTCGTAGTATGTGCTTAGGGCTTGGTAGTCCATTTCTAGCGGCGCGTCTGCCGGCAGGCGCAATTGTATGAGCGCCATTAGGCAATAGTTGATAATGCCTACAAACTCTTCTTCTACTTTGTCGGCCACACGTTGTTGACCTTTCTCTTGGATAGTACGAATGCGCTTAGCCTTGATGTATATTTGGTCGGTGATAGATGGCAGCCTCAAGATGCGCCAAGCCGTTCCATAGTCCTTGTTTTTTTGCTCAAAAAGTGCCTTACAAGCAGCCAACACCTGCGCGTAAGCTTCGGCGGTAGTATGGGGCAAGGAGGCCAAAAGTGATACCTGCATTCACAAAAAGATTAGTGCTGCCGCGAAGATAACATATTTTGCTTTAAAAAAGAATAGCAAGGAGCGCTGTCTTGCTCCCTGCTAGGTGGTCTATTTTTTCTTACAAGTAATGCGGCTAAGGGCGTTGGGGACATTTTCATTGACTTTGCGCATAAAAGTCAGCTCGGCCAGTTCGCCTTTGAGCCAAGGCTCTATCATGTTGTCATAATAAAAGCTACCTGGATTGCCAGACTGCCCTCCGGGATAAATACCAAATCCTTTATTGGTTTTGCCCATTGCTACGACCATTCGCCACGAAGGGCCGCTGCGTTTGCCTGTCGCATTGACAATGCGTTTGTTGCCCGCAGTAGGGAGGCTCAATACGCTGAAGGCCGGTATTTGGGTAAGGTGTAAGATACTGGTTGTCTTAGTTTTGCCCCAAGTCCACGCTTCGCCATAGGCTCCGTGTTTTTCAATCAAGGTCTTGATGGCCTTGTCAAAAGTTTGTTGCGCTAGGTCTTGAAGTGTTTCTTTTTCGGGGGTGTTGATATCATCAAACCAAGCCACAGGGATAGAGTCATTGAGCAAAATCAACTCTGCGGTTTTGTCGATAGCCGGATAGCGCAAGCCCCGCTCTTTGTTTCCAAAATCATCGCTCCACGTAGCTTCGTAGAGCAAATCCCACCAGGCCTCAAATATTGTCGGGGCGATGTGTTTGGTTTCGTACATAAAGTCCCACCCTTGCAAGGCTTGATACGCTTTTTGGCCTTCTCCTTTGAGTTTGTTTGCATCCAAGTACTTCAGCAATTCAGGTAATACATCTCTAGCCAGTAGCCCGAGGTTGTCATTTTGTAAGGCTATCATTGTTTGCGGAGTACCTTTTTGCACGCTCTCCAGCACTTCATTGATGCGCCAGCCCCGCTCATAAGTAGCATATTCCCAGTTGAGGTAATAGGGGTAGAGTGTATCGGTGGGGAATTGGTTGGCCGAACTAACAAAGCCACGTGCCGGGTTGCGTAGGTGTGGGTTGTGTTCGTTCGGAATCCAGCCCTGCCATTCGTGTTTGGCATCAGTACCATCAAGTACAAACTTCCCTTGGCCTTTCCACTTAAGTGGGAATTTGCCGTTGGGGGTAATGGCTATATCTTTGTTGATATCTGAAAAGATAAAGTTCTGTGCAGGGCATACATAATGTACCAAGGCTTCGCGATAGTCTTTGTAGTTTTGGGCACGATTTAGCTCATAGAATGTGCGTAGCTCATTGGAAGGGTCGTGTGCCAACCAGCGCAGCGCGTGGCCGGGCAGCGCCGTTGAAGCCCCCATTGTGTTGGCCTTAGTGCCGGGTTTGGCTACTACAGGGCCGTGATGTGTATATATCACAGTATCCACCAATACCTCTCCACCACGCACATAGAGTGTTTCCTTTCTGCTAGTGGTCGGCTTCCATTCGCCCTCATACCAGTATTCGGCAAGGCTCTCATCCTTAAACTTAATTTTGTACCAATCGAGCACATCAGGGTCTACATTGGTTACTCCCCAACTGATATGCCGGTTGAAGCCGATGGTTACACACGGTGAGCCGGGCAAGGACACGCCATAGACATTGACCTTGTCGCTTACGAGCTGAATTTCAAACCAAATCGAGGGCAAGTTGAGGGTGAGGTGTGGGTCATTGGCCAAGATAGGATAGCCTGAAGCCGATTTCTCTGCGCTGATTGCCCAGTTGTTACTACCCAAATCTTGCTTATCTTGGTTGTCAGCTTTGCCGTCGGGGTTTGGTTGTTGTTCAGGAGGAGCCACTATGTTTTTGGGTGGCTTGATGGTCTTTACATTCTTGAAATCCCACACAGTACCGGCAGGGATAATGGGGTCGTGTGGGGTAGGATAGTTTGGGAATAGCTCTGCAATCACCTCTGAGCCGTTTTTCATCTGTTGGAGAATCTGTGTCATCTCTGCATCATCATTCGCCCCCGACAGGTCATAGGCCATATACTTGAGCAACAAGGCCGATTTGAGCGGTGTCCAAGGCTCTGGCTCATAATCAAGTAGTTTGTATTCGAGAGGGTAGTCCTTGGCGCTCAACTGCCGGATGTAAGCATTTACCCCATCGGTATAAGCCTCCATAACAGCCTTGATTTCGGGGTCTTTGCTCATCTCCTCCAAGGCACGCTCGGCAGCATATACCATCCCGATACGGCGGCGGTGTTGGTCGAGACGCAAAAGCACCTCATCAGGTCCTTTGCCCAAGATTTCGGTCAAGCGCCCAGCAGCAGCGTGTGTCTGAAACTCCATTTGCCAAAGACGGTACTTGGCCGTGATATAGCCCTGCATAAAATACAGGTCGTGGTCATTTTTGGCAAAGATATGCGGTACTTGCCGCTGATCGATGATGATTTCGACCTCCTCCTCCAACTCCGGGAACTGCCACGAAAGTTGCTGGTCCGGTTGACGGGGTTCCGCATTTTGCCAAAACCCTGCGAAGGGATTGAAAAATTTGCCCACTGGCGGCAAGCTTCCAAACTTATTGTCTAGGCCATAAAAAAGTCCAACTGTAAGGGCAAGGGAAATAATGAGCCTGATAATTTTCATAAGTAATATCGCGAAGTAGGTGTTTGAGGTAATTTCGTAACAATCAGTAAGGCTTGTTTTAGACAATGCGTTCCGAAATTACAGCGAAATGTTATTTTATCAAAGCTTTTTGATATTTTACAGCCAAAAAACAGGCGCAAATTCGGAGGAACAAGTGAGGATGGACGATTTACGATGGACGAGTGAGGATGAACGATTATAAATCGTAAATCAAAGATACTGTTTCAGCTCTGCCAGTTGTCGGATAATGCGTGGGTGTTGCGTTTGTGGGGGGGGGTGTGGGCAAAAGTACACCGAGTCGATGCCCGCCGTAGCTGCTCCGACAATATCTGTGTCCCAGTTATCGCCTATCATCAGGCAGTCTCCGGCCTTAGCTCCGGCAGTGTTGAGGGTATACTCAAATATCTGTTTGTCGGGCTTCTTTACGCCAGCCTCTGCCGAAGTAACCACAGTATCAAAAAAGTGTGCAATTCCTGAAGCCTCCATTTTAACCCGCTGTACATCTACAAACCCATTGGTGATGATATGCAGCCCATAGTCCGGCCTTAACTCTTCGAGCAGTTCCTTGGCTCCCGGAATAAGGTGTGGTTTGGTGGGTCCTATCAACACATACTCGTGTGCCAATTGCAGGCAAATATCTTCTGGTATTTGAATGGACAAGGCTTCAAAAATCAGTACAAATCTGCGCGTGCGCAGCGTCTCTTGGTCGAGTTGGCCTACATTGTAGCGTTGCCACAGCTGCCTGTTGACTTGGTGAAAGGCTTGCAAAAAAGCCTCTACTGACAGGCTAGACTCGATTGCCTGCAAGCCATACTGCCGGTGTAGGTCAGTGAGCGTTTCGTTGGCGTTACGCTCAAAGTGCCAAAGTGTATCATCTAAGTCAAATAACAAGTGTTGGTAGGGCATATATTTTATGTTTTTGAACAACTAGGGTAAGACAACTCACCCCCCACTTTTGGGGCGACAAAATCGCCCTAGTAGCTAGTGGTACATTGGTATGGTTTAGAGGACATTGAGCATCTCCAGAAACGCCTCTTCGCTCAAGATAGTTACGCCAAGGCTTTGGGCTTTTTCGAGTTTGGCGGGGCCTATTTTGTCTCCTGCCAGCAAGTAATTTGTTTTTTTGGAAACCCCCGAGGCTACCTTTCCGCCATTGGCCTCTATTTTGTCTTTGAGTTCGTCCCGTTCGAAGCGTTCAAAAACACCAGAAATCACAAAGGTCATACCTTCGAGCCGGGTACTTTCTTTGGTAGGTTCTTGCGCTTGGCTTTCAAACTGTAGGCCGTAGCTTTTCAGTCGGGCAATCAGCGCTTGCTGCTCGGGGTCAGCCAAAAACGCCTGCACACTGTGGGCAATTCGCTCACCCACATCCTCTACAGCAACGAGCGCCTCAAAGTCTGCGGCAGCTAGCGCCTCTAAGGTTCGGAAATGGGCTACCAACTTGCGGGCTACTGTTTCGCCTACGTGCCGGATGCCTAGGCCAAACAACACACGTTCAAAAGCGACGGCCTTGGACTGTTCGATGCCTTCCAATAATTTGCGCACCGACCGGTCGGCAAAGCGCTCTAACCCAATCAGTTGATCGTATTGTAGGGTATAGAGGTCGGCTACATTCCGTACCAGCCCTTTCTCAAACAACAGTTCGATAGTCTCACTACCTAGGCTGTCGATATCCATCGCTTTTCGGTGGATGAAGTGTTCGATACGCCCCGTAATTTGTGGGGGGCATCCCTTTTCATTGGGGCAAAAATGCTGTGCCTCTCCTTCGCGGCGTACCAGCTCGGTCTGGCAAGCCGGACATTGATTGATAAAACGGATAGGTTTGGCATTGGGCGCTCGCAATGCCAGCGACACGCGGGTGACCTTAGGGATAATTTCTCCTCCTTTTTCTACAAAGACGTGGTCGCCTTCGTGGAGGTCGAGTCGGGCTATTTCGTCAGCATTGTGTAGTGAAGCACGCTTGACTGTTGTGCCGGCTAGCTGTACCGGCGCTAGCTCTGCTACGGGCGTAACCGCGCCTGTGCGCCCTACTTGGTAGCTGATACTCAGCAGTTGGGTGGCCGCATCTTGGGCCTTGTATTTGTAGGCGATAGCCCATCGTGGGCTTTTAGAAGTGAAGCCCAGCTCTTGTTGTTGGTCAAATGAGTTGACTTTGATAACGGCTCCATCTGTGTCGACTGGGAGCTTGAGGCGCTCCAGTTCCCAATGGTCGAGGTAGGCCTGTACTTGGGCTATTCCCTCACAGACCTTGTATGTGGGCGATACCGGAAAGCCCCAACGCACCAAAGCCGCCACAGCCTCGCTGTGTGTTTGGAAAGGCAGGTTGTCGCCCAACAAGAAATAGGCGTACATATCGAGTTTGCGTTTGGCGACCTCGGCAGCATCTTGCATCTTGAGCGAGCCAGAGGCCGTATTGCGGGGATTGGCATACAGCTCCTTGCCCTCGGCGGCGCGTTGTTGGTTGAGTGCCTCAAATACCTCTAAGGGCATAAAAACCTCTCCTCTGACTTCAAATACCTCGGGCAAATCAGGGGCTTCTATGCGCAGGGGGATTGAGCGAATGGTCTTGGCATTGGCCGTAATATCATCGCCCTGAACCCCATCGCCACGCGTAACAGCACGTACCAACAGCCCCTTTTCGTAGGTAAGGCTGAGCGACACCCCGTCAAACTTCAACTCACAGCAATAGGTCAGCTCTTGGGTTTGACCTAGGAGTTTTTTTAGGCGTTTGTCAAAATCTAACAACTCCTCCGTAGAGTAGGTATTGCCCAAGGAGAGCATGGGGTAGCGGTGTTTGACCGTCGGAAAGTTTTTGGTTACCGCCCCCCCTACCCTTTGGCTGGGTGAGTCAGGCTGGCGCAAATGAGGATATTGTGTTTCAAGAGAAATCAGCTCTTCAAGTAGTTTATCAAATTCATAATCAGATATTTCGCTGATGTTTTCTTGATAGTAGCGTTGGTTGTAATGGTTGATTTTGTCGCTCAACTCAGCAATACGTTGGGGGGCTTCCTGTGGGCTAATCATGCGTTTGGAGTATTTTTTTAGAACAAACAAAAGTACAGCAAAGCAAGCACAAGAAAAAACGTATTTATTGTGCCCTACCCGCTGCTGCCCCAAGAGCTTCCCCCAAAGAAAGGAGTAAAAATGTGCCAATAAGCAAAAAAATGCTATTTTTACGGGCAAACGAATGTCTTCTCATTCGTGTTATACCCTACAAACCGCCTTTTTTAATCAGACCACCCTCAGGCACAACCAGTCTTGAGCCTTTTTTCAAATATCAACCCAATGATACACAGAAGCTTACTTATCTCTTTGCTAACCTGCGCTGCCTTGGGGCTGCTGCTCAGTGGTTGTGGCTCTGCCGGAGCTATTTACCGCAAAGCCAATAAGAGTTTTGAAAAAGCCGAATTTACTGATGCCATCGAGCTTTATAACCAAGCTGCCCAAAAAGGCTATCCCAAGGCGCGCATCAGCTACCAACTGGCCGAAGCCTACCGCCTCTCAAACCGCTTGGCACTGGCCGAAGAACATTACAAAGCCGCCATTGACGGCAATATCGAAGAAGCCACCGAGGCCCGCTTTTATTATGCCCAAGCCCTCAAAATCAATGGCAAGTATGAAGAAGCGGCCATCGAGTTCAAAACCTATATCCGCAGCGGCAAAGACCCCAACCAAATCCGGCTAGCTCGCGCAGAGGAAAAGCATTTGGCCACTATCAAAGAAATCGTCGAACAGGAGCACTTCATCAAACTGACCAACTGTGGTGGGCTCAATACGGCGGCTGCCGAGTTTTCGCCCGTGTTTTATCAGGGCAAGCTGCTTTTCACTTCCTCACGCAAAGACGCTGTGTATAACACTACCGGCACCGGCTTTCTGGGGATTTATGCTTTTACCTTCAAAGACCAAGAGAAGTGCAGTGGTTTTTTTGAGCCTTTTACAGATAATATCTATGCAGACCGCCTACACGAGTCTTCGCCTACATTCAGCCCCGACGGCAATATGATGGTTTTTGCCCGCAGCAACAGTGGCGGCAAAGATGATGAGGCCGAAGATGTAGACCTTTTTTTCAGTGTCAAGTTTGAGGGAGAATGGACAGAGCCCAAAATCCTCGATATCAGCGATCCTGATGGCTGGGATGCCTGCCCCTTTTTCTCGCCCGATGGCAAACGCTTGTACTTTGCTTCTACCCGCAAAGGCGGCTTTGGCGGGATAGACCTCTACGTGGCTGACGTAAAGGAGCTGGGCAAAATCACCGGGGCTCGCAACCTCGGCTCCCGAATCAATACCCCGGGCAACGATATGTTTCCTTATATCGCTAATGATGGGCGGCTTTATTTTGCCTCCGATGGCCACCCCGGCCTTGGTGGGCTGGACCTTTTTGTGGCCACCCGCACCGGAAAAGAAATCAATATCCGCAACCTAGGCGTACCCTTCAACTCTTCTGCTGATGATTTTGCTCTCATTTTCGACTCCGACAGTACGGGCTACTTCTCCTCTAACCGCAAAGGTGGCAAGGGTGATGACGATATCTACCGATTCATTGACCAAACACCCAAAACCAAGATTGTCAACTATTTCCTCACCATCCTGACAATCGAAGAAGGCAGCGCTGACAGCACGCTTGTGCCAGTAGACGGGGCGGAGGTCAATGTGTATGACAACAATGAAAAACTACTCTACAACTTCCTGACAGACGAGCGCGGTAGTATCAACGCCCAATTCCCCATTGCCGCTACGCAAAACCTCATCATCACGGCACGCAAAAAGGGCTTCTTCTTCAAAACCGAAAACTTTACAATGGCCGGGCGTGCCATCCCCGAAGAGCTGCTCACCAAGGCCATTACGGATACTACCCTAGAGGCGATAGTAGAGTTGAAGAAGATTATCAAAGACGAGATTTTCGTCTTGCGCAATATCAACTATGACTTCAATAAGTGGGACATCCGCCCCGATGCTGCCGCCGAGCTCGACAAGCTCGTCAAGATATTGAAAGATAATCCCGAAATATTCATCGAACTCCGCTCTCATACGGATGCTGTCGGGACGAACCGCAACAACTTGGTACTGTCTCAAAAGCGTGCCGAATCGGCTACGCGCTATCTCATCGATCAGGGGATAGACGAACGCCGTATCGTAGCACGAGGCTATGGGGAAGAGGAACTGCTCATTGATACCCAAGAAGCCAACGAACAGAACCGCCGAACAGAGTTTAAAATCTTACGTGTATTAGACACCGACTAACACCCTAAAACGATGCTTACTCCCGACATAGCCGCTTTTGGCAACATCTTGCTCTTTTTGGGCGCTGCCGTGTTTTTTGTGGTAGCCGGCCTGGTAACGGCTTGGATTATCCGCCCACACCGCCCTAATGTAGAAAAAAATAAAGCCTACGAATGTGGAGAAGAAGCCGTAGGAACAGCCTGGGGGCAGTTCAATGTGCGGTTTTATGTGGTAGCGCTGATTTTCCTGCTTTTTGATGTAGAGCTGGTCTGCCTCTTCCCTTGGGCAGTGATATTTGGCAACGAAACCCTGATTCAAGAAACCCAAGGCCGATGGGGTTGGTTTGCCTTATTAGAAGCCCTCATCTTTGTAGGTATCTTGGCGCTTGGCTTGGCCTATGCGTGGGTCAAAGGCTTCCTAGATTGGATAGCCCCACAACCACAACCCAGCGATTTTGAGAGCAAAATACCCGCCTCTGCCTACCAAGCCCTCAATGAAAGGCAATATGCCCCTCGCCCCAAAACAGCAGCCGCGCAAACTTCTTAGCGCTTCTTTGACTCCGAATCTTTTATGCAAATACACCAAGGCTTATCCCAATTCAGTCGTTTATCTCAAGCCATCGTAACGAGCGGTACTTTTGACGGGGTACACATCGGTCATCAAAAAATTTTCCGCCGCCTGTTGGAGCTAAAGCAAGCCCAACCCAAGGCCGAAACCGTCGTGATTACCTTTTGGCCTCACCCCCGCTTGGTAGTAGGCCACGCCAGCGGCGAAACACTCCAACTGCTTTCTACCATTGAAGAGAAAGCCCAAGGTCTCGAAGCCCTCGGCCTCGACCACTTGGTCATTATCCCTTTTACACCCGAGTTCTCACAACTCTCTCCCGAAGAATATGTGCAAAAAGTCTATGTAGACGGTATCGGTACCAGCCATATCGTCATTGGGTATGACCACCGCTTTGGTCAGAAACGCGCTGGCGATATCCATTTTCTCCAACAAAATGCTCAGCGCTTTGGCTTTGAGGTAGAAGAAATCCCAAGACAAGACATCGACCACATCGGCGTAAGCTCCACCAAAATTCGTCAAGCCCTTCAGGCCGGTGATGTGCGTACGGCTGCCGAATACCTTGGCGCTCCTTATACCCTGCAAGGTACGATTGTTCACGGCGACAAGATAGGCCGTACCATCGGCTTCCCAACAGCCAATATCCAACCCCAAGCTGCGTACAAGATTGTTCCCCAAACAGGTATCTATGCCGTATATGTAGCCATCGAAGGGCAACTACATCAGGCTATGCTTTATATCGGCAAACGCCCCACTGTAGACGGTACAGCCACCAAAATAGAAGCTCATTTATTTGACTTTGAACAAGATGTATACGGAAAATCAGCACGGATATGGTTTATAGAGAAAATCAGGGAGGATAAAAAATTTGATGGCCTTGAAGCAATGCAAACCGCCCTGGCTCAAGACCAAATCGACACCCAACGAATCTTGAAACATACTCAACCACCTATCTAACCCCGTTCTTCTGTCTACAAACCTACAGAGCTTGATTAGCCTTTTTCAGGTTTCAAATTTGTATTTTTGATAAAATCAGGAAAAGTAAATTTCCTCGAAATGAATCATAGTTTGGGCAAAACTTGTAGGGAAGTGATGACTTATTATTACTTTGACGGCCTATCTATGCAAGACATCGCTGAGAAGCTTGCCTTAGTGTGGGTGTAGAAAAGTTTGCAATTGTAGTACCACAAGATTTGGTTGCCCATTTGTCTACAGAGCAAACTGTAGGCGAGGCACCAGCTCAGGTGCAATATTTCCTTGATAGGGATGCCGCTTTCGCTTGGTTTGTGGAATAATCGCCCTAAGAGCGCGTGCTAAGAAAAAAGCCAACCCAAACATATGGGATGGCTGATTTTCTTGTGTTATGCCTCTGCGCTTTCTTTGCTCAAAAGCCGTACGCGACGCTCTTCGGAAGAGACATATTCAAATATTTCGAGAATCTTACTTTCAGAGATGCTGTGTACGGTATAAGGCACAATCATCGTGCTAAGGCGCTCTTCGAGGCGCTCATACGCTTGTTTGACATCCGTGGCCGTAATCAGCATCACTTGGCTGATTTTTTTCTCTTTGCCGCTTTTTTCGTCGATGCTGACATACGAAATCTTACATTGGTACCACTGGTCGCTATCGTCAAAAGGGAATATATCGGCAAATTTTGTTTGAGAGATGCTGTGTACCTTAAACTCTGAGCGGATGACACTGCCCAGCTCCTCATACATACGGGTTTCGGCTTCCGAAAATGAGATGGCATCCACCAAGTAGTTTTCGGTTACTTTTTGTACCTTTTCACCCTCTTCTTTGTCATACTTGACTGTACAGGCAAACCAAGTCTTCATATTATTTTGCTCATTATATTGGAATATGCCACAAATATAAACAACCCTATTGGATATACTTGGGTTTTAGGAAGTTTTTTTCTCTTGTGTTTTGGCATTTGTTTGTGGCCCCCTAGGTTTGTCATCAAAGAGGATGCGTACTGCCGGCGACTCGGTATCGTCGTATTGGCCACTGCGTACTGCCCAAATAAAAGCCAACAAAAACCCGGCTGCTACCAAGATGCCGGCAATAATAAGCATTAAAATAACGGCCATAGTCTTTTCTAAGAAGTGATTGTGACCCCGGCGGGACTCGAACCCACATCAAAAGTTTAGGAAACTTCTATTCTATCCGGTTGAACTACGGGGTCTGGACTGCCTGTGGGCAAAGATACATATTTTTTGCCTCTTGGCACAAGCCCCCCCTTCAATATGGGGCTTTTGCCCATAAGTTCGGGATATTTGCTTAACTTTAGTTGTGATAACTTCATTTTCAAACCTCTATTCCAGATACAATGATTAGACCCATACCTTTATTGACTTTATTGTTCTTTTGGGTTTGTACCACATCACTATGGGCACAAAGCCCTGTGGACAAGAAGATAGCCCAAATGGCCGATGCCATCGAAGGGCGCATGATTGAATGGCGGCGCGACATCCACCAAAATCCCGAACTCTCCAACCGGGAGTTTAAAACCGCCGAAAAAGTGGCCGCACATCTGCGCTCCTTAGGGCTGGAGGTACATACCGGAATTGCCCATACCGGCGTAGTGGGGGTGCTCAAAGGGGCGAAGCCCGGGCCTACTGTAGGCTTGCGTGCCGATATGGATGCGTTGCCCGTAAAAGAGCGTGTAGACTTGCCTTTTGCCTCAAAAGCCATTGGCGAATACAACGGCCAAGAGGTGGGGGTCATGCACGCCTGCGGGCATGATACCCACGTGGCTATCCTGATGGCCGCCGCCGACATCCTGAGCCAGCTAAAAAACGAGCTCAGCGGTACGATTGTGTTTGTCTTCCAGCCTGCTGAAGAAGGCCCCCCTCCGGGCGAAAAGGGCGGCGCGGCGCTGATGGTCGAAGAAGGTCTGATAGAGCGCTTTGGGCTAGAGGTCATGTTTGGCCTACACATCAACTCGGCTACCGAGGTAGGCACTATCCGCTACAAACCGGAAGGTATTATGGCCGCTGCAGACATCCTCCAAATCAAGGTCAAGGGCAAACAAACCCACGGCTCCACCCCCTGGACCGGGGTAGACCCCGTAGTAGCCGCTGCCCAAATCATACAGGGCTTGCAGACAGTCGTCAGCCGCCAAACCGAACTAACCCGTGAGGCTGCTGTCATTACGATTGGGGCTATTCACGGAGGGGTGCGCAACAATATCATTCCTGAAGAGGTGATGCTCACCGGCACCATCCGCACACTCAATGCCTCGATGCGCGACAAGCTTCACGCTGATATTCACCGTACGGCCACCAAAATCGCCGAAAGCTCCGGCGCAGAGGCCGAGGTCGAAATCATCAAAGCGGCTCCATTGACCTACAACCAGCCAGAGCTTACCGCCCAAATGTTGCCTACACTGCAAAGAGTAGCAGGTGCTGACAAGGTGCTGTTGATGAATGCTGTTACGGGTGCAGAGGACTTTGGGTGTTATGGTGAAAAAATTCCCGCACTGTTCTTCTTCATTGGCGGAATGACCCTAGGCAACGACCCCGCCAAAGCACCTCCACACCATACTCCTGACTTTTATATAGACGAAGCCGGTATGAAAACCGGGCTGCGGGCACTGTGTCATCTGGCGCTGGACTACACACAACAAAAGCGTAAAAAATAACCTACAGCCCCAAACATACCAACATAAGTCATCCCCAGTTATGCGGGATGGCTTTTTGTAGCCTATACCTCACAGGTGCATCTGGCTGATTTTTGGGCTTTATCTGTTTGTCCTTCCAGCCAGAAAGCCCTACCTTTATCCAAATATTGACTGTTGACTGTAGCTATGCGCATCTCCCTAAATACCGCCGAGACCATCCGCCAACAGATGAATGTGTTGGAGGTGGTCGAAGATTTCCTTTCGCTCAAGCGCAAGGGCAACAACTGGTGGGCTCCCTGTCCTTTTCATAATGAACGGACAGCCTCCTTTTCGGTCAATCCGGCCAAGGGGATTTACAAATGCTTTGGCTGTGGCGCGGGGGGCGATGCCATCACCTTCATCATGGAACACGAGCAGCTTAGCTACCCTGAGGCACTGGCCTATTTGGCCAAAAAATACAACATCGAGGTGGAGTATGAAGGTGGTTCGCCCGACGAGCACCGCGCCGAGCTTCAAGCTCGCGAAAGCCTGCTGATTGCGATGGAGTATGCCAAGCAATATTACCAAAAACACCTCTATGAGCACGAAGACGGGCGTATTGGGCAAAGCTATTTCAAAGAGCGTGGCTTCCTTCCCCAAACAGTCAAACACTTTGAGCTAGGCTTTAGCCCCGCCGCTTGGGATGCCTTCACCCAACACGCCCTCGGGCACGGTTATACGCTCGAAACCCTCATCAAGGCCGGCCTGAGCAGTACCAATGAAGCCGGCAAGACATATGACCGCTTCCGCGAGCGGGTGATGTTTCCTATACACAATCTCGCCGGAAAGGTCATCGCCTTTGGTGCACGCCTCCTGACCAAGGAAGCCAAGCAGGCCAAATACCTCAACTCCCCCGAAACACCTATTTATCATAAAGGACAGGTACTCTATGGGTTGTATTTTGCCAAAAAAGCTATCCGTGAGCTCAACGAATGCCTGTTGGTCGAAGGTTATACCGATGTCATTTCGTTACATCAGGCGGGTATCAAACATGTGGTCTCTTCGTCGGGTACGGCGCTGACCGTAGAACAAATCCGACTTATCGGGCGGTTTACGCCTAATGTTACCGTGGTATATGACGGGGATGCTGCCGGCATCAAGGCTGCATTGCGCGGGCTAGACTTGATTTTGGAACAAGGGCTGAACGTAAAAGTAGCGGTGTTGCCCGATGGCCAAGACCCTGATAGCTATGTGCAGGCCGTGGGAGAAGAGGCTTTCCGCCAATATCTCGATACCCAAGCAACGGACTTTATCACCTTCAAAACAGCGTTGTTCCTCCAAGACGCAGGCAATGACCCGCTCAAACGTACCGAAGTACTGCGGGAGATTGTTCAGTCAATTGCCAAAATTCCTGATGCTATCGCCAGGGCTGTGTGGGTACAGCATACCTCAGAGCGGATGCGCATTGGCGAAGAGACCATTATGACAGAGGTAAACAAGCTCTTGCTCAAAGCCGCTCAGAAACAAAGCGCCCCCACACCAGAATCTGAAGCACCGGAGGCTCCTCCTCTTCCCAAACCACCCGAAGAGGCGCTACCTTCGGCCTTGCTCCAACAAGAACGCGAAAATATCCGAATGTTGCTCTACTATGCTCACTATGAGTTGGAGCAAGACCTGACACTTTGCCGGTATTTTTTGCAAGAAATAGCCGACCTAAAGCTTCAAAATCCTATATATCAAAAAATTGCGGATACTTACAAACAATATTTACTCGAAGGAGAAGTACCTGTAGCCGAGGTTTTCCTAACCCACCCCGACCCTGAAGTACGTCGTGAAGTAGCTATATTGATGGCGCAAAAACGAGAGGTAAGCAACAATTGGTACGAAAAACACGAGGTATATATCCCTAAGGATGAGGAGATGCTGGGTAGCTTGGTTTACAGGGCTATTCTGCACCTCAAACTCCGCCATATCCGTGAGCAGATACGCCTTAATATGCAGGCGCTCGAAGCCGCCACCACGCCCGAAGCCCAAGATGAACTGCTTCAGGTAGCTATGGCGCTCAAAGCCTTAGAGAAAGATATCGCTACTTTTTTGGGAAATGTGATTATGCGGTAGGCGCAGTCTTGGGAGTTAGCCACCAAAGCCCCAATCCAACCAAAAATAATAATCCTGCGGAGATAATCAGAAAAATCTGAGAAGCAACCAAACCTGCGGGCAACCAAGCCTCCAACGGCCATACCAATACATAGGCCATAGTCAACAAGGCCATCATCCCAAAGAGGGGCATCGCTTTCTGATGTGGGTGTGTGTCGAGCTGTTTTGCTTGGATAATCAGATAAAAGCTCATTGCCGGCAGCAGCCCAATGCCCAACAAAATAGCCAGCGGAAACGAGGGCCCCACAGCAAACACAAGCACAAAAGCCACCGAAAGCAGGCTTACAAGCTTCCTCTGTAGGCTCATCAACAAGGGGTTGTCTACCCCTTGGGCTTTGGTTCGGCTCATCAGGCGCTGTTGGGCAAATGCGGCAAACACCAACATAGGCAAACACCAAAAACCAGCCAACCATACCCAACAAAACGTAGCAAAAACCACCAACGCACGCGCATTGCCCCACAAGCGGGGATAATGTACGGAGGACATTTGTACAAAAAGCATCAGCAAGCCACCCAACTGAATACCTAAAAAACACAGTACTTGCATCAAATCCTGTGTTTGTGTAGCATCAAAAGTAGGATGTATAGAAAACCAAACAGCGTTGAGTGTCATTGATGTGATTTAGGAATTAAAACAAAACAGCCAACCCAATGGATTGGCTTTTAACCGATTTAGAATATAACTCCAATTAGAGGGCTCTTGTTCCAAATAAAGATGGTTTTGTACGACACACGTTTGTTTTTCTTCATCTGCTAAAAGTGCCGCTACCTACCCCCAAAAAAAGAGTGATTGTCTAACAATGTACTTAGTTGTACTTGTCCTTTATTTGGAAAGCAATATATAACCAAACTACATCAAAAACAAGTGAAAAGAAGCTCAAAGTAAGTATTGCCATCAAAACATCCGTCAACAAGCCGTAGTACATAAATACCCAGCCTTGACGTTTACGGCCAAACAAACCCTGTAGTGAGATTACTCGAAACCCAACCACTACAATGGTCAGAATAAAAGTGACCCAATAAGCAAACCCTGAGCTAGCACCGCCCAAGAAGACCAACCCACCCAAAACGCTTCCCAAACCAAAGTACACCAACAAAAACGGCGCTGATATAATCAGTATAATCAGGGAAATAATCGGTATCCACTTTAAAAATACCTCTTTGAGGTTGTCTTCAAAGGTGTAAGGGGCTTTTTCAATGAGGTAAGTAGAGAGTTCTTTCTCTAGAATAACTTCGTTAGACATAAATCATTTGGTTTAGTGAATATTGATAAATTATCTATGCCTATGTTTTACGATGGCGCCCCTCATAAGTTTGGGAACTATGCCACTTTACGTCTTTATGAAAAGGGCACGTACCTGAAACGCCGCATACAGCCACATCAAACTAAAAATCAAATAATTAAGCCCATAGCCGTGGATAAAAATTCACGCCAAGTTGAGCAACAACACATAATAAATATGTACCCAGTCCTTGCTTACGCAGCCGTTTGAGCAGCCTAGGAATAGCGAGCAAGCCTAAACAAACAATGGCGTAGGATATCATCCCTATGCTCACGATGTCGTGGCCAAGATAGTATATGTATCTGTACTCATAATAATACCCCCAAAACCACATTGCAAATTCGGTATAAATAACTCACCCCGCTGACAGTGCACACATCGCCGTCAAAACCAATATCAACGAATCTTGTTGTCGTTGCTCTAGCCGCAAGGGAAAACGCTCGGCAATGTCAGCAAGCATTTTTTTCAGAATAACGGGTTTGGGTTCTGTAGCCATTGTAGTGCGTGTATTTATACCAAGATTCACAAGGTTTGAGGATTTACAGGATTTGATTTCCTTGATTATCAAGGATTTTCAGTGCGCAGATTTCCCAAGCCAATTGTGATTGGGTATAAGGTGTGTTTTGTTGTTACAAGCTCCTAAAATGTAGATAGGTAGCATAGGCACAGATATAGGCAGTCAGCCATAAGCCCAAAAAGCCTATTGTCAGCGCCCATTCTCCTTCTCCGAAGCTTATACTGTATATCAGCCACCAAAGCCCTAAGGCCAGCCCGATGGCTATGATATGGTACAATCGCCAGCGTTTGACCTCTAAAGGAGCTTGCTGATGCCCGTTGAGATAGTATATTACGGTGCTGATGCCTACTTGGTATATCCCCAAAGGAATCATCAAAAACATAAAAATGAGCATCAACAAGGGCAGGGGCTTTTGAGTCAGTTCTAAAATCACCCAAGGTGTCAGGCACAGCGCCTGAAGTGCAATCAAGATGCCCTGTGTCCAAAGATCTATTTGAAGCCAACTTCGTATGCCCATATGATAAAAGTTTGTTAGTCAATACTTAGACAACTAAACGAATAGCATTGGTTGAAGTTGTTCTTCATTGTAATCAGGAAGTTGGGACACTAACTCCAAGTCAGGGCTGCTTTGATGAAAAAATCCCGTTCGTGGTGTCAATGATACATCTGTATCAAACTACTCGTTTTTGAGCTGTACATACGTTGCATAAGCCCCTACCCATCCGGCCATCCACAGCGCCAAGAACGCCGTCAAAAACGCCCATCCATTGTTTGGATTCGCAACTTCTATCGTATACAAGGTTACCCAAATCACCAAGGCCAGTCCTGCCGCCACTAGGTGATACCGCCGCCAGCGCTTTACCTCCCCGCCGGCACTGGCCGCAAAGCGGCTAAAGTAGAGGACAGCACTGATTCCCATTTGGTATATACCCAAGGGGATAAGCAGCAACAAAGCCAAAATCAATAACAGGGGAAAAGGTCGTTGAACTAACTCTGTAGCCACCCAAAGGACTACCAACAGGGCTTGTGTCGCAATAACTAATAGCTGTAGTCCAAAATCTATCCGAAGCCAAGTTCGTCTTTCCATGGTCTTGTGATTATAAAATAATACCAACTGAACCTAAGGGATTAAACGGCTTGGGTTTATCAAAGTTTCAATAATTACTGAAAGCTTCGGTAAACTCATTTTTTCTCAAATGCTTTGAAGTAAGTGTGTGTAAACTGCGGATGAATTTTTTGATAAAAAGCGATTGCCAAGGTGTTTTTTTGCGCCAAATAAGGATATGCTTCTACTACTTGCCAAAATTTGGCTTCGGGGCAAAAAATCTGCTTGGCAAAAGAATTGAAGTCATTCTCGATGCTAGAGTTTGCATATTGATACAAGAACCCTCTTTTGTGCCATTCTGGACTGAAGGTTGTGCTGCTAACTCCATCACGGATAGCCTCTACACCACTTCCCTTTCCGTAGGCTGTCTGAGGGTCTTTGGCCATCAGCCAGCCCTTCTCATCCCAAAATTGGGGGTGATTGCGCAGCAAGATACTCGAAAACTCGGCGTGGAAAAGTTGTTCGATACAATGGTCGGTATAGCCTTTTTTGACACCGCCGTTGCTCAAGTACACATTGGTTCGGGAGTTGGTGCCGCCAAATGTTTGGCCATAAAAGGCAAGGTACTCACAAACATACACCTTACCCAGATGCCGCTTGAGCATCTCGGCGGGATATTTGTCGAGCGCTTGCTCTACCACCCGAATCGTACGAGCGACTTCTGCCGGAGCTATAGGGCGGGCTTCAGCATTGATAGGGCTTTTGCGCCAACTCTCCGGAAACATATTGTCTTCCAATACAAAAATCACCTCTACCCCAGAAGGCGAGTGAATAATTCGCTCTTGCCCAAAAAGGCGGCCAGCCAATAGACTGATGGCGAGGGTACAATAAACAACTACTCTGAACATAGGCGGAGACAATTTTGTGAGAAAGTTACACCACCGGACATTTTTGCTCTTTATTGCTGTTTTGCTCACTGCGTCCTCCCTTGACCTGTACTTGACCTGTGCAAAGGAGTGGGTGATGTCCAGTGGTGTGTAAGAAGATATACCCAATCAACATTATGCCAAGATGCACTTAGGTTTTCAGGGGTTGATATCCTTGACGGAGCAGC
The DNA here is from genome assembly GCF_000430505.1 of Eisenibacter elegans DSM 3317. Taxonomy (NCBI): domain Bacteria; kingdom Pseudomonadati; phylum Bacteroidota; class Cytophagia; order Cytophagales; family Microscillaceae; genus Eisenibacter; species Eisenibacter elegans. Next base: position 340,610 of record NZ_KE387152.1, on the reverse strand, counting down.
GCTTATTTTTTAAACCAAAGCTCCGGTCTTTTATTTTTCTCCAACTCCTGTGCTAAGTCGTTGGGCAGCATCGGGAAGAAATCGATGCCTGTACGGCGCTCCACCTCTTCGATAGTTACGACAAAAGTTTGGAGGTCTTTGTCGGAGCCTTCGTTGCGCATAATAAAGGCGATGGCCTTGGGAGTCTTGGGGTCAAGGATGACCTTGTAATATTCCTTAGGCACACTGACGTTGTTTTTTCCTATTTTTTGGAAACGCCCCCCTTTAAGGATTGGCCCCGTAACGATGAAGTACTCACCGTCGCGGCGTACCCAAGTACGGATTTGCTCTTCTAAAATGCGCCAGATACCTCGATTGAGATCAGGCGCTTGTGGGCTCATATTGCTCATAAAAAAGGTTTCGGACATAGCCTTTTCTGAGTACTTGAAATCACCGGCGGGGGCGAGGTGGCCTCGGTCATAGCCAGAGCCGCGATAGTCGGCAGGGGTGGCGGACTGTGTCGGGATTTTGGGATCGGGGCGGAAGTCGTCGGTACGTTCTACCCCACCGCGCAAATTGTTCTTCTTCAAACGATAGGCGACCCAATCGGCCTGCTCGTGGGCTTCGTTATAGGAGAGGGCAAAGGCACTATGCCTCACCACTACATCCTTGTCGGAGTAGGCGGGCAGGCCAAAGTCGGGGTGGTTGATATCAAAAGAACCCTCCCCACGATTGCCTCTGGCGTTGCCGTCAGGAGATTGGCGCTCGTCGCGCACCTGTTGCTCCTCATCGCCCACCACTATGGTCTCTTCTCCTACGGGCTGTACCAAACCCGCCAATCGAGAGCGCAGGTCAAGAAAGTTGTTTTCGTATGCCCAATACCCTCCTACCAGTAAGGCGATGATGACCGTGATGAGCACGGGGCGCTTTTTGGCTGGGCCGCTTTTCTTGCGTCGCTGGGTGTTGGTATTGGGGCTTTTGCGTTTGCGTGTGTTTGACATAAGTGTATCTGTCGTGTTAGAAATGGGGTTGCAAGGGAATAATGGTATTAATCACATAAAAGGCGCTTGAAATCGTATTCTTTCATCGTACGGCTCCAAATTTGACGGCCATTGTAGTGTTGATAGATGACGGTATATTCGTCGCGCTGGGCATTGTACTCCTGCAAGAAAAATACGGGGTTGCCTTTGATGCCAAGGTTGTAGACGAGGTCATACTGCATTGGCACAATATTACCCCTCACACTTGACCACACCCCATACACAGCCTTTCCCTTGTCGGTTTCGCCTTTGCCCAAGAGCAGGCGCTCTTGAGGGCTCTCGCGTAGGAGGTATATTTCGCTCAGGCCTTCAGTAGGCAGCAGGCTTTCGAGCACTTGGTTTTTGTCTTTGGAAGCTTGGAGCGGCTGGGCTACATACAGTCCTTCCTCGTTTTTGACTAGGGCAAAGGCCGCGTTCCAAGGTTTTATTTCTTCAAAATCAAAAGGTAAAACAACTTGATTTTTGGCATTGATAAGGCCGTAATAGTCCTCCTTTTCGGCTACAAAATAGTAGTTGCTGTCATTGAGGGGGTAGGGCTTGAGCAGGCGGTCGTAGCTTGGGGGGATGAGTGTGCCTGTAGGACGGTGAAAAACACCAAAACGGTTGTTGGCCAAAATACCATAAAAGCCCGGTTGCATATAGCTTATCCCTTGGTATTTGGCCGGCAACACCTCTTGGCCGTCAAAGGTTACCAAGCCTACTTTTTGCTGCATCTTGACACTGAGTACCTCTGCATCGAGAATGGTGATGTCGTCGTAAAGTGGTTTGAGCAAGAGTGTTCCGTCGAAGCTATAAAGCGCCTTGCGCTTGTTTTGTGTGAGCATCAAGTAGGGCTTTGCTCCTTCGTAGTTGCCTCTGATGAGGCTAAAATCTGTGGCATTGCTCAAGTCGGCCAGCGCTTCGGCTCCGGCAAAAAGCACCCAGCGTTGTTTTCCTTGGCTCAGGAGGGGCAGCGTTTCAAGAAAGCGGATGTCATCATAGATAAAATCAAACATCATCGCCCCCTTATCATTGAGCAGCCCCCATTTGTTGTCCATCTTTACGGCAATCAGTTGACCCGCAGCCCTAGCTTCTTGGATAGGCTGCCCGGGCAGAATTGCCTGACCTTGGCGTGTCCAGAGAGCCTTTTGTTTGCCCTCGTGGGTGAGGAAAAACGCCTCTCCGAGTTGCTCCACCCCAACAAACTGTGGAGCGATAATCGTTTTGCCATATACATCAATAGCACCTACTTGGCCGCTATCGATACGCACACGGGCAAAGTCTTCGCTCAACAACGCTACGTGTTGGTAGGGCAGTTCTAGCTGCAAATTCTTTTGCAACATCATCTTGGCCAAAGCTTCATAGCCCAAGATATGGTATCGTTGGCCATTGCGCACCCGCACAAAATTCCCACCAATCATATCCACGGCCTCAAACTTACAGGGCAACACCACACGCCCGCTGTGGGTAGCCAACCCCCACAGTCCTCTTTGTTTTATTTTGACCAACTGTGCACTGAAGCGCTCAATCAGGTCATACTCCGTATTGAGCAGCGTCAGCCCATTGCGGTGTATTAGGCCGTCTTTGCCATCGAGGTGTACTTTGAAAATACCCAGCTCCAACAGTTCTACATAATCATACATTACCGGAATAATGGTTTTACCCATCTTGTCGATGACTCCTTGTAGGTTTTGGTCGGTAATAAGGAGGTAGTTGGTCGCCACACTTTCGCAGAGATAATCTGTCGGGATGGAGAGGTACTGCGGAGTAATACGTTGCTTCCCATGCTCATCGACATAGCCGTAACGTTTGTTTTCAAAAATAGGCAGGTACTGCAACACATCCACTTCTTGCAGGCTTTTGAGCCGTGCTGCGTCGGGATAATTAGGATATGCTTGAGCAAAAGCATCAAGAGATTCGTTGGTTTCGTACCAAGCCAGCAACCAATCATAAGCCAAATTTATGTAAGGGTTTTGGGGATTTTGGCTGATAAAGTTGGTATAAACTATCGGGGTGTTGGCAAAGGTCTCATAATCAAAAATGGCCTTGTATGCCTCTAGGCTAAATTCGTTGTTAGGGTGTTCTTTGACAAAAGCGCGGTAAGCTTCCAAGTCGCCCGAAGCAGTGGCTTTGGCAAATACAAGAGCATCATAGCGTTCTTTGGCCTTGGCATATTGTTGGGCATCGGGGTAAGCCTCCATAAAGGCGGCATACGCCTCTACGGTATTGGCAAATTCGGCCTTGTTCCAAGCTAGGGCATTGCGTACACTCAGTGCTTGAGGCAGTTGGGGCGCTGTCGTATAGCGGTCAATGAAAGCTTGGTAAGCTTCTATGGTATGTAGCTTTTGCGCCTTGCTAAAGGCCATCTGCTCACATTGGCTGCGGTGTTGGGCGATGGCCTGCTCGTCTAGGCCTATTTCGAGCCAACCCTTACGGGCTTTTTCATCGCTTTCGGGATAGAATTTGGCCGTTTGGAGGATGGCCAAATACGACGAATCCAGATGCAGAGCAGGGTTGCCCTCCCATAGGTAGTACCGTGCCAACACATACCAAGCCCCGGCATTGTTGGGTTCTTTTTCGAGGTTTTTGTCTATCAGGGCGCGGGCCTTGTCAAACTCGCCTTTTTCGAGCATTTTGTAAGCGCTCTTGACACGGTCGGCAGCTTGGGCTTGTGGCCAGTTGCCAAAGCTCAATAGGCCGATGAGATGAATAAATAGGCAAAAATTCCACCAACGGGATAGGTACATCATCACTATGATATTTGAGTTATTGCGTTTTTCTGAATAAGGAATCTTCTACAAAACACACCCCCGCTAACGTGAACCCAGCCCCAAGGGTTGGGGTTAGGAGCTTGTTTTGACTGACAAAACTACAAAAAACGCAACTATTTCCCACACCATAGCCGCCTCATACCACACTAGCGAAACTTTGGGACTTTGGCTGTGTGGATTAGCCCTTTGAGCTGTTTGTAGGGCAGGTAGAGTGTGATGGTACCTGCTGCCGCAGAGCTAATCTCGTAGGGATTGTAGATAAAACAAAGCCCCTCACCTACTAGGATGATATTTTGGCTGACAGGGAGGCGCTCGTCAGGCGCAATGAACCCATAGTCGGCCAAGCTGAGGCTTGGCGGCACCTTGGCTACCTGCCGTAGTGTCTGTGCCAATAAACGCCCAAGTGTGTCTTCCGTTTGTGGCAAAAACAACGCTTGTGGCGGGATGAGCTCTCCGGTGTGGCTGTCAAAAATATAGGCCGAGAGCTGGTATTCGGGCTGCCCCAGTCCGTGGCTGATAAACCGCTCCAACAAGACCGACAAGGTTTGGTCGGTATTATGAGTGATGCGTATTTTTTTATATGCCTCTTCGTGGGTTTGGGTCAGCCCTAGGGCAGCATCGTTTTCGTAATTCTGAATAAAACCATTCATAAACACCGAAGCCTGCTGGTAGAGCGAGTCTTGTAGCCACGCATTGATACGCATTTGCGCTTTTTTGCTCCCGCTACGTACCTCCAAACCCCAAATGCTTGCCACGGCCTTCGACTGTTCGTTGTTAGAACGACGCATCAACCATTCGGGCTCCATCCGCAGCACCCCTTTGGGGTACTGCTCCCTGAGGCTGACCTCTTGCGGTTTGGGCAAATCTGTCGGTATGCGCTCTCCAATCATCGTATTATTGACAGCATTCCAACGCAGTTTCCAATGTGCTTTAGGCTCGGCCTCATCCATCAACAGGGTATGGTATTCCTTCAGATACAGGCTATCCCCCATTGCCTGTAGCCCGTTACCCCGCAGGTAGTACGGTGTAGCGGCTCCCTCCACCCACATCACTACTGTTGTTTGGTACATCTTTACACTCATCGTCTCAGGCAGCTGATGCCACTCCCAAGTGATGTTCTTAGTTCCTAGCTTACCCTTTAGGTGTCTGTAAAAATGATTTTCTCCTGTAGATTGTGCCAACAAACCAGTCTCTGCAAATAATAGCACAAACAAGCATAGATTACACAAAATAGTTATTCGCATCATTATAAAGGTTTAGTGATTTCAAAACAATACATTTATAGTCCTGGCAGTCAGATATATGCCTTATTTGGCTCATATGTCCTCCTTCAAGGTAGTAAACCCAGCAGCTTTCGGCGGTAACCCAAGCAGCTACCCCTTCACCCTTCAGCACACACAGACTATGATATAACCTATTGAGTCATCCTTCAAACAAGTATTTTGCCAAATTCCCCCTAAAAGCCTTCGAGCGAAAACACCCAGCCTTGGGTTTTGGCCGTATGCAAGAAATCAACCCCAGCACGGTCTATCTGTCGGTAGTAGGTCTTGCCTTTGAGGATGTATCGGATATGCGCTGGTGTTTGCAACGAAAATTCCAGCACTGCCAGAGGCTCAGCAATGTACTTATTGTAAAGCAGGATTCTACCTTCATAAACCACCTCCACAGGCGGGTTGGGCAGAGGTGTTTCAAAACAATGTAACAACAGCCAATTCAGGATGACTTTATCCCCAAGGTGTAGCGTATCATTAGTAGTGAAGGCGTTTTTTTCAAAGACAAATACTGCCCGTTGTGTAGGAACACTGACCTGCCTGAGGCTACCCGACGGCTCCCAAAAGCTACAAGCCGATAGGCCGGCCAATATAAAAAAAACGGCAAAGGCTACACGCAACACACGCTCTTGATTTTATTTCCAAACAAAGATACTACTTGTTACCCCAATTTGTGCGTTTGTGGCGTTTATCCATCGTGTACCACACGACAAACCCCAGTAGGTCGCATCTCAAAATCACTAAACAACGGTTGTTGAGAGGTCAAATCTTGCTATTGGTCGGGTAATCTGTACCAACTCAGATTTAATCATTCAAAAGGTAGGATAATGTTACTTTATTTGCCATCTTGCATGATGCAGTGCAACACCAAATTGGAAATATTCAATTCGCGCTTGCCTAAACCCAAACACCCTACTGAAGCGTTTGTTGCACGCCTGTTTTATTTATTCACTTAACTCATTATTGACGTGCTATTTGTGCTAATTTTCTTCCTTGTGCATTGGTATTTGGCGCTTTTCTGCCAGACCTTCTATCTGCACCGTTATGCTGCGCATCAGATGTTCACGATGAACAAGTTTTGGGAGCGTTATTTTGGCTTCCTTACCTATGTTACACAAGGTGCATCGTACCTAAGCCCACGTGCTTATGCTATCTTGCATCGTATGCACCACGCCTATAGCGACACAGAACAAGATCCACACTCTCCTGTACACGCCAAGAATATTTGGCATATGATGTGGAAAACTAAGGACATCTATGTAGGAGTGCTCAAGCGTCGTATTCCCACCCCTCCCCGTTTTGATATGCACTACCCTTCTTGGGAAATGCTCGAAAAATTGGGTGAGTCTTGGGTTTCACGCATAGCTTGGGGTACTTTCTATACATTGCTATACATTGCAGCTTATGTGTATATGGGTATGCCTTGGTATTTGTTCGCATTGCTTCCAGTACACTTCTTTATGGGGCCTATCCACGGCGCTATTGTCAACTGGAGTGGCCACAAATATGGCTACAGCAACTTTGACAACAATGACAACTCTAAAAACTCCCTTATTGCCGATGTGGTAATGCTTGGAGAGCTTTTCCAAAATAACCACCACAAGCTCCCCAACCGCCTCAACTTTGCCGTAAAATGGTACGAGTTTGATCCGGTATACCCCATCATCCGCTTGTTCCATTTTATCGGAATCTTGCGCATCAATGAAAAATCATTGCACTAAGACTGTTACTTTGGTAACCCTAAAAAACCCGTGCTCAACTCACGGGTTTTTTTAGTATTGGCTCATTTATACCAAAAATCACAAGGCTTTACTTTCTTGGTACTCAAGAATTCAAGAACACAGGGCCTCCAATTTTTATCGGGTTTAATCACGCCTTTTCCAAAAATACCCAGTGGTGTGAGGTTTAATAATACTTTTCAAACGCAAGCCCCTTTTTCGTGATTTTGTATTGGGCTTTCTTGTCAGATGGAGTGCCGCCTTTTAGTTCAACCCGCAAGTAGGTTTTGGCATCGGTTTCCATCTTCCCTTCATACAGGTTGTCTATAATCCCCCCACCCCCTGCCGAAAAAATGTAAGATTGGTCTACCCCTATGCGTTGTGCTTTGGGGCGATCAAAACAAAGCAAATGAATGTGTATTTCTCTATTTTGAGCAGGGTCATACGCTTCCGTAAAACTGCTGAACAAGATGATGACCGTATTGCCTTGCTCGATACGGCGCCAAAGGCAGATACTGACTGGGAGTCTCCTCTACATGGTCTGAAAAAAATACTTTTTAGGTGCGCCGGTACATCTGAGCTTTTGGCAGCCCATTGTTTGATGTCTTCGGTAGTCCAAGTCTTCGGAGCTTGAAGCTGCTCAAAAAGCGCCACAAAATCCTGAAAGTTTTGCGCTTGAACACCAATAGTGATTGATAACAACAAGGCTGTCAGTAACGTTTTTAAATAATGCATAAGCTTGCTATTTTTTGGTGAAAATGAGATTAAACATCCTCTTGGCACTTTGGTCTACCTTGCCATTGGGAATTTGCAAAAACTCTAAAATGAGCGCCTCCATCTGTCGATAACACTTATATCCGTAGTCTCTCAAAAAATTCAGAAATGCGTCTCTATCCTTGTCACCGAGGTTCATTGTCAAGAAAGACCTTGGTATCTGCATTGTACTCCTACTCCACATAATAGTTGATAGATGGCAACTTGATGTCCATCATATCCTCTTCCTCGAAATAGAGCATACAGTCGTAAAATCTTTTACCAAGTTTCATTACGAAGTCGTCGTCCAAATCGCCTGAAAGTGTAGTGGCACTGGCAAACTACCAAGTTTGGTTGGTAATGGTTTGAGCACTGACACTGCCGCCTATTAAAAACATCATCAGGGCAACGCACAGAGTACTTGGTGTTAGGTTTTTCATATTGATTGGGTTTTGGGGTGATGTGGTATATAACTTCCTGTGCGGCTTCCTATGCATTTGGTATAGAAGGCAAGCCCAGCTAGGAGATAAACGCACCAAATATTTCTTCAGATATTTTGTGAAGCAGCCTTACGGGTTTGTAAAAGCTTGCCCCACTGTACATTTTATACCAAGATTCACAAGATTTGAAGATTTACAGGATTTGATTCCCTTGATTATCAAGGATTTTCAGTACGCAGATTTCCCAAACCAATTGTGGTTGGATATAAACAACACCCCATCACTACACCCTCTCATTGTCTTTAAGCTGAAGATGCTCAAGAGGTGCATTGCTATTTAATAAAATTCGTGCACCTGTAACGAAATCAACCACGAATACACGAATAAAAATGAAATTCGTGCACCCGTGGCAAAATCAACCACTAGTACATCACCTCTACACAGGTATTTATTCTATACCGCCCAAAAAGTTCATCACCGTATTGTTACGATAAACTTTGTGTGGCTGAATAGACACCCCTACGTGCGAAAAATCCTTGCTCAAGATGGCCTTACGGTGTCCGAGGCTGGGAACATCCTCATCAATGAGCAAGTCCATCACAATATCGATAGGTGCATCAGAGCCATAAGCGCAGTTTTCACCCATTCGGCGATAGTCTCCTTTGTAGTACATTTCTACCCGCTCGGGCATTTCGGAGCCGTTGGTTCCGGTGTGGCCTATGTCTCCTGATTTACCCATATCCTTGGCGTGTAACAACGAGGCCTGATGCAACTCTTTGAGCGGCAACAGAGGCGACATAGCCGTGGTTTTATTGAGGTCTGCCACTAGGCTCTTGTAGTAGCTGCTCTGAAAGTCTTGTGAGGCAAAGCCAAACTGATCGTTCTTGCTCTCTGCCTTGAGCATAGCCTGCATGTTTTTGACAAACTTTTGTGGATAAACCCGCGCTAAGTTCATCAGCATAATCACTTCGCGCTCTGCTTTGCTGAGGTAGCTGGCCTCGCTGGCTGTATGACACTGCTTGATTTCGGCATCTGTCCACCCATATTTAGTCCAGTCTTGCGCCTGAGATGTTAGAGGCCATACACCTAATAACAGCCCCAACATTAAGAAGCCATAGATTTGGAATTGTTTCATAAATAATGATTCGGTTTGTTGATACAAGTTATACTCCTAAACCCAATTATTTGTTGTACTTGTCTCACTATCGAACAAACAAATACCCCATTGGGTCTTTCTCAAACCCACGGGGTTAGCCCAGTGGTTTGCAAAAAAACCTATTTTAGAGCCAAATTATACCAAGATTCACCACACCGCCGGGCGTTTTTTAAATCCCACAGTTAAAACTGTGGGTTAACTCTCATTGTACCCCCAAAATGAGGTCTCAACTTGTCTCGGAGTTGGGGTTCTGAGCTACTTTTCTAAAAATATCCGGCGGTGTGAAGATTCACAAGATTTGATTTTTCTTGGTTGTCAAGGGTTTTCAGTGCAAAGATTTCCCAAACCAATTGTGGTTGAGTATAACCCGAAATAGGGTATGCCTTCGGTGTTGCCTGATAGTTGGCAAGCCACCGAAGACACCCTGTAGTTTGGCTCTAGTGCCCTCCACCTTTTTTGCAGCAAGACGGCAGTTTTTCGTATGCAGTCGGAATAGCCAGTACGTCGTCGGCATCATATCCGGTTTTGGCAATCACCTCGCGTATCTGTTCGGGGTTAGTTTTTTTAGGTTGATACCCCACAGTTACTATCTTGGTTTTGAGGTCTACTTTTACGTCTTTTATCCCCTTCGTAAAGGCTAAGGCTTCCGTGATAGCCTCTTCACACATTCCACAATGGGCAGATGTTTGGATGCTGACAGTAGCCAACTTATTGTTGCTTTGGGCAAAAGCTTGTGGGGCGATTGTCCAAAGGGCGGCGAAAGCGAATAATCCAAGAAGATGTTTCATAATAATAAAGTGTTTAGGTAATTGAATACGTGTTATGGGTGGAAAATTATTTTTTATCCATTGTTTACTTGATGTAAAAACGCAGCCCTGCATAGGCCATAGCCCCCATAATAGGGCCATAGATACGCCCTGCGTCAAAATTGTTCCCAAAGGGATTGTCAAAGCCAATAATCGGGTTAGGCTGCATAAAGTTACCCAAGTTTTCGCCTCCTACATATAGTTCTAAACGCCGGAAACGTCGGGTAACCTGTGCGTTCAGCAAGGCAAAAGCAGGGCTGCGGGAGGCTTGGCCTTCCCAATCGGGTAGGCGTTGTGTACCCATATATTGTAGATTGACATCAAACTGCCATTTGTCAAAGTTGGTGGCATAGCTTAGGCTCATTGCCCAACGATGGGTAGGTACAAAGGGCATTGAGCGCAGTTGGCCGTTGATGGTACTGCGTACATCATACCATTTGTAAGCCAAGCTCACATCAAAGCGTTTGAAAGGTTCATAGTTGGCCGCTATCTGAAGGCTGTTAGCAAAGGCCTGTCCGTCGAGGTTATAAAACCGTAGACGTTGTGGGTCGCTGTCGAGGTCTGCTACTACTTGGTTTTCAAAATCAGTCCGGTAATAGTCGATGCTGAGCAAGCCGGGCTGGTTGTTGATATTGAAAGCATAGGAGAGGCTAGTGCCATAATTCCAGGCTTGTTCTGGTAGTAGCTCCCCCTCAAAGTCTACCCTACGGGCACTGATAAGGTAGCCCATATTTTCGATGATGGGGTTGGCAACACGGTATCCCCTTCCTCCCGAAGCACGCCAAATAAGTGCATCGCTCAAATCGTATTTGAGATGCAGGCGCGGACTAAAAAACGTACCATACAGGTTGTGCCAATCAATCCTTACTCCCGAAACTGCGGCGAAGCGTTCTGAGGGTTTGAATGTGTGCTCTAAAAACGCTCCGGGTACGGACTCCTCACGGGTATCGAGCCACAAGCGGTTACGATTGGGTTGAATCTCTTGATACTGTGTGTCGAATCGGTTGTAGAGATAGCTCAGTCCTGTGCGCAGCTCGTGCCGATAGCCAAGGTTATTTTGATAAATAAGCTGTACTTGTGCCAATTGTTCTTGCGCCTCAAAAACATTCATTCCCCAACTGCCAGCAAAGCGGTGGTAGGTCGCGTTGTTAATCAAAGCGATGCTCTGCGTAGGATTTTCGGGGTTGAGCCATCCGGCTTTCAAAAAGCCTTGTAAGCGCTCATTGCGTTGCATGACTCCGTAGGGCAGGTCGGTGCGGCGTTCCTGCCCAAGTCGAAAGATGGCCTGTCCGGCTTGGCGGTCGTCGTACAATGCTTGGATACCCGCCTGTACAATAAGCTTTTTGCCGCTATACTTCCATCGATTGAGCGCGGTAAGTGTGGTGCCGATGGGCATATCCAAAAAACCATTACCGTTCATATCTTGCCGGAGCTGTTGGGTACTGCCGTGCATCAACAAGGCCGTACTCCAGCGGTTGGTCAGTTTATGGGCCGTATTGATATTGGCTTCGAGGCGGCCAAAATGATTGCCATACAGATTCAGCAGCATCCGTTCGCTATCATCCGGCTTAGCCAACTCGATATTGATTTGCCCAGTAATCGACTCATACCCATTGGCTACTGAGCCTGCACCTTTGTTGATGTCGATAGACTGTATCCAAGTTCCGGGCAAAAACGTTAGCCCTTGTTTGGCATTCAACCCTCTGATAGCCGGCACGTTCTCCGTCATCAATTGGGCATACACCCCATCCAGCCCCAGCATTTTGATTTGTTTGGTACCTGATACGGCATCTGTCAACGATACATCGACCGCGATATTGTTTTGAAAGCTTTCAGACAAATTGCAGCAAGCCGCCTTTTGCAAATCACGCTTGGTAATCACCTCACTCTGAATTGTTTGTACATCCAAGCTCTTGCTGGCACTTACCGTTACAGCGTCCAAGCTTTGGGCATCACTCTTGAGCGTATGTGTCAAGTAAAAGGTGGTCTCATTGATTAGAAGGCTGACTGTCTCATAGCCTACATACTTGATCACCAGGCGGCGGGTACTTGGGTGAAAAGGGATTTCAAAATGCCCATCGGCATCGGTGATGGCTCCGGTATTGGTATTTTCCCAAAAGATTGTAGCGCCTACCAGTGGTTGTGGTTGGCCGGAGTCGTCTTGCTCAGTGATGGTGCCTTGCAGGGTCTTTTGGGCGTATAGTGGCAAAGCCAGTCCCCATCCTAGCAACAAGATTGTGAGGTGTAATCGGAAATAAGACGTAGAGTTCATATATGAGTCAATAATTGTAATCGTTCTTCTAAAAACACAGATTGACAAATAATGCCTTGTTTGTATGTAGGCATCGTTTGTGGTTGTAAGTCTGACAATGTAGCCAATACATTGCACCCTCACAACTATTGTGTTTGTGATTACAATCTAAAAACTCCAATCAATAAAATCAGCTCCGCCCCCTGATAGAGCCACGGGGGCGAGCTATCAGCGATATAGCCACGCAGCAGGGTGTCTGTAAGCCCCTGCGGCCAAGCCCAGTCAAAAATAGTCCCGCAATAGGCCAAAATAGGCCATAGCTGATGTACCTCAGGCGCTTGTGTCAGCGCCTCTGTAATGCCTTGGTGATACGTAGTGGTGATATGGCAGCAAGGGGATGTTTCCCACTTGGATGTTTCATCTGGCAGCGGGGTCAGCTGCACTAGTGATGCCTTAGCCTCGCAGCAAGCCGTGGGTGGAGGGGGGATTTCGCAGCAGCTCTTAGACTCCAACATAGCCTCTCCCTGCTCCAGCATCAGGCAGTGATGCTGCCAAATACCCAAGCCTACTGCCCCCAAGAGCACTTGTAGTGCCAATAAAGGGGCGATAATATGGAGGTGTTTTCTGTACATAAGAGATTTTTGCACTCGAATAACTTTTTAACATTCGCTCCCGTTGAAAAGTTCAATATCCAGTATGTAAAACCTATATAACCCAGTGCTTTGCTATGAAAAAATCGCTTATTGCCTCTCTGATGTATTGTACTCTTGGGTTGGCTACTGTATGTTGGCAATGCCGCTCTTCGGACGACCCTCAGCCCCAGCTCGACTGGACGCTCAAGGTAGATACCCTGCTTACCAACTTGCAAAACCCTTGGGGTGCTGCTTTTTTACCCACCGGAGCGCTGCTCATCACAGAGCGTGCCGGCAATTTGCTGCTGTGGAATCCCAATACTGGTGGCACACCGCAGCCCATTTCAGGTCTGCCTTCTGACATCTATGTTCAGGGGCAAGGAGGCTTGCTCGATATCCAGCTACATCCACAATATACCCAAAACGGTTGGATTTATTTTGTAGCCGCTCGCCGCACGAGCAGCCAAGGAGGCAATACGGCGATTTATCGTACCAAACTACAAGGCACACAGCTTCAGGATACTCAGGTGCTTTTCCAAGGTGTGCCTTCCAGTACGGCAGGGCAGCACTTTGGCGCTAGGCTCACCTTCGACGACCAGGGGTTTATCTACATGGGCATTGGCGATAGGGGTACCCCCCAACAATCGCAATCCATCAATAATCATATTGGTACTATCGTCCGCCTACACGACGACGGGCGCATTCCGAGTAACAACCCGTTTGTGCAAACACCCAACGCCCAACCCGAAATATGGTCTTATGGGCATCGCAACCCACAGGGCTTGTTTTTTGATACTACACGCCGCATTTTATGGGCACACGAACACGGCCCACAAGGCGGTGATGAGCTAAACCGCATTGAGCGAGGAGGCAACTACGGCTGGCCTGAGGTTACCTTTGGCATCAATTACAACGGTACTACCATCAGCGAAGAGACCGAGCGCGAAGGGATGGTCTCCCCCATCATCCACTGGAGCCCGGCCATTGCCCCTTGTGGCTTGCTGATTGTCAAAGGCGACCGCTACCCCGGGTGGCAGGGCGATGCCTTGCTAGGCTCTTTGGTCGCAAGGCACTTGCGCTATCTCAAGCTCAACGCACAAGGCAAGATTCAAAGCCAAGAGCGCCTACTAGATGGCATTGGCCGCGTACGTTGGGTCGGGCAAGCCCCCGATGGGTTGATCTACGTCTTGACCGAAACCCCCGGAATGTTGCTCAAAATCAGCCCTCAATAGTGCTATATCGTTCGTTTGAATTAGATGAATGACCGCACCACTGGATATTTTTCAAACCACAGGTAAAACTGTGGGCTAAGTCTCATTGTACCCCAAAATGAGGCCTCAGCTTGTTTCGGAGCTGGAGCTCCGAGCTACTCTTCCAAAAATGCCCGGTGGCGTGATGAATGACAAGGAAAATAAATTAGGGCATTGTGCCTAATTTCATCAAAAATCACTATCTTAGCCTCAAAATAGACAATTAATCTACCCCAACTAACTTCTATAACTGCTCGACTGCCATGGATACACCACAAAAAGTTTGCATCATCGGTGCTGGTTCTTCAGGGATTGCTGCGGCCAAGGTCTTACACGAAAAGGGTATTCCCTTTGATTGTTATGAAAAAGGCTCGGGTATAGGCGGCAATTGGCGCTATATGAATGACAACGGAATGTCTTCGGCCTACCGCTCGCTCCATATCAATACTTCCCGAGCAATGATGGCCTATTCCGACTTTCCTATGCCGGATGATTACCCCGACTATCCTAGCCACTTCCAGATGCTTGAGTACTTCGAGAGCTTTGTAGACCGCTTTGGCTTTCGGGATAAAATCATCTTCAACACCGGCGTAGCCGACGTAAAACGTGAAGCTGACAATAGTTACACCATCACTACCGACAAAGGGAATACCGAGCGCTATGCGGCAGTGATGGTGGCTAATGGGCATCACTGGTGCGCTCGTTATCCTGAGCCGGGCTTCCCCGGTACACTCGACGGTACAGTGATGCATTCCCACGACTATAAAACACCTGAGGGGATTTTCGGCCCGGGCAAGCACGTAGTGGTATTGGGTATTGGCAACTCAGGGGTGGATATTGCCTGTGAGGCCGCCCGCGTAGGTAGCGCCGACATTACCATTATCAGCCGTAGTGGCGCTTACATTTTCCCTAAATATATCTGGGGACAACCTTTTGATATGCTCGGCAAACTCAATGTCAGCTTTCTGCCGTTGGCTTGGAAGCGCCAACTCATCGCCCTTAACCTATGGCTTGCCCGAGGCAAACAAGAGGACTATGGTATCCCTAAACCCAAGCGTCCACTCTTGTCCGAACACCCCACTATCTCGCCAGACTTGCTGCACCTTGCAGGACACGGGCGTATCAAAGTACGTCAAACCAATATCAAAGAACTACGTGGCGACCATATTTTGCTCGAAGATGGCACTACCCTCAAGGCCGATGTGCTGATTTATGCTACAGGATACAAAATCGCTTTCCCGTTTTTCAA
This sequence comes from Eisenibacter elegans DSM 3317, assembly GCF_000430505.1. Classification (NCBI taxonomy): domain Bacteria; kingdom Pseudomonadati; phylum Bacteroidota; class Cytophagia; order Cytophagales; family Microscillaceae; genus Eisenibacter; species Eisenibacter elegans. Next base: position 325,315 of record NZ_KE387152.1, on the reverse strand, counting down.
GGAGGATTTCTTCCGTCAAGTCGAAATAAGCAACAACATTCAGCTCTACAAACGTGTGGTACATCCTGACTATCCCAACCTCTACTTTATTGGTTTGTTGCAGCCCTTGGGAGCCATTATGCCACTGGCCGAAATACAATCAGAATGGATTGCCCGAGTGATGACCGGCGAGGTGGCCTTGCCCTCCGAAGCCCAAATGCGCAAAGATATTGATGCGGCTGCACAAAAAGTAAACAAACAATACAAGCAGGCTGCCCGACATACTATACAGGTTGATTTTCAGCCTTACATCAATCTCATCAAGGCGGAGATGCGTAAACACCGTACTGGCAAAGCTCCTCGAACCAACAAGGTCAGCGTGCCAGCCTGATATAGTCCAAGGTATGCGATTAGGCACCAAGCAGTCAAGCAAAACCCTTGACAGGCTTGGCAGCCTAGCCCCAAGACCAACTTGGCTTGAAGTTCGATAATACACGATTTACTGCCGTCTTTGGAAAAAAGATATGCTAGCACGAGCGCGCACGCCAGTGATGCTCGGCAAACGCTATACACCACATGTCAGGGTTTTACCCTATCACAAATCCGTGGTTTAGAGAATCAAATTACATACTTTGCCCGATAGTAATGCAAGCATCTAGTCCCTAACTTTGTCATGTAAGTAAAAGAGTTTTGTGTTACAACACCAAGGTCTTTTGCTTTACGACAAAAGCATAAGGTTTTCATTTGAGGTTTAGTTTTGAAAAAGGTTTAGTATGTGAAAAGCCGGTACTTATTGAGTACCGGCTTTTTTGTTTTTATGCCAATATCCACCGGCATTGCTCTCCTTGATGCTCAAGCATTTTTCAATACATACATTTCCCAAACCAATTTTGACTGGGTATAAAATCAGCAGATATGAGGATTGTAGCTTATCCCTCAGTCATCTGAGCTTTGAGATGTATCAAAATACCCCTTACAATAAGGTACTGTGCTATGATATAAGTACTCATAATCACTATACCGGCGGCCTCAAAAGGTTGGACAAACTTATTGAGGGCAATACAGGTATCTGACAACATAAACAGCAATGCTCCACCAAAAACTAGTTGAAAGCTTTGGGGCGAAGTCAGCCTGAAGCGATTGAGTGCCGCAAGGCTCATCCCTACAATGGCGAGTGCATAGACCGCCACCGGGATTTGCATCGCGCCCAAGTGCGGGTACAGGTAGCCATAGAGCGTCAGATAGAGCAACATAAACGGGACATATAGCCAAGGTTTGCGCCCCAGCAAACTAGGCTCGCTGCTGTGTCCTACGGCATAGCGATAGGCTTGAATATAGGCCAAGTGTGCAAACAAAAAGCTGGACAATCCTCCAATAAAAAAAGCACTGTCATGTTTTGCAAATAAGAGCAACACATCGCCGCCCCAAGAACCTAACAAGGCCAACATCACCCAACGGGCAGTAGGGTTAGCCTTGAAGGGGTTGCCTTGATAAAAGTGAATCCCCAAAAAAACCATTAGTAGAGGCTTACTGACATATTCCAAGAAGGGATGAGCCGTTGCCAAGGCGCTCAAGTTGAGCACTGCCGCTGCACAATAAAGCCAAAAGAAGAGCATAGGCGCATATGGGTTAATAAATCCGCTGATACCAGCTTTCGCGCATGGCATCAAAGCGTTGTTGTACCTCTTTCAGAAAAATCTCATCAGCCAATACTTCGTCTATAGCCTGCTCTCCTACTACTTCCATCGCACTGACTTTATAGGTTTGCTCCAAATCACCTTGTTCAAATTTGAGTAGGTATTTCTCGTTCCAAGTAAAGAGCGTAATATTAAAGTTATCGGTAGGAATTGTTTTCAGAACACGCATAGGTCGTATTAGGTAAGGGTATCACGTAGGTTTTGCAAAAAATCACGAAGCTTGCGGAGCTTATCGATGGTTTGCAGGCGATCACGCACGAGGCTGGCCTCGTGTTTGATATATTCCTTGGCACCTTCGAGGGTATAGCCTTTCTCTTTTACAAGGTGATAAATCACTTGTAAGTCTTCTATATCTTTTTTGGTAAAGCGTCTTTCTCCGTTTTTATTTTTTACGGGGCGCAAAATATCAAACTCTGACTCCCAAAATCGAATAAGCGAAGGGTTGACATCCAGCATTTTGGCTACCTCCGAAATGCTGTAATATTTCTTTTCAATTTCGTCATCAGGAAACGGGGGAATCATAGACATGGGTGCCATTGTTAGCGTACCAAATTGATTATATCTCCACAAAAAGCATGCAACAAACCTATTTGTATAAGCAAAAGGGTTGAACTAAGGGCAAAATAGCTACATTTTTTCAGATTCACAAAGGCATTTTGGTTGTATGTTCAAATTTAGCCACATAAAAAACGCCAAAGCCTGTGCTTTGTAGGGCACAGGCTTTGTGTTTTATGAGTTTTATGATTGTTTATTCAAACTTAGCCAATCTAAATATTTGCGGTTGTTGCCCGCTGACAAGCACTTCTAAGTGGTAGAAGCCATTGGGGAACTGCGCTGTAGCAATATTGATATTGCTTTCGCCCTTGAGTACCTGTACTTTGCTATACACCACTGCACCAAAGCTATTGATGAGGCGGATGCTTACTTCATTGTGTACCGGTTGTTCGAAGGCTACATTGAGTTGGGTGGAGAATGGGTTGGGGTAAACATTCTTCACAACAGACTCGGTGTTGTCGCCACCATTGCCATTGACATAAGCCTCTAGTTGAAGCATTGCGGCGTTGTTGCTCATATCAATCTCGTGAGCACTGCTGGCAATCATTCCGGCGATAGCGTAGTATCCTTCTATTTGGGGTACCAATACCAGCGTGGCGGTCTGGGTAGTTCCTGCTGGTAGTGCACCAAACTCAAGCATGCCGTTGTTATAGGCAGCGCCATTGACAGCGCCCACCTGCAAGCCATAAGGCAGGGTTAGGTCTACGGTAACATTCTCGCCATCTCCTTCAAGACTTTGCGCACTGACTGTAAGCGTAACAGGGTTGCCAATGGCTACACGTGAAGCGCTGAGGGTCATGGCTAGCGTTAAATCCAACGGGCTATGGTCATCAAAATCACCATAAAGTGTGATTTGACAAGGCTCACAAGGGACGGTATAGGTCACTATCTTGCCTTGGGCATTGGCTTGTTCGAGTGTACAAACACCTTCGTTTTCGGTAGCTCCTGGGAAGAAGACATAGAAGGTAATTTGTCCATTGGCAGGCACTCGGTCGCTCAAGACCAAATAACTCAACGGCGGTACTTCAATGACCGTAGGCTGTGAGATACTCAGGGGTACGTTTCCGCCATCATCACCACCACTCGGCGGAGCGTCATACTCTACGATGGCCGTGATAGGCGAGGTATTGTCGATGATGATATTGCCGTCGCTATCCTTGGTGATTTTCACGTCTGCGCAGGTTACATTGCCCAACAACACAGGGGCTACCGTACCTTCGAGTACAAATGAGCATCCGTCGCAAGGTGTTTCGGCAAAGAGGTCTACCTCACGTGTTTCGGTGACGGTCTTGGTTTTGTAAACCATCTCAGGCGAGAAGTGTACAGTCAAGATAACATCTTCATAGTCCCAATCATCGTAGTAGTTGTTTTCAAACCCGATATTGAGCACATCACGTCCATTGACTTCTTCTACTCCGGCGATGGCCATTTCTTTGCCATACTGGTTATACTGCGCCAAGGTATATTGTATCTGAATAGCACGGCTACCATTTTCTACATCCGTCCAATTGTCGTTGTCGGCAGAGCGTTGTAATTTGCCTGTATTGGGTACAAACCGGAGGTACTTCAGGTCATTGGCTTTGTATAGGCTTTTGTCTTTGTAAGAGATGACAAAGAAACCGATGCGTGTACCTTTAGGCACTACCGAGTTGAGGGTAGTCGTACGGTTACGGTCTGCGACAAACAAGACCTCTGGATTAGTTGGTTGGCCTTGAGCATCAAATACAAACCATCCGGCGACATTGGTGCTACTTACGCCACCTACACGCCCATCAACACGGAGGTTTACCTCATCAGTGATGGTTGTCAAGTCAGCCAAGCTTACGCCATAGTCTAGTGGGTTGAGCTGCATTCCGCCTACAAAAGAGACGAACTTGCGCTCGGCTAGGTCGAAGATGTCCCAATTGCGGGCATCATATACTTTATCATTTACTTTTACCAAGATAGGTACTTGTGAAGAAGTAGTTACGGTTTTAGTCCCTACTTTGACCACACAGCGATCTTCATCTACCACAGGCAACATATCGCGGTACTTCACATTGAACACCAGCTGTTGGCCTTCGACGATGGGGATGTTGAGGACTTTCGTTTCGGCAGCATCCAACATTACCGTTTCAGCACCATAGCTTACTATTACAGGGAACTCTGCGGTATTGGTCAGTGTAACTTCCTCTCCGTCTTGTGTATAGTCTACCACATCACAAGAAAGCGGCTCAGGGTCATTGGCACCGGCTCCATCAAAGCTGACACTGCAAGAGCCACAAGGGATTTGTACCAATACATCTACTTCTTTGGTTTCCTTGACCTCCTTGGTTTTGAGGTGTGATACGCCGGTATAGTGTACAATGATGACAATGTCTTCGTAGTCCCAATCTCCGCCGCCGGCAATGTCTTCAAAGCCGATATGAAGCACATCTTTTCCTTCGTCGTTCTTTTCGATACCGGCAATGGCTTGCTCCGTATTGTTTTTGTTCCACTCGCGGATGGTGCTTACGAAGATATTCTGAGAGATATTGATCCAAGTAGCGCCTTCGTCGGTAGAATACTGTAATGTAGTGCCTTGGAAGCGGACTTGCGCTGTTGGGTTCTGTACGATGGGGTTTTGGCTAGCATTGGTCGCCACCAAGAAGAAGCCCATACGAGTATCTTTGGCGATAGTACCAGGGATAAATGTATCCAGGTATGAGCGTGCGGCAATGCTTGGAGTCAAGATACGCGGGCTGTGTGGTAGGCCGTCTTCTCCAATGAAGAACACCCCTACAGCGTGGGTATAGCCCATTTCGCGTGTTTGTAGCTCAACGCGGAGATTGGTTTCGTTGGTACCCACCGTCAAATCGCGCAAGCTTACCCCTTTGTCAGTTTCTTGAACGGTGTTGCCGTTGAGGTCGCGCAATACTTGGCGTTCTTTGGGTACAAACCAGTTCCAGCTACGGGCATCATACACACGGTCTTCGAAGACTTCGTACTGCTCGATGCGGGTTCCTACTTCGATTACCTTAGTACCTGTTTTGACCACACAAGCTTCGCCTGTGTAGCTCTCTTCAAGGTCTTCTGCACCCATATTGAAGACTACTTTCCCTTTGGCCGGGATTACGCCTTCAAAATAGACTGTAGTATTAGGTTCGACCAAGATGAAGTTTGTTTCAAATGGCTCAGCGGCATTTTGTTGGTAGAGGCTGTATGCCACATAAGCTTCACGCTCAGGGTGTACATTGGTAATGCTGATATTGCCTTGTGCATCGCGATTGATTTGAATGTCTTCACAAGCAATCGGCAAAATAGGATCTTCATCGTCGGCAGGTGGTGGTACGGGCATAGAGCCATTGAGACAAACGACACCGTCCAAGTCATAACCATCTACTTCTCCCCTGAAGTCAGCAGGGTTAGACACATCTACTAACTTGATGTATTGTGCCCATTCCAAATCACCTAGGTCAAACTCACTGTCGAGGCAGCCAATGCCTAGAGAGACAAAGTTTTGACCATCTTGTGAAGCGAAAGCTTCTACTTTTTCAGGGTATTTGTTGCAGGTAGGTGCTCCGAAAGAGGTTTCTACCACTAAAATATCATTGCCTGGGCCATTGATGATAGCTTGTTCAAACTTGAGGACAATATGTCCGCCAAATCCTAGAGAAACAAAAGAGTTTTTGGCATCTCCTCCGATAGGTTGGCCTAGAGCGCGGCTTGGATCGCTACGGTCAGCGGCTACAGCGCGGCCACGGTTAGTTAGCCCTTGGCTAAACGCTACTACCTCAGCAGCAGTACAACCGCCCACTGGAGGCTTGTTGGTATTGATAGGCATACAAGCAGTGCTCATATCGCCAAAGTTGGTGCGGGTCAGATCTCCTACAAGATTGAGCTTGGTAACCAAGTCGCCGCTTTCGCGATTGATAATGGCTACCTCACGTTTGTTTTGGCCAGAGTAAATCAAGTTGCCCTGCCCATTATCCAGAACGGCCAAGCCAGTCAGGTGTTGGTCGCGGGCAGCGCCTAGCGGAGCAGCTTGCAAATCACCTTGAGTACCCGTAATTTTAAAAATTTGGCCGTTGTAGCTTGCCGACGACAAGAAGAATTCGCCCTCAGCGCTGAAAGCTAGGTCTGCGCCACTGATATTCAATACCTTGCCCTCGAAAGTGATTTTACCCCAGTCGATAGGTGTAACATTTTCGAGGTCTTCGATGACATATATCTTGTTGGTGTTATTAGTGGCCAAAAATAAACGCCCGTAAGGGTCGAACGAAGCTTGTGTGATTTTGCCCAAATAAAGCTCTCCGAGCTTGTGGTATGTTTTGGTGGCAATGTCTAGATAGCCTATTTCGTTGTTGTCAAACCCCTTTACAGCAAACAGCTTGGAGCCGTCGAGTGTCAGAGCGATGTGTGCATCTGTAAAAGGCAGGTCAGCAAAAAATGTTGTTCTCGCTTGTCCGCCCTCTACGTTAGGTGTCAGTGTGTAGATTTTGCTGTTTATGCCACTAGTATGATTGGCCAAATAGATTTGGCAATCCTCTGTGGGATTGGGGGTAAAGACTGCCTGTACAAATTGATACGCCTGCGGTAGTTGAGGGATAGTCTCCTCTACCTTGTCGGCCCACACCCGTAGCCAAGTGCTTTTATCAAGCTTTTTGGCGGAGGCGTGTACGCCTATCCCCACAAATACTGCCACAAGTATGGTAGCAACAGCTTTGATTAATTTTTGTGCATTCATCGAGTAAAAAGTGATAAGTTGAATTAGTTGATTGGCTCGTAAGGTTCAGCGCCATTATCAGACCTGAACACTAATTCTGTTACAAAGATACGTTATCGAACCTATAAGTAACCAGCTGAGTGTAACTTTTTTAGATGTTTTTCGCAAAAAGTGCTCTTATGATGATTTTCGGGCGTTTGTCTGCAATACCACAATGTAAGGTATGCATACGTTTTTACGTAAAATAGGTTGCTGTGCTTTTGGCAGAACCTTGTTTACAACGCCAAAAAGCTGGATTTATTGAACCGAAGCCTCAAATTGTTGGTTAAAGTATAGTGTTCAGTCACTTGGCTTTCTTGCTTTGTACTTTATGGATAATTTTTTGTGGTTATGCCAGATGGCTTGGCGTGACAGCCGCCGCCACCGTGCGCGTATGTTGTTGTTTATCACGTCCATCGTAGTTGGTATTGCAGCCTTGGTGGCGATTTGGTCTTTCGGGGTCAACTTGGCTGAATCTATTGAACAAGAAGCCAATGAGTTGTTGGGAGCTGACTTGGTGGTCAATTGCAGGCAGGAGCCTCAGGGGGCTGTTGAGTCCGTATTGGACTCTATACGCAGTCTTGAGGGCGTACGCAGTGCCTCTGAAATCAACTTTGCTTCGATGGTGCTTTTTCCTAAAAGCAATGGCACTCGCTTGGTACAAATACGGGGCTTGGGGGGAGATTTCCCTTTTTATGGAAAACTAGAAACTGAGCCAACAACGGCAGCCTCTCGCTTCCGACAAGGTCCTTATGCCTTGGTAGAGCAGACCGTGTTGTTGCAGTTTGGGGCAGAGGTAGGCGACAGTATCCAAGTAGGCAAGCTGCATTTTGTGATTGCCGGCGCATTGACTAAGGTGCCCGGCCAAGCAGGCATTGCGGCAACGGTTGCACCGGCGGTATATGTGCCATTAGAATACATTGAGGCCACCGGCTTGCTCACCCGGGGTAGCCGTCTGGTGCGTCAGTATTATTTTGCCCTTCCTGCCAATATTGATGCAGACGCTCTTGGCAAAAGCCTTCGCCCAACACTACGAGAGGCCAACGAGAGCTATGAAACTGTCGCAATGCGCAAACAAACCTTGGGTAATGTGTTTGCCTTCTTGGGCAATTTTTTGAATCTAGTGGCCTTTATTGCTCTTTTGTTGGGTTGTGTGGGCGTTGCTGGTGCTGTACACGTGTATTTACAAGAAAAAATGAGTACTGTCGCTGTGTTACGTTGTGTAGGAACCAGTAGCCAACAGGTATTCGGCATTTTCCTTATTCAAATTATCGGTCTAGGCTTGATAGGGGCTATTTTGGGAGCAAGTCTAGGCAGCCTTATTCAGTGGGTATTGCCCCAAGTATTGCAATCTTTCTTGCCAGTTGAGGTCAGTTACCGTCCGGTATTGAGCGCTTGGCTACTCGGCATTTTGATTGGGGTGGGAGTATCTGTGTTGTTTGCAGCCCTACCTCTGCTGGCCGTCCGCAAAGTTTCTCCCCTACAAACAATCCGCGCCGGTGTGGAATCGCTCGCCCAAAGCGCGCCCCTGACCAAGGTCGTAGTCTATGGCCTGATTGTCTTATTTGTGAGCGGATTTACCTACAGCCAGCTAGGCCGTTGGCGCGAAACAATGTTTTTTGTCTTGGGCTTGGGGGCTATGTGGGGTTTGTTGAGCCTTACGGCGTGGGGAGTAATGCGTTTGGTGCGGCTGATAGTACCTGCTGAAGGCTATTTTGTATGGCGGCAGGGCTTGGCCAATCTTTATCGACCCAACAACCAAACCCAGACCCTTATGTTGACCTTGGGCTTGGGCACTGCCCTCATCAGTACGCTTTATCTTATCCAGCAGCTCCTGCTGGGGCAGGTCAGCCTAGCCGACCGCGACAACCAGCCGAATATGATCTTGTTTGACATTCAAAGTACCCAGCTCAAAGAAGTACGGGAGTTTACTGAGAGTTACCAACTTCCTGTCCTACAACTGGTGCCCATTGTAACGATGCGTTTGGAAGAGTTTCAGGGGCGCAAGCGTAATCAATGGCTCGAAGACAGCACCGCCGACATCCCCCGCGACGTGTTGGTGCGAGAATACCGCGTAACACACCGGGATACCCTAGCTGGCAACGAAGCCCTTGTTGCGGGCAGGCTTCACCCCTATCGTGGGGCAGGGGACAGCATCTTTGTATCACTATCGGATGTGCACGCCCGCCGCATGGGCGCAAAGTTGGGTGATGAGCTGGTTTTTGATGTGCAAGGCGTGCAAATGAAGACTTATGTTGGCAGCCTGCGTCAACTCAACCTAACCCGTATTGAGACCAGCTTTACGGTAGTGTTTCCGTCGGGAGTACTCGACAAAGCCCCGCAGTTTCACGTACTCATCACCCGTGTGCCGGACAAGCGCAGCGCAGCCACTTTTCAGCAGGCGCTGGTGGCTAAGTTTCCCAATGTGTCTATTGTTGATCTTGACCTAATTTTGCAAACAGCTGATAAAGTTTTGGGGCAGATTTCGTTTGTAATTCAGTTTATGGCCTTTTTCAGCATCCTGACGGGCTTGGTGGTCTTGGTTAGCTCTTTGTTGATGAGCCGTTTACAGCGTATTCGGGAGTCGGTCTTGCTGCGTACCCTCGGAGCCAGCCGCCCTACTTTGTTGCGTATTTATGCAGTTGAGTTTTTCTTATTGGGCAATGCGGCTACACTTACCGGGCTGATACTAGCGTTGGGAGCTAGCGCGCTTTTGGCAAAATTTGTCTTTCTCGTACCATTCAACTGGCAGTGGCTTCCACTTTTGTGGTTATATGCAGGATTTGTAATACTGATTATGAGCATTGGCTTGCTCAATACCCGTGGGATTTTGCAACGCAGCCCCTTGGCTATCTTGCGCACAGAAGTGGCTTGATGCGCGTAGGTATATATGGTAGAAGTCTACACACAACGCAGCACTTTCATTGCCTGAATATGAGCCAAAGAGGCCCGAATGCTCTTTTTGTCATATCATAAAAAAAGCCACCCCGATAAATTTGGGATGACCTTCTATTCAGTGGCTTAGGCGGCTTGCGCTTAGGCTACGCTTACGCGCTTGAAGTTGGTGATACTAAGGTTGGCATCTACTTTTTTCAACATCTGGGCGATAGTCATAGAGCTGTCTTTTACAAACTCTTGGTGTAGGAGCGTACGCTCTTTGTAGAACTTCTCCAGCTTGCCCATAGCGATTTTCTCGATAATGGCTTCAGGCTTGCCTTCTTGGCGGGCTTGGTCTTTGCCAATTTCGATTTCGCGGGCGATGGTATCAGCATCTACGCCGTCTTTGTCGATGGCGATAGGGTTCATCGCAGCGATTTGGAGGCATACATCTTTTCCGGCTTCTACTACGGCTTCGCCTTTGGCACCGTTGAGAGAAAGCAACACACCGAGCTTCGCACCATAGTGGATGTAAGTTACTACAGTATCGGCTTTGGCATATTCGTAAGCGCCTACTTCGATTTTTTCACCGATTTTGCCTACCATAGCGATGAGGTGCTCGCGGATAGCGAGGCCGTCGATGGCTAGGTCGAGCAAAGCCTCGATGTTGGCAGGCTTTTGGGCTACGGCAGTATTGAGGATATTGTTTCCAAGAGCAACAAACTCTTCGTTTTTGGCTACAAAATCAGTTTCGCATTTGAGGGCAATTACTACGCCTTCGGTAGCATCGGGGGCAGTGTAGGCAAATACCACACCTTCGTTGGCCTCTCTGTCGGCACGCTTTTCAGATACTTTTTGTCCTTGTTTACGCAAGATAGTGATGGCCTCATCGAAGTCTCCATTGGCCTCTTGCAAGGCTTTTTTACAATCCATCATACCCGCGCCAGTCATTTGGCGCAGTTTGTTTACGTCTTGTGCAGAAATAGCCATTGTATGCTTGTTAGAAGTGTTATGAAAAATGTTTTTGCAAAATTACAAGAAAGCCGCTTGGCTTACAAGCCTGTGGGCAAAATATCCTGTGGGTTGCGGGAGTATTGGTACAAAAAAAGTTGAACGCGCTAGGCAGTTCAACTTTCGTACGGTGTTCCTATGGGATTAGGAGAGGCGTTTATTCCTCGTTGAGGTCGACTTCACGCTTGGCGTTTTCCTCTTCAGACAGCTTCTGGTCGTCTTTATCGCGCTTACGCTCGCTGAGCCCTTCTTCGATGGCATCGGCGATAGTTTTGGTAATCAGAGCGATAGACTTGTACGCATCGTCATTGCCTGGGATAGCATAGTTAACGCTGTCGGGGTCGGCATTGGTATCAACGATAGCAAATACAGGGATACCGAGCTTGTGAGCTTCGGTAACGGCGATGTGCTCCTTCAACACGTCTACCACAAAAAGAGCGGCAGGCAGGCGGGTCAAATCAGCAATACCACCAAGTACTTTTTCGAGCTTGTCTTTTTCGCGCTCGATAGTGAGGCGCTCACGCTTAGCCAAGTTTTTGAAAGACTCTTCCTTCATCATTTTTTCCATAGAAGAAAGCTTCTTGAGCGACTTGCGAACCGTAACGAAGTTGGTCAACATACCGCCAAGCCAACGTTGGGTAACGTAAGGCATTTTGAGGCGCTTGGCTTGATCGCTGACAATCTCTTGCGCTTGTTTCTTAGTGGCCACAAACATCACTTTACGACCGGACCTTACGATGTTTTTAATGGCCTGGCAAGCCTCGTCGAGCGCGACTTGCGTTTTGTTGAGGTCAATGATATGGATGCCATTCTTCTCCATGAAGATATAGGGAGCCATTTTGGGGTTCCACTTGCGGGTAAGGTGCCCAAAGTGTACGCCGGCATCCAAGAGGTCTTTATAAGCTACTTTAGTCATTGTGTGAATGAATAATCGAAATAAGGAGTTGGATTAACGCTTGCTGAACTGGAAGCGGCGGCGTGCTTTGCGGCGGCCATACTTCTTACGTTCAACCATGCGTGGGTCACGGGTAAGGAAGCCTTCTTTTTTCAAAGGAGGGCGGTTGGTCTCGGCATCGATTTCGCAAAGTGCACGAGAGATAGCAAGGCGGATAGCCTCAGCTTGGCCGGTGATACCACCACCATTTACATTGACTTGGATGTCGTAGTTGGCTTGTTGCTCTACAGTAGTGAGCGCCTGCTTTACTACAGTTTGTAGCGTATCTACGGGGAAATACTCAGCCAGCTCACGGTTATTGACGCGGATGTCGCCTTTGCCGGGCTTCATATAGATACGTGCAATAGCGTTTTTGCGGCGGCCAATGGTATTGATTACGTTGTCTGCCATGTGTTAGAGTTTGAAAGTAATGGGTTGGGGTTGTTGTGCTTCATGCGGGTGCTCGGCACCTTCATAAATGAACATGTTGTGGAACAAACGGCGACCGAGGCGGTTTTTGGGCAACATCCCTTTTACGGCCATTTCAATCAAGGCTGCGCTTGATTTGCGGGCTTTGACCTGGCGAGGGGTAGCAAAACGCTGACCGCCGGGGTATCCTGTGTGGCGAACGTACACTTTGTCGTCCCATTTCTTACCGGTCAATTTGATTTTACCGGCATTGATGATGATGACATTGTCTCCACAATCTACGTTAGGAGTAAAGTTGGGCTTATGCTTGCCCAACAGCACTTTGGCGATTTGGCTCGACAAGCGACCCAAAACGGCATTTTCGGCATCTACAATGACCCACTGCTTGTTGGCAGTTTCTTTGTTGGCCGAAATTGTTTTGTAACTTAAAGTATCCACTGCTCTAGCTTGTTATGTTTCTAAGAAAATGCTGAGTTACTTTTTCTGAAAATGAGTGCAAAGATATGTTTTTAGGCGTTGACATGCAATCTTTGCCCAAAATTTTGTTTTTTTGCTAAGTCGTTTTGCCGATAAGGCTTGATTTTCACGCTTACCCCCTTGCCGTATGCCTACTCCCACCCAATTTGTATTGACTGATATTGAGGGGACTACCACTTCTATCAGTTTTGTTTATGACACGCTGTTTCCTTATTTCAAACAACACGCCGTGGCTTATGCCCAATCGCACCTTGCCGAGCCTGAGGTACACGAGGCGCTCAGCCAAATTGCTGATACCTTGAGTCAAGAGTTGGCCAAGCCTATTACGACTGAAGAGGCTATTAAATTTTTGACACACTGGACTTCTGCCGACCGCAAAGACACACCGCTCAAAACCCTTCAGGGCATCGTTTGGCGCGATGGCTATGCACAGGGCGCGCTCAAGGGGCACTTATACCCCGAGGTAGCTTCTGTATTAAAGCGCTGGCACAGCCAAGGGATTGGCTTGGGTATTTACTCGTCTGGCTCTGTAGAAGCACAGAAGCTGCTCTTCGGCCATACGGCTTCGGGCAATCTTACTCCGTTGTTTTCGCATTATTTTGATACCCGCATTGGGCACAAGCGCGAGACAGCATCTTATCATAACATTGCGCAAGAAATCGGCATAGCTCCACAGGCCATCTTGTTTTTGTCAGATGTAGAAGCAGAGTTAGAGGCTGCTGCCAATGCAGGCTTTCAGGTAACACAGATTTTACGTACTGGTACTATCAGCAGCAAGCGCTTCCCCACCGCCGGAGGTTTGGATGAAATAAGCCTAGGCTAATTAGGAGAACGGTCTGTGTTTGGGTTGGTGGTAGTTATTCAGCGCTCGGGAACTCCTGATTGTGCCATAAGCACTTCCATACAAGTACCTAACACGCCCCTACACGAAGCAACACCATAGCCTTGCGGGGCTATGGCCAATGCTTTTGTGAGATACACCGACTCAATATAGCTCGATGTGTAATACCTGTGAAGAGAATTTGAAGCAAGCTTCAAAAACGGAATAGTGTTTGTAGAAGCATCCAAAAACCTAATATCGACACTAATTGTAGCAATATCTATGAAACTAATGGGCAAATTCGCATTTTTAACTCTTTTGGGGATGGTATTATGGCTTAGCCCACAGTGGAGCTTTGCCCAACAAGAAGAAGAGGTTTTGGTAAATGTGGAAGTCAACCCCACTCCCAACGGAGGGTTTGCGGGGCTTTACAAATTTATTGGGGCAAATATGCGCTATCCCAACCCTCACAATGCCTCTGGGAAGGTCTTTGTACGGTTTATTGTCGAAAAAAACGGGCAAACCACCAATCACCAAATCATCAAAGGACTAGGGCCGGCCTACGATAACGAGGCCATCAGGCTGCTCAAAAGCGCCCCCGCGTGGGAGCCAGGCAAACAAAACGGCAAGCCGGTAAGGGTGCAGTGTACTCTCCCCATTACGTTCAAGTCTAGCTAGCCCGGCTGGGAATTGGTATAGATTTGTTTGAAGGCCAAGCGCTTATTTATACTCCTGTATTTCAGGATATTAGTTTTCGTTATTGTAATAAAATACCTCGGGGTGGATTGTTAGCTTTATTAAAGCTCACAAAATGAGTGTATCTTTGTTTTGTAAAATCTTGGCCTTTTTAGTATTTTGTTGTAAATGGGCTAACGCAACAGCATTTTATCATCAGATGTCTCAACACGAACACCTTGTTTCGGGAGAAGAACCCATCAGAACGCTTACTTATTGTCTAAAAAAACTATCGGCAGCTTCTACCGAACAGGCCGAGGCTTTGATGGAGATGTTTTTGCGTACAGCCTGCCATTTGTCTGAGGCTCAAGCTGCTTTCATTTGCTATTTTCCAGCAGCAGGAAGCCACTACCGCTTAGTGCCTTTCAAAATCCATAGCCAATCTGCCAAACATTACGAAATACTCCTCAATACCCTACAACAACACTCTGCTTACAAATATTGGCAAGCTCATTTTCCGCTACATCGTTTTGAGCGTGAGGTGCGCCCCGCTTCTGAGTACATCTCGCTCAACAAGGCCGATAGCGCAATAACGCAGGCTTTTTCCAAAAATTTCCGGTGTTTCTCGCTTACCCCGCTCTATACTTCCACAGAGCAAACGATTGGCGCCATTGGCTTTCTTGGCGCACAGCCAATGAATACCGCTTGGTTTCCGCTGGCAGAGCAAAAGCTGACCCAAGTACTCCAAACACGCCAGCTCAACAACCAACGCTATGAAGAAAGCCTGAGTCTAGAGGCCTTGTTTGATAGTATGAGCGAGGGCATCGTTATTGTCGGGCCCGACTATCGTGTGGTACGCGCCAATGAACGGATGAACCAGCTGGCCATCGATATCTTTGGGCGCTCCTTCCAGTACCGTGATTTTATCACTGATTTTGCACGCAACAAGCAAGAACGCGAGCTCCTGAAAGATACTATCCAGGTCGCCTTCAGGGGTAAGACCCTTGAGCGGGAAATGAAATTTTACAACCGCAAAGGGCAGGCCGTTTGGGTAAGGGGTAAATATAGCCCTGTTGTCAATCAACACGGTAATGTATATGCCGCAGCGATTTTTTTGATGGATATCACCAACCAAAAAACCATTGAAGAAGAGCTACAAAGCAGCCGCTATCTCAATGACCGGATGCTCAATACCATCCCCAACTATATCTATCTATACGATACCCTAGAAGAGGCTTTTGTGTATAACAATGCCTCTTTGGCGCAAATTACGGGCTTTGATGCCAACGAACTGTACCAAATGACCCTACAGCAGTTCTTGGAATTGGTTCACCCTGAAGAATCTGAAGCTGTGGCACATTTCTACGAACAAGCATACCACCTCTCGGGCAAATCTTTTGAAAGCATCGAATACCGTGTCCGTCATAAAAACGGTGGCTGGCGATGGCTCTACGACAAGTTAATGTCCTTCAGGCAAACCGCTACCGGCAAGTCTTGGGTAGTTTTGGGGTCGGTGTTGGATATTACCGAGCGCAAGCGTGCCGAAGAACATATCATCTCTATCAATGATGAACTAAATGCACTCAACGACAAGCTCATCCAACAAAATGAAGACTTATTGACCCGCGAGCAGGCTTTGGCCGAAATGAATGACTTGCTTGTAGGCCAACAACAGGAGCTGAAAGACCTGCTTTTTGAACTGTCTGAAAAGAATTTTGAGCTTGATCAGCTCGTCTACAAAACTTCACACGACATCCGCTCTCCGCTGGCCTCTGTATTGGGCTTGGTAAGTGTGATGCGCCTCGACCGAGCACCCGAAAAACTGGATGGCTACCTCGATCACATTACCCAAAGTGTACAGAAGCTCGACAGGTTTGTCAAGTCTATGTTGGACTATGCCAAGGCCAACCGCGCCCTGCCCCTCCCCGAAGTAGCCGATGTGGTGGCCGTAATCGAAGAATGTTGGGAGGATTTTCAGTATATGGAGCAGTTTTCCAAAATCGACAAGCAGGTTTATTTCAACACTGATGGCTCCATCTTCCGTACCGACCTCGAAAAGCTCAACATTGTGCTGCGTAATGTGCTCTCCAACGCACTCAAATACCACAATCCCTACGAAGAGCATCCCTACATCAAGGTAGAAGTCAATATCGAAAACACACAAGCCCATATCAGTATCCGCGACAACGGAGTCGGGATTGCGGCAGACCTGATAGACAAGGTGTTTGATATGTTTTATAGAGCCACCGAAAAGTCTGATGGCTCCGGACTGGGGCTGTATATCGTCAAGCAGACCGTGGCCAAAATGCAAGGCAAGATACACATCCATAGCCAGCTTGGCCAAGGCACTGTATTGGCGCTACAGCTCCCCTCGCTGCCTGAAGCGCCTTCTCCTAGCGCCGATTGACCAAGGTAGAGGCAGCTTGGTCGCTGGGCAATACCAACATTTCGGCAATATTGACGTGTGGTGGGCGGGTGATGACATACCACACTGTATCAGCAATGTCTTCGGCCACCAAGGGATTTATTCCCTGGTATACTTGCTTGGCACGTGTGGCATCGCCTTTGAAACGCACCAAAGAAAATTCTGTCTCTACCAGACCAGGGTTGACTGCTGATACCCGAATGCCTTGTTTGAACAAGTCCATCCGCATTCCTTGGGTAAGGGCATCTACTGCAAACTTAGACGCACAGTATACGCTGCCGTTGGGGTATACCTCCTTGCCTGCTATAGAGCCTATATTGACAATGTGGCCGCGTTGTTGTGCCAACATCAGGGGCATCACTGCTTTAGATACATAGAGCAGCCCCTTCACATTGATGTCTATCATGGCATCCCAATCAGCAATATCAGCTTGCTCTACCGGTGCCAACCCGTGTGCGTTGCCAGCATTGTTGACCAATACATCGATATGGCAGAAAGCCGCCGGTAGGCTGTCAATGGCTGCCTGAACGGCCTGCGCATCACGTACGTCGAAGTTGCAAGTATGGACAGGCACTTGGTCGGAGAGCTTGGTACGCAGTGCATTCAGCCGATCCTGACGACGACCACAGAGGACTAAGCTCACTCCTTCGGAAGCCAATAGCTCGGCTATGGCCAAGCCTATGCCCGAAGTAGCGCCGGTAATGAGTGCGAGTGTTGGTTTGTGTTTAGCCATTTACGATTTCAGATTGACGATTTGGGACTGACGATTTGAGATTGACAACTTGACTGTGCTAATCATTTTTTGAATTTACGATTCTACTTCCTGAATCCCAAATCTGAAATCATAAATCCTACCCATAGATATACTCTTCGATGCCTGCACGAATAGAGGTAAAGATATGGGTTAGCAAGGCTTCGTCTTCTTCCAAAAGTGTGACTCTAAACCCTTGTAAATCAGAGCAAAAAGACGATATCGGAACTACACACACCCCTTTAGCTGCCAGCAAGTTGTATACAAAAGCCTTGTCGGGCGCGAGATTGGGGGCTTGAAGCCACTGACCGAGCAAATCAGCCGCGCCTTTGTGGGCAATATGCATCCTTTGTTGGCCGCTGGGGCGCAGCGTTCCTTCGCGGAAAATGATGGTGTTGTAAAAAGCTCCAAAAGTCTCGTTGAACTTAATCGCAGGCACTCCGCCCAAGATGTCGGCGATAATCTTGCTGCGGCGGCCTATCTTGGCATTTTCAGCCATACGATAGGGAGCATATCGCGGGTCTTGTTTGATCAGGGGCAGCGCCAGCTGGGGGAGTTTGGTCGCACAAACTTCTATCATCTTGGCGTTGTCGAGGGTGTTGCAAAGCTGGGCAAACTGTGCATCAACTTGGCGGTTATAATATTCGACCCACCCACATCGCGCACCAGGCCAAGGGATTTCTTTGGAAATACCGCGCATCGCAATCCCGGGTACATCTTGGATAAACTGGGCCAAGGCCAAAGGAGTTTGGCCATTATAGTGGATATTGAGGTAGATTTCGTCGCTGATGAGGAAGAGCGAAAACTCGCGCGCAATCTCCACAAAGCGCCGTAAGATTTCGGGCGGGTAGACCATCCCTGTTGGATTATCAGGGTTGATAATCAGAATACCGACGATATTGGGATTATACTTGACCTTCTGGTAGAGGTCGTCCATATCGGGATACCAATGGTTGTCGGGGTCGAGTTTATAGGTCAGTGGGTGATGGTTGGCGTGGGCAGCCTCCGCCGAAGAGTGTGTAGAATAAGCCGGTGAGGGGCCAATAATACGTGCTGTAGGGCGGAGGTATTGATAAATTTTGCCAATAGCATCCCCTAGCCCATTGAAAAACAAAATATCATCGGGGGTGATTTGCACGCCCCCCAAGGCATTGGTTTCGGCAGCCAAAAACTCCCTTGTCGCCAATACCCCTTTGGAATGACAATAGCCATAAGTGTTGTTGTCTTGCAACAAGGCCATCACGATGTCCTTCATCCATTGTGGGACTTGGTTGTTTTTTTGGATAGGGTCACCGATATTCTCCCAATAAATTGGCAAGCCCATTGCTTGCAACTGCTCGGCTTTTTTGACGATTCCTCGGATTTCGTAGCTCAGTTCGTTGGCTCCTTCTCGCAGCAAGGTCTGGCGCATATTGTTGACAGATAAGTATGAGAAATGGGTTTGCTTAGAGCTTGTTTAAATTTTCAGTGCGGCACTCAAAACAGCTGATTCTTGTGCTGATACTAGTCAAAAAACAGCGTTTTGGTATCGATGAAGAGCATTTTAAACAAGTTCGCAAACTAAAATTGCACCTATTTACAAAATAGCCTTTGCTTATTCGGCAAAAACCCAAAAAAATACAGTACTTTCCTGTTTAGGCGCAATCAGACTAGGCCTACTCAAACCACCACTCCGAGCCATCGCGGTATACATATCCCTGCCGATTGCCTACCCTCATCTTGGCCTTACCATTATAAAACCCATAATGTGTTTCATAGAAGGTGATTTCGTCGTAGCGCAGCGGGATAGCCAGCGTTCCCTTTTCGTCGATAAAGCCATACTTGTTGTTTTTGCGGACAGCGGCCAGCCCCTCTCTGAAATAGCCGGCTTGCTCGTAGATAGGCGGGGCAACGACTCGGCCCTCTTGGTTGGCAAACCCATACTTGCCTTTTTGTCGGACACGCACCAAGGCCTCGGCAAAATAGCGTGGTGCAATTTCCTCATACTCTATTGGCAGCAGTGGCTCTCCATCGAGCTTTATCAAACCACATCGGCCTTGGTATTGTACCCAAGCAGTGCGTCCGTTATAATCATCGGCGGCATCGTATTGAGGAGGCACTACGACCGTGCCCTGTTTGTCCATAAAGCCCCAAAGCCCTTCAAAATCGCGGATGCGCGCTCTGGCCTCTGCGCCCTCTCCCCTAAAAGCCCCAATGTATTCAAAACGCTCTCGGAAGTAGGGGTCTTTGAGAATATCCTCTGCCGGTGCATCTATCCCATAGGCTAGGCCCTGTTGGTTGAGTTTGCCCGTACGCGAGCCTAGCCGTACGGTAGCAAAGCCTTGGTAGAAGCGCCCTGCCTCATCATAAAGCGGTGGAATTTCTATTTTTCCAGTATTTTGATTAACATACCCATATTTGTCGTTTTTTCGTACCCAAGCCATTCCTTCCACAAACTTGACATCGGCATTGTCAAACTGTGCCGGAATCAACACCTGTTTGTCTTTTCGGATATACCCATACTTGCCCCCTTGTTCGAAACGAGCAATGCCATCATAAAAAGTTTCCACTTGCATCGCCACCTTCTTGTCTTTGTCAACAGGCAAGCCAAGCGAATCCGCGGGTTTGGGCTGGGTATCTGCCTGTGTATCACGGGTATCCACGACTAGCTCGCCACTCCATCGAAACATTCCTTTGAGCGGGCTGCCATACCACCATCGGATAGCTAGCAAGACCACCAAACCGACAATAAGGGTCAAAAAAATGGCTTGAATCCAAGGATTGGGGCGGTGTGAGGGCGATTGTTGGGGCATAAGCACACAAAAACTCAGGACAAGGGTTGGAAAAGCAAATTGGTTTGGAGAAGTAAGGCAGATCACCAAAATAGGCACACATCAGCCACTGCCAAAAATAGGCAAAACTTTTGATTTGCTACAAACGCGGCAGGGCATCTCTAACGGAAAAGATAGCTCTTGTCTGGCCTGCGCCAACCTGCTTCTACCCGATGTTTGGTGTAATAAATAATCAAGTGCGCCTCATAAACATTTTTGACAAAACAGATTTTTCGCTGCGCATCAAACTCATATTCAGCAAAATACCAATATCCGGGCTGCGTGATGTCGGTAATAAAAGGAACTTTAAAAACCACCAAATCAGCCTGAAACTGATTATTGGTTACGAACACCCGAATATCCGCCTCTTGTGGATAAGGCGTAACAAATACGGCCTGCGCTTGCAGGATAAGGGCACAACTCCCCCAGCAGCAGAGCACCAAAAGCCAAAATTTTATGTGTCGAAATGGATACATATCTTCAATAACACTTGGTCATACTAAGTCAGCAAGATAAGGCAAGTGTAGCAGAGTTGCAAACCTATTGAGCTTGTCCTTGGCTTTTGTGTGATTTTTGCGTAGTTTTGACTCATTATCAATCAGTAGTAATGCTTGTGCGTTTTGATACGAAGATGTATCAACCTTGCACCAAAACATAGGTTTTTGAGCTTGCTTGGTAGGGTTGTTCGGAATTGATTTTGGGGTTAGTTTGGTACAGACCATTAGGCAATATAGAACTAGGCATAAATTTTGTAAGCTCTGCATAACAAGCATAATTATTACACATTTCAGCCCCTCCAAACTACATTCCTCAGACGACATACACTTTATAGTTCCAAACATCTATGAGCGCGATGACACGCAAATTAAAGGAAGCTTTGCATCCTTATTATACCGACCAAGAAATAGAAAAGGCGACTCAATATTACATAGCGAGCAAATGCCAAAATATTGCCCCTTCCAAAGAAGACGAGCCAGGGCGTACACACGCATTTGCCACCAAACAACTCCTCATTCCTTTTTTTACCAAACACGCCTTTCGATCCAACGGCAAGAAAGAAACTGATAAATTCTATATCATCTTGGCCGACTCCGGAATGGGAAAGACAACTTTTATGATCAATCTGTACCTCAACTTTATGAAGGAACAGAAAGATTATATCATCCGCCTTTTTCCGCTGGGATACCCCAATGTGTTGGACGATATTACCCGAATACCAGAAGAGGAACAGAAAAGAACCATTCTCCTGCTCGATGCTTTTGATGAAGACAATGAGGCCATCAAAGATTATCGTAACCGCTTGCGTGATATTCTCGACAAAGTAGGGAAATTTAGAGAGGTTGTATTGACTTGTAGGACGCAATTTTTCCCCTCCGAAGAAGAAGAACCCAAGGAAACTGGCATTATCAGTATCAATGACCGGGGCAAGGAGTTTGTCTTCAGAAAGCTTTACCTCTCCCCTTTTGATGACAAAGACATCAAAAAGTACCTTGATAAGAAATACAGCTTTTTTCAGTTTGCTAAAAAGAAAAAAGCCACTCAGATTGTGCGTCAATCGCCAAGCCTGATGGTGCGGCCAATGCTCTTGAGCTATATCGATGACCTACTTCAGAGCAACCGCCGCTACAAGTATACTTACCAAATCTATGAAGAGCTGATAGACAAGTGGATAGACCGCGAGGTGAACCGCCGAAGCGCCGGAAAAGAGGCCTACAAGCAAGATCTGTACAAATTTTCTAAAACGGTAGCCATCGATATTTACCTCAAACGCCGCGAGCGCAATGGTTTTATCATCCACCCCCACGAAATCAAGCCGCTCTCCGATACTCACGGCATCACCCTCAACGACCTAGAGCTCAAAAGCCGCTCCCTGCTCAATCGTAACGCCAAGGGGCAGTATAAGTTCTCTCACAAATCTATCTTGGAGTATTTCTTGGCGCTCGAAGCCTTCAACAATGTAGAGTTTGAAAAACAGATGGATTTCGACAATATGGAGCAGGCCGCCTTGTTTCTGGATGAAATGTATTTTGAAGAAGCCAAAACACTCAAAGGCAAGTTTAAAATCAGCAAAAACGATGACAGCCGCGACCTCAACGAAATCGAAGCCCGCGAGCTCAAAAAAGTACGCTATATCTCGCTCAAAAAAATCACCGACCAAGACCTCAAGGTCTTGCGGGGCTTCCGCAACTTGGAGCGCCTGCAAATAGGCAATATCTGGCGGGCGAGCGCCTCAAACGCCTACTAACTGATAATGACCTCAACCTGAGTCGCAAATACCTGATGGATGTGTTGGCTATCGAAGACCTCTCTTCGCTCAAACACATCGACTTGAGCCATAATCAACTCACTGATACCAAGGCGTTTAAAAAGATGGTCAACCTCGAAACCCTCAACCTCAACGCCAATAAACTCACCGAAACAAGTTCGCTTATTTATCTTACCCGACTCAAGACCTTGGATTTGAGCGAGAACCGCCTCACCAATATCAATAGTCTCAGTATGATTAAAAACATCGAGAGCCTAGACTTGAGCAACAACCAAATCACAGACCTCAGCCCACTACATCACCTTACTCAACTCAAGGTGCTGAATCTCAGTGGAAATAAGGTGCGCAACATCAGTGCCCTTGAGTCGCTAACAAATCTCAGTGTACTCAATTTGAGCAACAACGAGATAGATTTGGAGCAAATCCAAGTACTGCGGGCTTTCTTAAATAGCTGCGATATCAAGTATTAAGTTTTTGCCATACCCCTATCGTAGCTGTGGGGACATAGGCACAGGCAGAAGACAGGCCTCAGGCTGGAAAGGACATCGCCGATAAGCTCTTTTGTACAAAAAAACCCCTAAAAGCCGCGCTGAATAAATTCAACGCGGCTTTTACTAGTTTTTCGCTAAGCCTTCCTTGCTTAAGCCATCAAGCGGCCTAGGCTGTTATCATAAAGGTCGGCGGCTTCGCTCAGTTCGATGAGGACATCACCATCGATGCGGATGGCCTTCCCTCTTACCGTGCCGATGCGCGCAGCGGCTTGGCCTTGGGCTTGCATCAGTTGTTCGAAAGCAACGGTATTTTCGGGCTTCACCGAAACGACCACCCGGCTCTGGCTTTCGCCAAAGAGGGCAGCGTCTTTACGCAGACCTTGTGGTAAGGACAGGCTAACCTCTACGCCCAATTGACGAGGCAGGGCCGACTCTGTGAGGGCTACAAACAGGCCTCCATCGGATACATCGTGTGCGGAAGCTACCAAGCCTGCGCGAATGGCTTTGAGCAACGTGGCTTGTAGCTTGTGCTCTTCGTCGAGGTCAAAAAACGGGGCGGGCGAGGCCGCAATGTTATGATAACTGTAGAGGTACTCGGCGCTGGCCAAGTCGTTGCGCAGTGTGCCAAGTAGATAGATGGCATCGCCTTCGGCTTTGAAGTCGAGCGTGGTGCGGTGCGCTAGATTTTCCATCAGCCCCAGCATCCCGATAGTAGGCGTAGGGAAGACAGCATTGGTTACGTTTCCGCCGTTTTTGTCTACCGTAGCAGACTGGTTGTAGAAACTCACATTGCCACCGGTTACGGGCGTGCCCAGCTTTTCGCAAGCATTGATAATGCCCTGCACACTGCCTACAAACTGCCAGTATACCTCTGGGTTGTAGGGGTTGCCGAAGTTGAGGTTGTTGGTAATGGCTACGGGCTCGCCTCCGGCGCATACCACATTGCGTGCCGATTCGCAGACCGCAATCATTGCCCCTACCTCTGGATGGGCGTGTACATAACGTGCGTTACAGTCTACTGTAATGACAATGGCCTTGTCAGTACCCTTTACCCGTACTACTGCCGCATCGGCAGGCTCGCAAGAGTTCATATTGGCCGTACCGACCATCGAGTCGTATTGTTCATATACCCAACGCTTGGAGGCAATATTGGGGTGGCTGAGCAAGTGCCGGGCAATGTTTTGGTATTCGGCAAGTGTCTTAGGTTCGGGTACTTGTGCGATGTCAAACTGTTGGTATGCTTTAAAATACGCCGGCTCTTGGTACTCGCGGTGGTATACGGGAGCGCCTCCGCCCAAGACCAATGACTCGGCGGGCATCTGAGCCGCCAGCTCGCCATTCATAAAAAAGCGCAGTTCTTTGGAAGCCGTAACTTCACCGATTTGTACACAGTTCAGGTCCCACTTGTCAAAAATACGTAAAATATCGGCCTCGTATCCTTTTTTGACTACAATGAGCATCCGCTCTTGCGACTCAGAGAGTAGAATCTCAAAGGGCAGCATATTGGCTTGGCGTAGGGGCACTTTGTCGAGCTGGATGTCCATCCCGTGCTCGCCTTTGGCGCTCATTTCGGCAGTAGAGCAAATCACACCGGCAGCGCCCATATCCTGTACCCCGATGACGTGCCCGGTAGCGATGACTTCGAGCGTGGCTTCGAGCAGGAGTTTTTCTTGGAAGGGGTCGCCTACTTGTACGGCGGGCAAGTCTTTGATAGAATCTTCGGTAATGTCTTTGGAGGCAAAAGCCGCTCCGTGGATGCCGTCTTTGCCGGTGGCTGAGCCCACAATAAAGACAGGGTTGCCCACACCATACGAAATAGCGCTGGCGATTTTATCTGTTTCCACAATACCGGCCGAGAAGGCATTGACCAGCGGGTTGGTGTTGTAGCATTTGTCAAAAAACACCTCTCCACCTACTGTAGGTACGCCAAAAGCGTTGCCATAGTCCCCGATTCCTTTGACCACGCCGCGCAGCAGGTGCTTGGTATGGTCGAGCTGTGGCTCTCCGAAGCGCAGGGTATTGAGCTGGGCAATAGGCCTGGCGCCCATCGTAAAAATATCGCGGTTGATACCTCCCACGCCGGTAGCGGCCCCTTGGTAAGGCTCTAGTGCTGAGGGGTGGTTGTGTGATTCGATTTTGAAAGCGCAGGCAAGCCCGTCGCCAATATCTACCAAGCCAGCGTTTTCCTGCCCGGCTTCAGCCAACATACGGGGCGAGCTTTTGGGCAGTTTCTTGAGCCATACGATGGAGTTTTTGTAAGAGCAGTGCTCCGACCACATCACGGCATAGGCCGATAGCTCGGTAAAATTGGGCACACGTCCCAAAATATCTTTGATTTTTTCAAACTCTTCGGGCAATAGGCCCAATTCTTTGGCAGTATCTACGCTTGTCATATACTAAAGACGGGGAGGGGTAAGCAAATGAGTCTATACCCTGCAAAAATACATATCTTGGCGCAAAAGGCGATACCTTGGGCGTTTTTTTGCACCGGCAGCCTTATCAGAAGCAGGCCTTAGCGCTTGTTTATGTCAAGGTTCACAAGATTTGGGGGGCGCTATCGTCATCAAAAATACATTCGAAGCCCACGCTACTGGACATTTTTCAAATCTCACAGTTCAAACTGTGGGCTAAGTCTTATTTGAGGCCTCAGCTTGTCTCTGAGCTGGAGCTCCGAGCTACTTTTCCAAAAATATCCAGTAGCGTGTTCGAAGCCAAGTTTTTGAGAAGTCTGTTACTGCGGTATCCCTATCTTGCTTACAGGTTAGCCCACACGGATTCCCAAAATGGTAACATCATCTGTTTGTGTATTCCCTCTTTTCCAGTGCTCAAAAATAGCATATAGCTCGGTATATTGTTGGTCAACAGGCTTTTTGTGTAGTTGTACAAATAAGTCTTTAAGTTGTGTAGCATAGAACTTTTGGTCTTTAGGCCCTCCAAACTGATCTTGATATCCATCAGTATAGAGATAGAGCATAGTAGGCTCGGCAATATCGACTTGGTGTGTTGTAAACTTATCGACGGTAGTCAGCTTTCCCCCCGCATCACCAATAGCCATTTTATCGCCCCTAATAGTGTGTATTTGTTCATTCTGAAGATATGTCAGCGGGATTCGAGCACCGGCAAAATAAAGCCTTTTGGTCTCGGCATCGATACAGACCACGCCCACATCCATACCGTCGCGTATGTTATGCGTATCACTGAAGAGGTCGGAAAAATACGCTTGTAGTGCATCCAAAATCAGGTTGGGAGCTGTAATGCCCTTCTCCATAATGATATGGTTGAGCAAGCTTCGGCCTATCATCGTCAGCATTGCACCGGGTACGCCGTGCCCGGTACAATCAGCGACCACGATGATTTTGAGGGCATTTTTTTCGCCAACCCAATAAAAATCGCCCGAAATCACATCTTTGGGCTTATACAACACCATCACCCGGTCTTGGCCAAACAAGCGGCTCAGGCCGGTTTCCGAAGGGAGGGTTGCCTGCTGAATTCGAAGGGCATATTGAATGCTTTCATTGGTATATTGATTGGCTAATTCAAGCTCTTGCGTTTGTATTTGCAACATATCGGCCTGTTGTAATAGTTCTTCGTTGAGCGACATCAGCTCCTCATTTTTCACCGCCACCTCTTGCGCAGCCTTGTTGGCCGCATAATTGTAGTATGCGGTGATGATTACCAGAATGAACATCACATTCACGATATTCATCACTGAGAAAATATCCATCCCCACATCCGAAATGACCTGTAGCGGAAGATGATAGTGCGTATACAGTGCCAAGGTAATATAGCTCGCCACAGAAGAGCCCGCAAACACCAATAACGATAGGTTGAAAATGCTTCTCCGAAGAATCAGAAAAAGCAACAATACAGGAGCAAAAAGATAAAGATGAAAATTGGAGTCCCAGCCTAAAATCACCACAGCACAAATGGCGTGTACAATCACTTCTAGCGATGCCAGATTGACCAATGCGCCCCAATTGCCAACCGTGTAGCGATTGAGGAAAAACATACATATAAAAATCAGGATGCTGCCGACGTTGAAGTAGACCATAAAAGATACTTCAAAAGCCCAAAAAAGCGCCAAAAATATGCTGTGCGCCACCGCCCCAATCACTGCTGCGAGGGCGGTAACAGCAAAGTCTTTGCGGTTTTCAGGCAGTAGATTTAGATGAGAAGAGGGTTCAAATAAAGCTAAAATATTGGCATAAAGCTTTGACATAATACAGGGCGCTGTGGTGGGTTAATTATGGTGGCGAAGTTAGTGCTATTATTTAAAATAAACACCGCAATCGCCTATAAAACAGTTCGATTGACCTAACAGCGTTTGACGTTGGCAGAATGCCCCTTACCTGTGTCCCCACAGAAATAAGGGATATGCTTGCCTTACAAAGCTGGGGGTTGCCATCCCGCCCGCGCCTGTGTTCCCACAGGCAGATTCGAGCGCTTCATCTACCAAAGGCTAGCTACCAAAATGATTCCACCCTTGGGCTTGGAGGTCGATATCGCCTTCGTCGCTGCGCAAGATAGCTTGTGAGTGTTGGTCGGTCATATAGCCGATGGGCGTGATAAAATCGTGTTTTTCGATTTTGGCAAAATCTGCTTGAGCTACCGTAAACAGCAGCTCATAATCTTCACCTCCGTAAAGCGCTGCCGTTAGGGCAGGCAAGTTGAGCGATTCGGCCACTTCGAGCGTTTGTTGGTGTAGGGGAATTTTGTCGGCAAACAATACGGCTCCCAGCTGAGAGTGCCGGCAGAGATGGAGCAGCTCCGAGGCCAACCCGTCCGAGATGTCAATCATAGCCGTTGGTACTAGGCCTAGGTCGGCCATTTCATAGATGATATTGGTGCGGGCTTCGGGTCTGAGCTGTCTGCCCAGTATATACTCCTTGCCTTCGAGTTGGGGCTGCATTTCGGGGTCTTCGAGAAAAACGCGCTTCTCCCGTTCAAAAATCTGTAGCCCAAGATAGGCCGCCCCTAGGTCGCCCGTTACGCAAAGGATGTCGTTGGGCTTGGCTCCCTTGCGGTAGCTGATTTTGTCGGCGGGAGCTTCGCCCAGTACCGTTACCGAAATCACCAGCCCGGAGCGCGACGAGGTCGTATCGCCCCCCACGAGGTCTACATTATATGCCTGACAGGCCGCCGATATTCCGGCATAAAGCGCCTCTACGGCCTCTACCGAAAAGCGGTTGCTGAGCGCAAGGCTGATGGTGATGTGCTTGGGAGTGCCATTCATCGCGGCAATGTCTGATACATTGACCGCCACGGCCTTGTAGCCTAGGTGTTGTAGGGGAACATAGCTTAGGTCAAAATGGATGCCTTCTACCAACATATCCGTCGACACCAGCGTTTGTTTGTCGCTGCCGTTTTGAAGCACTGCGGCATCATCGCCAATGCCAAAGGTGGTGTGTGGATGTGTAAACGAAAGCTGTTGGGTAAGGCGGTCTATCAAGCCAAACTCCCCAAGTTGTCCTAATTCTGTACGACTCATATAGCTGTTTTTTGAACTAATCGATATTTGATATGGGTGTCTTATTGTCCCCGACGGTTTGCGCTGGACAAATACAAAACAAAGGTACGCAAAAAAACGTCCTAGTAACATCCCCACCAACGCCGCACCTCTTTTCCTCCATCGTATAGCGCTGGTTGATTGGATTTGTTTTTGTGTTATTTTATTGACCATCTACCCTATTTTCACCTCCCTACTAACTGTACGAGCCTATGCCCTCTTCTCAACAAATCAACGACAAAGACCTGCAACGCATCATCGAGTTGGCGCACCGACTTTCTCAAGACGAGCAACAAAAACTCAACCTTTCTGATGTCAAGCGTATGGCCGATGGTCTCGGTATTGAACCTTCCAAGGTGGAAGATGCTTACAGAATTTTAGAAACAGAGCGCCAACAAAAAGCCCTCAAGGCCACACAACGCCGTAACCTATTGCTGGTATTGGCCGTTGCTGCGCCCTTATTTTTTTTCGTTGCCTATCAGGTATTGAACCCTTCCAAGCCTGTGCCCTATGCCGGGCAGATACAGGTAGCGCTCAACGACCAGCTCAGCCCGCGCAACCCCTCCGGTGTTTTAGAGCTAGCCGGGGCAAATGTGATGACAGCCAGCGTCAAAGAAGTTCGCCTGTTCCTCCAAACTTCTATCGGCATTGCCGTCAGCCTGACCAAGGTACAGCGACAACACACGCTGGCGCTAGAAATATACGACCCCCAAGGCCAACTTTATACCAGACACGAATGCGAAATCAATAAAGACGGAAGCCGCACGACAGTCTACGCACAACTCGTCCTGCCCTTGCCCCTGACTATGTCGGTGAGCGATGGGTGGCGCGTTGATGTTTTGGTCGATGAGGTCAAAAAACAAAGCACCCCGCTCAAAGTCAGTTATGGGCATTTCCGTACACAGCTGACCACCCTCCTTGGTAAAGACGACCGCAAAACACCCCAAAATAATAAAACCCAGTTTTCTATCAGTCGAGACACACGGGTAATCAGCTATTCTTTTTGGGATTTGATTGCCAAGGAGCGCTCAGGTAAAATACAGTGGCGTTGGCTCCGCCCCGATGGCAGCCTAGAGCGCAACCCTGTCCTAAAGATAGAACCGACCATCGCCCTTGGCTGGTATAGAGCACACAGCACCCTAGACCTCAAACCTGATAGCCCCAGAGGCTCGTGGAAGGTAGAGGTGATCTTCAATGATGTACTGCTTGATGTACTCTCGTTTGAAGTAATTGATTGAGGGGATATGGTGCTTGATGCCAACACACATTTGTACCAAGATTCACTTGGTTTGAGGATGGACAGGATTTGATTTTTTTGATTATCGAGGATTTTCAGGGTATACATTTCCCAAACCAATTTTGATTGGGGATGCCCAAATAAAACAGCCTTTCTAAGTTTGGAAGCTTAGAAAGGCTGTTGTTGCTTACTCTGTTTTGCTTAGCGCCGCATTGGGCTCTATGATGCTGAGATTGATGGTTTTCTGCACCTTTTCGGGCAACAGGGCTATTTCGAGGACTTCGTGAGCATAATCTACGTAGTGGATGGTCAGCTCTTTGAGGTAGTCGGCGTTGATTTCTTCGATGTCGCGTTTATTTTTGCTACACAAGATAATCTCCGTAATTCCGGCACGGCGTGCGGCCAAGATTTTCTCTTTGATACCACCCACAGGCAATACCCTGCCACGCAGGGTGATTTCACCAGTCATTGCGAGGCGCTCTTTGATTTTGCGTTGGGTAAAGACCGAGGCCAAAGACACCAGAATAGTAATACCGGCAGAGGGGCCGTCCTTGGGTACAGCACCGGCGGGAACGTGTATGTGTAAGTCAAAATGCTCAAAAACGCGGTAATCAATCGAGAGCTCTTCGGCGATAGATTTGAGGAAAGAAAGCGCTGTAGTGGCAGATTCTTTCATCACCTCTCCTAGGTAGCCCGAGGTAATCAGGCGGCCTTTGCCCCGGCTGAGGTTCGACTCGATGACCAATATTTCCCCGCCCACGGGTGTCCAAGCCAGCCCCGTAACAATTCCGGCGACGGTTTCGGTCTCGTAGATTTCTTTGTCAAATATCTCAGCCCCCAACAGCACGGGAACATCTTTCTCGCGGATGGTTTTTTCATATTTCTCGCCCATCACAATCGATTTGGCTGCTTTTCGTAACAAAGCCCCCATTTGGCGCTCTAAGTTACGGACTCCCGACTCACGGGTGTAGCCCTCAATGACCTTGCGGATGGCCTTGTTGTCTATTTTGACATCTTTGGGATGAAGACCGTGTTCTTTGCGTTGCTTGGGGATAAGGTGTTTTTTGGCTATTTCGATTTTCTCTTCGAGGGTATAGCCCGTAACTTCAATGATTTCCATTCGGTCACGCAGGGCTGGGTGAATGGTATCGAGGCTGTTGGCCGTAGCAATGAAGAGCACCTTCGACAAGTCGTAGGGTAGGTCGAGGTAATTGTCCATAAAGCTGTTATTCTGCTCTGGGTCAAGCACTTCGAGCAGAGCCGATGCTGGATCTCCACGCATATCTGACGAAACCTTG
The DNA here is from genome assembly GCF_000430505.1 of Eisenibacter elegans DSM 3317. Classification (NCBI taxonomy): domain Bacteria; kingdom Pseudomonadati; phylum Bacteroidota; class Cytophagia; order Cytophagales; family Microscillaceae; genus Eisenibacter; species Eisenibacter elegans. The sequence goes on along the minus strand of NZ_KE387152.1, from coordinate 294,354 downwards.
TCGATTTCGTCCAAGATGAATACAGGATTTGAGGATTGCGCCCGTTTGATGTTCTGGATCAGCTTCCCGGGCATCGCGCCGATGTAGGTTTTGCGGTGGCCGCGTATTTCGGCCTCATCGTGTAGCCCCCCTAAAGACAAGCGCGTATACTTCCGTCCAAGGGCAGTGGCGATAGAGCGCCCCAAGGAGGTTTTGCCTACGCCCGGAGGGCCGTAGAGGCATAGGATAGGGCCGCGTAGGTCGTTTTTGAGTTTGAGTACGGCCAAATACTCAATGATACGTTCTTTTACTTTTTCGAGACCGTAGTGGTCTTTATCCAGAATTTTTTTGGCTCGGTCAAGGTCGAAGTTGTCCTCTGTGTACTGATTCCAAGGCAGCTCTACCAATAGCTCTACATAGTTGATGGCTACGGGATACTCCGCAGACATAGGGCTCATACGCTGCACCTTGTCCAGCTCCTTTTCAAAATGTAAGGCTACTTCTCGTGGCCATTTTTTCTTGCGGGCTTTCTCGCGGAGTGAGGCTAGCTCTTCATCTGCTGATACACCGTCGCCTAGTTCTTCTTGGAGCACGCGTATTTGTTGGCGCAAGAAGTAGTCGCGTTGTTGTTGATCAATGTCAGAGTTGACCTTGTTCTGAATATCCTGTTTTATTTCGAGCAGTTGGATATCGCGCATCATCAAGCCTAGGAGCTTGGTAGCGCGCTCGGTGCCGTCATCTGTTTCGAGGATATCCTGCTTTTCGCTTGTTTCGGCATTGACATTAGAGGCCAAGAAGTGTGTCAAGAAATTGAGGTTCTCGATATTCTCGATGGCTATCTGTGCCTCTTGCGGAATTTCGGGGTTGAGTTTAAGGATTTTGAGCGCTGATTCTTTGAGCGAGCGCATCAGGGCCTTGTTTTGCTTGTTGCTTTTGGCCGGAAACTGCTCCGAAAGCGCCTCTATATCGGCTTCAATAAACTTACCCTCATCATAAAATTTGGCTACCTCAAAGCGGTTCTTGCCTTGAAGGATGACCGTGATGTTGCCGTCGGGCAACACCAACATCTTGAGGATATAGCCGATCGTACCTACTTGGTACAAATCTTTGGCGTTGGGTTCATCTTCGAGTTGGGGGTTTTGCTGTGCAATTACGCCCAGATAACGGCTTTCTTTATATACTTGCTTGATAAGTTTGATGGCGCGAGAGCGGGTAACCGTTACCGGCAACACTACTCCGGGGAATAGCACCGCATTTTTGAGGGGGAGTATAGGTAGATGATCTAGACCATTGAGCGCTTCGTCGTCGGCGCTATCTTCTTCATCAAAAGAGAGCAAAGGCATTACATTGTCGAGGGTGTCTTCGTTATCTTCGTTCAAAAGCAGGGTGTTGAAATATGAATTCTTTGAATTGTGCATATTGTATTTGCGTGCCGTTAATGGGTTTTGGCATAAATTTAGCAAAACCACCTGATACATATTCGGTTTTCTCAAGTGATGTGCCAAAGCAATGTTCGGACAAAAATGTGTACTTTTGGCAGTTGCCCAGCTTGGTCGGATACTTTGTGTATACTTTAGCATGCAAAGTACGTTAATTGAAGAGAATAAACCAAAACCCAAAACAGCTAAGCAGACACAAACGCTATGGAAATGAAGCGATTATGGCTTATATGCCTTGTTTTTTTTATGCCTTAGGGGTAGCGGGGACAAGCTATGCCCAGAAAAAAACCAAAAACCAGCCTGATGATGTAGACTTAAAATCTGCCACTTTGACCGACCGTACCAAACCCTTGGTACACTTTCCCAATCTCAATCGGGTGAACTACTACCAGTCTGCTGCTGGCCTGCAAAGCATCGAAAAGTTTGAGAAAGCCGACGATTTGGTCAATATGCACGCAGCGCTTTATGATTATGTAGCCAATTTTGGGATTGAAAATTTTTACAAAGACACTTACCTGCTATGGCGTTTGGGTAAGGCCGCCGAGGCCTTGGGCTATACTGCCCAAGCCAAGGGTTGTTATCAGTACGTGCTCAAGCATCACCGCAGCCGTGACCCTGAGAAATTGATGCGTTTTTATGACTCGCTCACGACCAACGAACGCGACCGCTACCTGCCCTTGGAGCACTATTACGAAATGATTCAGGCCCGAAAGGCTATCGATACGCTTTTTGTGCCTGTGGGCATTCAAAACGCCATCGGCAAGGAAGTCAATTCGCCTTACAGCGACTATGGCCCCACCATCACCCGCCGCTCCGATGGCCGTGTTATCCTGATTTTCACCTCTCAGCGCAAAGGCTCTGTGATGGATGTGGCTTCTAACAACCGTCAGAATATGCGTCGTCGGATGGACGAGGACCTCTATATCTCCTCCAAGGCTGATACGGCCTATATCGTCAAAACGGATGAAGGCTCCGTCATTGACACCGTCAAATGGACACGGGCAGAGCCCCTGACAGCGCTCAATTCCGACTATAACGAAGGTTCGGCCTGCCTCTCAAAGGATGGCAAGACCATCTACTTCTCGCGCTGCGAAGCGCCCGACGGCTTCGGCAACTGCGACTTGTATATGGCTGAGCTGAATGATAAGGGGCAGTGGGTCAATGTGCGAAACCTAGGCAGCAATGTCAATAGTATGACTTGGGACTCTCACCCAAGCCTCTCCCACTCAGAAGATACCCTCTACTTTGCCTCTGATCGCCTAGGGGGCTTCGGGATGTCGGACATTTATTATACCTTCAAACAGCGGGCTGTTGATGGCTCTTGGGACGGGAAGTCTTGGGCGCGGGCGCGCAATATGGGACCGGTCATCAATACGCGCCAAAGCGAAATCAGCCCCTTTTATCACCCCAAGCACCACGTACTCTATTTTAGTTCCAATGGCCAGCTTTTTGGGTTTGGTAATTTTGATATCTACCTCTCCCGAAGGGCGACCCTCATTACCCCAAAAGATACCATACACTACTGGAACGAGCCACGCAATACTGGACCGCTTATCAACCAAGCCACCAACGAATATTATTTTACGATAGACGATCGGTCGGAGTACCTCTACTTTGCCAAGCTTGATACTTTTTATGTCGAAGAGCTTAAGGATACGGTCAACTCAATGAATCTCTACACCTTTCCGCTCCCGATGGAAGCCCAGCCACTGGCCGATGTAACCATCGCCGGAGTGGTTACGGATTCGATCACGGGTGAGGCCTTCACCGGTATTGTCTCCATCATAGACCTTGACAATGGCATAGAAGTGGCTCCCAAATACCTCCGACCTGATGGCTCTTACCAATTTGACCTGATTAAGAATAACAATTATCTTATCATCATCACAGGAGAAGACTTTTTCAGGGTCGAACGGGAGTTTTTGCTCAAAGGCGATACGGTCATCAATGTGTCTACCCCTTCGATGAAATTTAAGAAGTGGGAGTTTAGTACAGTCAAGTTTGAAGGGGGGAAATGGGATGTAACACCCGAAATGAAACGCGACCTCGATAAATTGGTTACGTTCTTGGTAGACCATCCGCGCCTAGGGCTGAAAATCTCTGGCCATACTGACGGTACAGGAGACCCTAACGCCAACTTAGCCCTCTCACAGAAGCGTGCGCAAGCTATCCGAGATTATATCGTAGAGCGCGGTAAGCTCCGCCCAGACAGGATAGAGGCCGAAGGGTATGGCAGCTCCCGACCTATTGTACAGGAAAATAATGAGGATGACCGCCGCATCAACCGAAGGGTGGAGTTCGAAATCAAACTAATCTAACGACGGACGATTGATGATTTGGGATGGACGATGGACGAATTGTAAATCGTAAATCCCAAATCCCAAATCGTAAATCGGTTTATTCTGCCAAAACCTTCTCAAAGGTCTCTAAGAAGAGTGCTGGTGGTTGTGCTCCTTGGATTAAGTATTTTTCATTCAGGATATAAGCCGGCACACTTCGGATACCGGCCCGTTGGTAAGCCTGTTGCTCGTGTCGAACTTCACGCAGGCCTTCTGTGCTTTGTAGAAAAGCTTCAGCTTCAGTCAGCCCTACTCCAGCCGCAATGCTGATGAGGGTATCACGATTGCCCACATCTTGCCCTTGGGTGAAATATGCTGCAAAGAGCGCTTCGGCCAAGGCCTCTTGTTGGTTATGAGTAGCCGCCCACCAGAGTAGGCGGTGTGCTTCAAAAGTATTGGGGGCATAGCCCACAAGGTCGAAGCGGAAGTCAATATCTTCTGTTTCTCCCACTTGGGTCATCTGAGCAAGCATCGCTTCGAGCTGTGCCTCACTGCCAAACTTCTGCAACATATATGGTTTGAATGGAAGGCCTGTGGCCGGCAACTGGCCATTGAGTTCGAAAGGCCGCCAATGAATCTGTAGTTCGTAAGGTGTTTGGATCTGTGCCAGCGCCTTGGCCATACGCCTGCGCCCTACATAACACCACGGACAAACCACATCAGAGACAATATCGATGCGGAGTTTGGGAAGTGTAGTCATAAAATCAGAAGTTCATTATGTGTTTAAACAGGTATTTTGTGCCATTATACCAAGGTGTACTTGGTTTGGGGCTTCACTGACGTTGATTTTTTGATAGCCAAGGCCTTTCAGCACACGCCACTGGACGTTTTTCAAACCCCATAGTTAAACCTATGGGTTAAGTCTCATTTTACCTCCAAAATGAGGCCTCAGCTTATTATGTCCAGTGGTGTAGTGTGGCACATACATTTTCCAAACTAATTTTGATTGGATATAATTCCCTAACACACCGCTGAGCTGCTCTTCATTTGACGACCTCTATCCAGCCCTTACACGAAACCCCTTGCGGAGAGCGGAGTACATAGTAGTAAGTACCCGTATTGGCATTGGTTCCCCAGTCATTGTTGTAGGCATCACTGCTAAAAACTTCTTGCCCCCATCGGTTATAGATTTTGATGCTATACCCCGAACGATTGGGTAAGACAAAAGTATCATTTCTGCCGTCACCATTGGGAGTAATTACATTGGGTAAGGCGCTGAGATTGTCTTCTATCAGGAGCTCTTGTGTGAAGCTATCTTGGCAGTTGCCCCGAATGGCTGTAAAGCGGATTTGATAATTGCCCCCTTGGGCATAAACATAGCGTTCGGGTGCAGCGCCATTGAGTACAGTGCCATCGCCCATATCCCAAAAAAACGTGTCGGCATCCGTATTATTTTGGAATGTTACGGCAGTTTGTTGGGCGCATTCACCCTCTGCCACGATAGCAAAATCGGCACTTACCGGGGCTATCAGTCTGATATTGACCGTATTGCTAATATCGCAGCCGTCGGTATCTTGCACCGTTACGGTATAGCGGGTGTCTTGTGTAGGAGACGCTACCGGGTTGGCTATATTCGGATTGCTCAAGCCCGTTGTTGGAGACCAACGGTAGCTCAGGGCTTTGGGCGAAAAAGCTTCCAACTGTACAGACTCTCCTCGGCACAGGTCCTGGTCGGGGCTAATGCTGACAGCAGCCCCCAAGACTACCAGCTGTTTGTCGATACGCGCATTGGTAACACAGGCCGCATCATTGAAGGCATCGAGGAGAATGGTAAAGGTGCCGGGGTCGGTAAAGGTATAGCGTATTTCATTGCCTGAGCCTAGGCTTGTTCCATCTGACAAACGCCAGACAACCCTGCTGGCAGATGTGCCGGTATACCGTAAAATCACGCTCAAGGGCAAACACCCGGCAGTGATGGGGTTGAGGGTATTGGGGTTGATAATCTGAAAATCAGGCACCAAGGCCTGAGTATCAAACTTAAAGGCCACCGCATTGCAGTTGGTGCTGCGGTTGAAGCGTGACCATACACCCGGCGTAGTCGGAAACTCATTGGTATTGGCGCTGCCAGAGGGCGAACAAGCGCAGGCAGCGTGAAAGATTACACCGCGTTTGTTGAAACGGCAAGTACCCCCATCGACGTGGTTACCTCTTCCGCCTACGCTCCCAAAGAAGCTGCCATACAGCAGTCGCTGAGCCTGAGCGCTGAGGATGAGCAAATAAAAATCGTTTCCATCTGTATTTCGCCTGAAGGCATCGATAGTTGTGGGCAGGCCATTAGTGCGGACACCCGAAACGCGCCCATTGTCATTGATTGCACCTCCCCAGCCCGAGATGTAGATATTGCCACATTCATTGACCAAGAAGGCCGTAAAGGTGATGTCGGGAACATCGCGGCCAGCGCCAAAAACAGTACTGAAGCCAGTGTTTTGTAGGTTTTTATCCAGCTGATGTAAAAACTGTTTGCCCCTTTGGTTGAAATACACTTCACCAACACGCGGGTAGTTGCCCAGTGTCTGCCCGAGGACATACACATTGTCTTGCGCATCGAGGTCTAACAAAAAAGCTTGGTCTGCTTCGGAGGTACCCAAGTACGAGCACTGGATGAGTGTGCCGGTATTGCTGAGTCTCAACACATAGCCATCATCATTGCCTAGGGCATTGCTTAACCAAGCGCCCGGCTGGGTGGGCAGGTTGGTGCTGCGCGTTCCGCCTACTACATAAAGCTCACCGTTGCTGCTCAGCCGCAAGGAGTAGGCAGCATCAAAGCCATTCCCCCCAAAATACGTACTCCAGAGCAGTGCGCTCAAGTCGGGATTAAGCTTGAGCAAAACAGCGTCTTGCAAGCCTTCTCGGGTTGTTTTGAATGCCCCTAAAGTAGGGAAATCAAAAGAATTGGTTGTAGAGGCGATGTATACATTGTTTTGCTCATCCACGATGACTTCGCCCCGAAATTGGTCGCCGTAGTTCCGGATGCTGACCTGCGCCGAGAGGTTCAGCCCGTCATTCTCATTCCCCCCAACATAGGTAGAGGCACGCAAATTAGCCCCATTGCTGCTCAAGATGCTCACAAACAAATCACTGCCATTGAGGTAGTTAATCCCCCCCATCACTGGGAAATTGGCACCAACAGTGCCGGTTTGGAAATTGCGCGAAAAAGCTGTGGCTGTCGTAGGGAAGTTGAGCGAGGAGGTTGTCCCAAAGATGACCAACTCATTTTGTTGGTTTACGACGAGGCTGTGTGGAAACTCTGCCTGTGAGCCACCTAGGTAGGTGGCATAGAGGAGTGTTCTGCCTGTAGGGTCAAATTTCATCACCACCACATCAATCTCTCCACTAAAACTAACCCGAAAAGCGCCTACCGTAACTGGGAAATTGGTGCCAAAGACGATTCCCCCCAAGTAAAAATTGTCGACCAAGTCGAAGGTAGCTGTAGAGCCCCAGTTGTCGGGGATGGAGCCAGAGTAGGTCGAGAAAATCAGCTCAGGGTCTATTTCCAGCGGATGCTCAGCATCATAGCTGCCGAGCTGTAGGGTGGCGCGTTGGCCATCGAGCAATACCCAGGCCGTTGAGACTGCTTGGCGCTGCCCGTTGATAGTTTGGAAGCTACGCGGCGCGGCCTCTACGATTTCGCCCACGCCGGTGCGAATCCGGAGTGTGCCATCGGGAGCAATATAAATACCTTGGCTGTGTTGGTAGTTCAAGATGATTTGGGAGGGGTCGGCCTGCGCCGCTACCATCCAAGTATACTTGGGTGTGCCTTGCTCAGACAGCTCAAAGTCAAGAGAGATGCCGGGGTATATAGCTTCGTAGCGGACAGCCTGATAGGCTTTGGCGCTCTTGGCCTGAGTGGCATTTTGACCCAATAAAAAATGATGGCTCACAGTGTGGGCGTTTTTAGCCACAAGGCGCGGTGTTGGAGAGGCTCCCTCAAACACAACAACGACACCGTGTGCCTGAATCTGCCCCGGGGCTACATTGACCGCATCAGCTACCAAGGTGGGGGCTTGACGGTTGGGTTGTGAGGGGGCGTGCATGGCTTCTAAGGCGCGGCTGTCGTATAGACTGTATTGCAAACTGTTGTTTTTCAAGAAAATAAACCCTCCGGGTAAGGATACCCTGAAGCGTACCTCCTCAGGCCACTGCCCTTGGTTCTCAATCAAAGTAGCGGGCATTTCTGTATGGATGGCAGTAGTAGCTTGCGCCCAGAGGCCTTGTGATGCCGCCAAGCCGATAGCCCATAGGTATAGTAAAAAGGATAGGTGCTTCATATCTTATGTGCTAAATCGAATTTTTACATTGTTAACAAGGTCGTCTGATTTTTTGGCTTCCTGAACGCTGATGCGTCTCCTTAGAGGAAGACTTCTCCGATACCTTCCCACACCCTTGACCTAACTCGGGCTGTACTGCCAAGCTCAACATCATACTTTTCAAAGATAATGATTTTTTGTAGAGTTGGACTTCCTCGCTAAAAACGGATTCGATTTAATTTTTAAAATTCTCTTTCTTGAGGGCAGAAAATCAAATACAGTACATCTCGTGCCCGTGGAGACAAAGGCTCAGGCAAGGAGCCGGCAAAATCAGATCCTGTATATCCCCTTAAATCCATTAAATCCTGCTATGTCGTTCACGGGTTATTCCACTCCGGCAGCCAATGCCGCAACATAGGCTGTACTCCATGCAGCCTGAAAATTGAATCCCCCCGTAACCCCATCAATATCAAGTACTTCTCCGGCAAAAAACAAGCCTTTATGGTACTTGCTCTCCATTGTTTTGAGCTGAATGCCTTCTAGGTCTACACCTCCGGCAGTTACAAACTCTTCTTTGAAAGTCGTTTTTCCCTTTACCCGCAAGGTATAGGCAGCGAGGTGTTGTACCATAGTATGTAGGTGCGCTTTGGAAAGATCTGCCCAGCGTTGGTCGGCAGGAATACCAGCCTGACTCATCAGAAACTCCCAGAGCCTTGCCGGCAGCCCAAAGGGGTTTCGATTGTGAACGGCTCGTTTGGCCAATAACTGCTTCTGTGTCAGCAGTGCTTGCCGGAGCGATTCCTCGTGATACTCCGGTAGCCAGTGGATGTGTGCTTCAAAGTCATAATGGCATTGGTGAAGTAAGCGTGCGCCCCAAGCAGAGGTCAGCAACACAGCCGGCGCACTCAGCCCCCAATGGGTAATTAGCAGAGGCCCTTCGTGAGCAAGTCCCGCATGAGGCACACGCACCCGTGCCTTGGGAACAGAAAGCCCTTGTAAGGTACAGATAGGATGCTGGGGGAGGTTGAAAGTAAAGAGCGAGGGCACTGGCGGTACAATCGGGTGGCCTAAGTCAGCGAGCCAGGCAAAATCACTCAATTGAGGACGGCCACCCGTACACACAATCACACGGTCGGCCTGTAGGAGGGTATTGTCTCCTTGGAGGTGAAGCCCAAAACGCCCGTCGGGTTGGGGTGTCAGCTGTGTTACTGCTGTTCGGGTGCGGATACGGATGTTGAGTTTACGGGCTTCGACCAAGAAGCAGTCTATGATAGTCTGTGAATCGTCGGTAGTAGGAAACATCCGACCGTCGGGTTCTGTTTTGAGGGTTACTCCCCTTGCTTCGAGCCATTGCTGCATATCAGCAGGCATATATCGCCCAAAAGCTTGACGCAAGGCGCTTGTGCCGCGAGGGTAGTTTGCCAACAATGCCTTGCGTTGGTGGCAGTCGTGGGTTACATTACAGCGCCCCCCGCCTGACACTTTCACTTTGGAGAGCAGTTTGGGGCTTTTTTCGAGGATGGTCAGGCGGTGTTCGGGGTAGTGAGCAGCACACTGTAGGGCGGCAAAAAAACCTGCTGCTCCACCACCAATCACACAAATATCTAAACTCATAACAAGAGCGTTCAATCAATAAAAGCCACAAAGGTACGCTCTTTTAGCGACTGCTGGGGTCATTGTTTTGTTCACACCACCAGACATTTTGGGTTTTCGTTGTTGGTGTACTCATTTTATCCGCTTGATCTTGGCACTAGTTAGCCGCAAAGGGCGCAAAAGAGCTCCATATTTCGGTTTTTTTAGAAGATGTCCAGTGGTGTCTGCTTCGTTTATCTAACGTACTGTTTTGCGGCGGTTGCGTTGAAAGTCTTCAAAAATAAAGCTGCCCAACTCATCGATGTTGCTATAGTAAGCGCGGCCTTGGTTGGCCTCGGTAAATTCACGCACGAAAGCCTGCAAGTAGGGGTCAGAGGCAATCATAAAGGTTGTAACCGGAATCTTGAGCTTGCGACACTGCACGGCCAAGGTCAAGGTCTTGCGCAGGATTTTGCGGTCAATCCCGAAGCTATTTTTGTAATACTTGATGCCCACCTTCATACATGTTGGTTTGCCATCTGTAATCATCAAGATTTGCTTGTTGGGGTTTTTGCGGCGGCGTAGCAAGTCCATCGCCAGCTCCAGCCCTGCGATGGTGTTGGTATGATAGGGGCCTACTTGGAGGTAGGGCAGATCTTTGATTTGGATTTGCCAGGCATCATTGCCAAACACAATCACATCCAATGTATCTTTGGGGTATTGGCGCATGATAAACTCCGAGAGCGCCATTGCTACCTTTTTGGCAGGTGTAATGCGGTCTTCGCCGTAGAGAATCATCGAATGCGAAATGTCAATCATCAGCACGGTAGAGGTTTGAGCGCGGAACTCTGTTTCGACCACCTCTAGGTCGCTATCAAGTAGCTGAAAATCATTGATGCCGTGGTTGATGTGTGCATTTCGGATAGACTCCGTAACGGCAATGTGCTCGGGCGCATCGCCAAACTGATAACTGCGCAAATCCGTGCCGTGTTCGTCGCCTTGGCCAGATTGTCCGGTTTTGTGGTTGCCGGGGCGGGCTTTTTTCAGCTTCCCAAAAATCTCCTCAAAAGCCGTTCGTCGGATGGTCATTTCGCTCTTGGGGGTCATGATGAGGCGCGCTGCTGATTCGTCTTCCTTGAGGTATCCCTTGGCTTTGAGGTCTTCTATAAAATCGCCGATGCCATAGTCATCCGTAGTGAGTTGATAGCGTTGGTCGAGGTTATTGAGCCAGTTGAGCGCTTCGCTCACATCGCCGCCCGTGATGTTGAGCAATTGCATCAGTACTTGCAGTAGGCGGTCAAAATCAGCCCCTTCCTTGGTCTGAGGGGGAATGTATTGGGTGAATCGGTAACCGGGCATAAGGCATTTGCTTTTATTAGTCTATTCCACAAACACGCCGTAGGGGGAGAAGGTTTCGGAGGAAGCTTCACTCCCCCGCTAAGCCTTGTGCCCAGCCCTTGGCGGCTACTGCCTCAGCCGGTGGATAAGGCACACACACCACCTAGTCATAAGTCTGAGCCACCCAAGTAGCGCCGATAGCAAGGTAGAGAGCTGTTCTCTAAATGCTCTACACGTTTGAAGGTATAGCCAGTTAGGTCTGAAAGCTCGTTACCTACCCAAATCTTATCCTTGACAATCAATACCCCCACAAAACCATCTTATTATCCAGACAAAGCCGCTGATACCTCTCCTGAAAAATATGTACACATAGGGGCTGTCGCCAATTATGTTGTTGTCAAAGCCCTAAATCTTGGGTTTGTATTGTATACGTACAAATTACTTGCGAAATCTTTGGTTTATCCTTATCTTTTGGAGAAAGTTGAATCATCAACAAACAACTAACCAAACAATAGGATGCAACATACCGAACCAATGCTGCGCGAAGGCGCACTTAAGAACCACACCATTATCGTAACAGGAGGAGGCACAGGTCTTGGCCGCTCTATGAGCCACTACTTTGCCACTTTGGGTGCTAATGTGGTTATTACCAGCCGAAAGCTCGATGTGCTTACCCAAGCTGCAGAAGAGCTAACCGCCGAGACTGGCGGGCAAATCCTGCCGCTACAGTGTGATGTGCGCGATTATGACGCAGTAAACCAAGTGATTGCAGAAACAGTAGCCCGCTTTGGCAAGGTTACGGGCTTGGTCAATAATGCCGCCGGCAACTTCATCAGCCCTACCGAACGGCTATCACACCGAGCCTTTGATACCATTGTCGATATTGTATTGCGGGGAACGTATAACTTCTCCTTGGCTTTTGGCAAACACTGCATCGCACAGCAGCAGCCCGGCACGATGCTCAACATCATTGTGGCTTGGGCTTGGACAGGGTCGGCCTACACCGTGCCCTCTGCTACGGCCAAGTCTGGCGTGTTGGGCCTGACACGCTCCCTAGCGACAGAATGGGGCAAATATAAAATCCGCTGTAATGCCATTGCTCCCGGTCCTTTTCCTACCAAGGGCGCTTGGGATAGGCTCTTCCCCACAGAGGCGCTGCCGCCAGAGTTTGTAGAAAAAGCCAAACCCGAAAATGCCATCCCCCTACAACGCTACGGCGAACACCAAGAGCTAGCCAACTTGGCTGCGTATATGATGTCGGACTATGCGGGCTATCTCACAGGAGAGGTTATCACGCTCGATGGAGGCGAATGGCTGCAAAATGCTAGCTCGATGAACCACCTCAGGATGATTCCCAACGAGATGTGGGATGCCATAGAGCAGGTCATTCGGAAAAATACCAAAGGTTAATGCGTTAAGCTGAGAGTTGGGTTTAGGCTCACGCCACTGGGCATTTTTCAAATCCCACAGCTAGAACTGTGGGCTAAGTCTCATTGTACTCCAAAATGAGGCCTCAGCTTATCTCGAAGCTGGAACTTCGGGCTACTTTTCCAAAAATATCCAGTGGCGTGCCGTATCTCCTCTTCTTAACCCCCCATCCCAAACATCCATACAGCCGCAATGGCGACTAAGAAATAGGGCACAAGCGTGGCAGCGCCGGGGTAGTCTTGGGCAATACGTTGGCCGAAGAAAAGCATCAAAAGGCTGACGGCGGATAGTTCTGCGCCTACCAAGGCCCAAGTTACGCGGTTGAGGTCTTGGAAGTAAAATAACTCTAATACCCCCAAGGCGCTGCAAAGCCCTGCCAACACCTCAAACAAGGTAATAGTGGCCAGCAACAACGGAACTTGATTTTTGAAAGGAGTCTTGGCAAAATGCCCTTTAAGCCAGCCCAAATTCCCCTGCCATTGGAATACCTTGTCTAAGCCTGATTGTAAAAATAGAATGGCTAAAAACAACGCAAGCGCAAGGCGCACAAAAAAAGGTGCAGTCAAAAAAACAGGCATCCACTCAGGAGCAATAACAGCAAAAAACGACATAGATTTTGAGGCTAAATGGTGGGAGATGATGAAAAAGGAAGCTTCCTGACCACATAGGTAGGAAGCTTTTTTGAGGTATTTTAGGCTAGTTTTTGGGCGATGTGTTGTTTTTTACCATTCTGAAGGAGTAAGTATTTCCCCTTGATTAGTGGCCACACATCCGGGCTATCGTTGCTTTGAGCTTCAGATACTTTTTGTTTGTTGATACTCAAGGCATTGGCCTTAATGCTGCGGCGCACCTCCCCCTTAGAAATCTCTAGGGCTTCGGCCAAAAGGTCTACCGTGCTGGTGCAAGCCGCCCACTGCTCTACTGTGAAACTACGGCTAGGCAATACCTCCACCACATCAGCAAACAAGGCATCCGGCAGCGCCTCAAAGGCATCCATGCTGGCTTTCTTATCGAACAATAAGCGGGAGGCTTGTTGTACCTGCTGGGCTTCCTCGGCGCTATGTATGAAGGTGGTCATATATTCAGCCAGCACCTGTTTGGTATGTTGCGGGTTATTTTGGGCCTCTAGCGCTTCTATTTCTTCTCGGCTCATCAAGGTGAATACGCGCAAGAGTTTGGGCAAGTCCGCATCATTGACATTGATCCAAAACTGGTAAAACTTATAGGGAGAGGTACGTGCTGCATCCAGCCACACGTTTCCTTGCTCAGATTTGCCAAACTTTGTGCCGTCGGCCTTAGTAACAAGAGGGGTTGTAAGGGCAAAAGCCTCTCCGCCACATTTGCGTCTGATGAGTTCTGTGCCGCTGGTGATGTTACCCCATTGGTCCGAGCCTCCCATTTGCAGGCGGCAGTTGCGGGTACTGTACAGATGGTAAAAATCGTACGCTTGGAGCAATTGGTAAGAAAATTCGGCAAATGAAAGCCCTCCCGACTCAAGGCGCGTCTTGACCGAGTCTTTGGCCATCATATAGTTGACAGGCAGGTGCTTTCCGGCCTCTCGTAAGAAGTCTATAAAACCAATATCCTTGAACCAGTCATAGTTGTTGACAATTTCGGCGCGGTTGTCCCCCTCATCAAAATTGAGAAACTTACGCATCTGGCTTAGTTGGCCTGCTATGTTTCGCTCTACTTCTTCGGGTTCGAGTAAGGTGCGTTCGGCTTTTTTGCCTGATGGATCTCCGATACGGCCGGTGGCCCCTCCCACTAAGATGAGCGGTTTGTGGCCGCTGAGTTGGAAGTGCTTTAGCAACATCATTGTGGCAAGGTTGCCTATATGTAAAGAATCGGCAGTAGGGTCAAAACCAATATAGGCTGTCGTCATTTCTTTTTGAAGCTGGGCTTCTGTGCCCGGCATCATATCGTGTATCATCCCGCGCCATTGCAAGGCCGCTATAAAGTCTGTGGTCATAATTGGGCGTAATTGTAGCCTGTACTCAGGCCGATGTAAAACGCAAAAATCTTAAATGTTTGTGGAAAAATCAATTGTTTGAAGGGCTAACTCAAGACCATAAGCCTAAAATACACTCCAGCGCTACACCACTGGCCATTTTTGTTTTTTGTTGCTATTGTCTGCATTAATCACAAAGGCCCCAAAGGGTCTGGACACCTTCAAAATTTCGAATACGAACCTTGTGTGTCCTAAATTCCCCTCAAAAAATGCCCTAACATCATAACTTCCGGTGTAATCAACCCAGCGCCTTGGCTGTATATACCTTTTGCCCTTCGGGAGATATTTTCAGCTCCAGCCAGCCAGCCAAATGCAGCTCATCTAGGCGGTACTCAGCCTCTCCGGTGGTGATATACAGGGCAGCGGCTACATCAGTGGCCAACACACTTGGTTGGGTTTGTAAGAGGTTGAGCAAGCTCTGGTGTAGATATTCTCGCAGGCTTTTCTGGTACATCTTCTGAATATATAGCCAACAGAGATAGGCCAAAAACAGGCAACCACCCCCACCCACTACAATCAGCATCAACAGATAATGCGCTGCTACAGGCTCTCGGTCTAGTTTGTCGTCTACAGGCAGCCCAACAAGCTCAAAAGTTCCCATAATTGTAAATGCCAAGCCTAAAAAAAACAGCGCTACCGCCGAAAGCAATATCAAGGCCGAAAGCGAGCTGCGCCCTGCGAAGCGCCCAATCATCCATAGGCCGCTGTATTGGTTGCCGGCCCACAGGCGCTCCAGCATATAGTTTTCTTCTATCAGCCGCTGCGCTTCTTGTCGTTCTTGAGCCGACTGGGCGATGGTGCTCAAATCATAACAAAGCCTGCCATTAGCGTCGACCGTTTTGGTGGCCAGCTGTTTGTAGTGTAGCTTATCGAGGAGATACAGCGCCTCTTGGAGCGTAAGATGAGAGATATACACCAAATCTACCGGGCTGAGGACGGGCTGTTGTAGGCAATAGCCCAAGACTTGCTGTAGGTGTTGGCGATTGCGGCGCATTTGGCGCGCCTGTTGGATGCTGGTACTTATCCACCATCCGACCGCTGTTGGAAACAACCCCAAAAAAATAATGGTTACCACTGACGCACCGTTAAAGCCTTGGTCAGTTACAAACATAAAGCTCATTCCCAAAAACAACAGCCCAAAAAACAAAAAAGGGAGGGCTATCAAGAGGCCTAATACTTCGGTGAGTTGCCAGCCGGCCTTTACTTTGGGCAGGGTGGTATAGCCGATATTGGGTTTGGCAAACCGATAGCGCACCGTTTGAGCTTCGGGGTCGGGGGTTTCGTAGGCAATGTCTAAGGCCGCTAGTTCATAGAGTATTTGCTGAGCTCGGGTAGCATTTAGTTTGGGGAAAAACTGCGTTACTTCGGCTACTGTCCAGCCTTGTGGCCTCCTAAGCCCCTCCTTCAATAGTTGTGTATGTTGTTGCTCTTGTGCCCGGATTCCGTGTTGTTGTTGATAGCGGAGGTATACGCCCAGCGCGGCAGTAACCATCACCATCACCAAGGCACTGACCCAGTGGTAAGGCTCAGGGCTTCCGTTCATCGCAGCCAGCAAAATAATCAGACTGCAAAAGCAAGCAGTAACAAAAACCAAGCTCAGGGCTACGCCTGTACGCTTTTTGGAGGAGGGGGGGGTATTCATTGATCACAGACTCAGAATATCAATTAATTGGAGCAGTTCGGCTTTGATGGGTTTGGCCTTGTGGATGGTATCGTGGAAAGAGGTGTACACCAATTCGTCGTTGATGATGCCGGCCATGACATTGCTGCGCCCTTCTACCAAGCCCTGTACGGCAGCGATACCCAATCTGCTGGCCAATATGCGATCGCGGGCTGTAGGAGAGCCGCCCCGCTGGATATGGCCTAAGACACTAACCCGAATATCGAGGTGTGGGAGCTTTTCTTTGACTTGCGCAGCGATGGTGGTAGCATCTCCGGCTTCATCACCCTCGGCTACTACGATGATTTCGGAAGTCTTGTTGCGTGCTTTGCCTTGTTCGAGCGTATGGATGATATGCTCGATTTTGGTTTCGGTTTCGGGTACCAATACCAACTCTGCCCCTCCGGCAATCCCCGATTGGATGGCAATGTATCCGGCATCGCGCCCCATCACCTCGATAAAAAAGACGCGGTCGTGAGAGTCTGCCGTATCCCTGATTTTGTCGATAGCCTCTAGGGCGGTGTTGATGGCCGTATCGAAGCCGATGGTGTAGTCTGTGCCATAGAGGTCATTATCGATGGTACCGGGGCAGCCTACAGTAGGAATTCCAAACTCCTCAAAGAATACCTGTGCTCCTTTGAATGTCCCGTCGCCACCAATGGCAACAATGCCCTCAATGCCTTTGGCTTGCAAGGACTCAAAAGCTTTTTTGCGCCCCTCATAGGTCATAAAATCCTTACTACGGGCAGACTTGAGGATTGTCCCGCCGCGCTGGATGATATTGCTGACAGAAGGCGACTGCAAAGGAATGATGTCTTGGCGAATCATTCCATCATAGCCTCTGATGATGCCAAAGACTTCGATTTGCTGGGCTATAGCCGCCCGAACAACCGCCCTCACACAGGCGTTCATCCCGGGAGAGTCGCCACCAGAAGTAAATACAGCTATTTTTTTCATATCAATATGGTCAGGTTTTAGGTGGTTATGCGCAGGCTCTGAGCCGCGCCGTAAAAAATCGAAAATACACAAAAATACTCACTTGACATACCCCCAAACACCACACCACCGGACACTCTAGAATTACAGCCCAACTTCGAAACAGTGCCAAAGGCAGCTGCCAGCTCAGGGGTTGTTTTTCCAAATAATATCCAGTGGTGTGAAAATCTTTGGGGGGTCACAAAAAGTTGGGGCGGAGCGTTTTATTATTCATCAAAATCCTCTTCGTCATCCTCTCCGAAGTCAGGGAGTTTGAACATACTGCTGAGTAAGTCTTTGAACTGCAAACCGGTGTCGATTGTGCCCTTGCTGAGCATCGAGTGTTCGGCTAAGCCGTGGAGGGCAAACTCCATCAAAAACAACTGCATCGGCAGGCTCTCCTTGCTATGGTACTGTGTGATGAGTTCGGGCAGTCCTCTGACCTTATGTAGGGCGGCTGCATACTCTTGGTCGGAGAGGTCGTGGAAGAGGTCGAGTGTGTTGCCTTCTCCAAACCACTGGGTGATTGTTTGGTAAGGGTTGGTGGCTTTTTTGTCTTTTTTGAGCTTTTCGGGGTTGGGGAAATAGTCGAGGAAAAGCTGCCGCAGCGTTTGACCGATGAGGTTTTGGGCTACAATCAGCGGCCCTTCTTGTTCGCCTTCATACACCAACTCT
This sequence comes from Eisenibacter elegans DSM 3317, assembly GCF_000430505.1. Lineage (NCBI taxonomy): Bacteria > Pseudomonadati > Bacteroidota > Cytophagia > Cytophagales > Microscillaceae > Eisenibacter > Eisenibacter elegans. The sequence continues at coordinate 276,694 of NZ_KE387152.1, read as the reverse complement.
ACCTTGCCGGTGAGAGCCGGGATGATGCCCACCAAGTCCCCCACACGGATATGGGTCTGGTCTTGGCCGTGGATGAGCGCACGGCGCTCAGCGGCACTGATGAGGTTTTCGTAGGCCGAGATGGTAAGACGGGCAGAGACCCCGCTTTTTACGTCTACATACTCGCTTTGTCGGGCTTCTACGGCCACCAGCTCTACGATATTTTCCATCAACTCATTGATCAGCACACGTTGGCGTTGCTCAGGCAATACCTTGGCCTCTTGAGCCGTGATACGGCGGCTGATATCGATGCTTTTGGGATAATGGGTAATGATTTGGCTGTCGATACGGTCTTTGAGCGGCGTAACGATGCTGCCTCGGTTGGTGTAGTCTTCGGGGTTGGCCGTAAAGACAAACTGCATATCGAGCGGTAGGCGAAGCTTGAAACCTCTGATTTGAATGTCGCCCTCTTGTAAAATGTTGAAGAGCGCCACTTGGATGCGGGGCTGTAGGTCGGGCAGCTCATTGATGACAAAAATACCCCGGTGTGAGCGTGGAATGAGGCCATAATGAATGACACGCTCATCGGAATAAGGCAGCTTGAGCGCAGCGGCCTTGATAGGGTCTACATCACCGATAAGGTCGGCCACCGATACATCGGGAGTGGCGAGTTTTTCGGTATAGCGCTCTTCGCGTGCCCACCAAGCAATGGGCGTATCATCGCCGTGGGCGGCGAGCAAATCCAGCCCCTGTCGGGAGATGGGCGCTAAGGGGTCGTCGTTGAGCTCAGTGCCCGCAATGACAGGGATGTAATCGTCGAGCAAACGAATCATCAGGCGGGCGATGCGGGTCTTGGCTTGCCCACGCAAGCCCAACAGGTTGATATGATGTTGGGACAAGATTGCCCGCTGCAAGTCAGGAATGACGGTATGCTCATAACCCCAGATACCTTCAAAAATGGGCTGTTTGCTGCGGATAGCCGCGATGAGGTTGTCGCGAAGCTCTCGTTTGATACTGCGTGGCTGATAGCCTGCGGCACGCAGTTGGCCGACAGTTTTGAGCGTTAGCCGCTCTGCTGTGGATAGTTGGGTGTAGCTCATAAAAAAAACGGAAAAGTAGATACCAGTTAGATAAGCAATAAGCCCCCTGAATGGTTTCCCATCATCGGAATTTTCAGCCTTCAAAATACCAACACTTGCACTACAAAGCACAGGACAAGGCCAGAAGAGTTTGCTCCTTCGGTTCTTAGAGCTTGTCTAAATTTTCAGCGCGACACTCAAAACAGCTGATTTTTGCGCTGATACTAGGCAAAAAGCGTAGACCTTACATATAGCCCACGATTTTAATCGTAGGAAGGCTACGGCGAGCTTTTTTAACGAAGTAGCAGCCAAAAAACGGCATTTTGGTGTCGATAAAGAGAGTTTTAGAAAAGCTCTTAATGCACATTTAGCCACAAAGCACACGCAAGGGGCGTACATATTGGGGCTTTGGAAGCTTTTGGGAAAGCCTTGTATGATTACACAGCCATAGAGCCAAGGCCAAAGTGACTCCTCCAAGTGGTGTGGGGCTTGTGTTTTTTCTGTAATATTCAGAGGGTTGAGCCAAACCAACAACACACCAAACCTTCGCATATTGTCAATGGGGCAATGCCTTGGCTCTATGAATCAGCTGCTAATCAAGGTTTTGATATACTTAAGGGCGTGTGTCCGCAGGCTTTGAAGCAGCTCATCGTGGTGTTTGGTCAGGGTATCATCATCCCAGCCGAAGGCTTCGTGCATCGTCAGCAAGAGAGGCTTTAGGAGTCTAGGCAATGTATCGGTATCAAAATAGAGGCGGCTTGTACGACGCAGCAAGAAGTCGAGAGGTTGTTGTACCATCTCGTGTTCGATGGCAAAGCGCAGTTCGGCCAAGATAATGGCCAAATCTATGTCTGTGGTTTGGGCTGGATATATCTCTTCAAAATACTCCCAAATCAGCTCCGTTTGTGTGCCGTAGAGGTGTACCAGATAGGGGGCGTAATAGAGGTCAGCCTGTAAATTGCGCAAGCGTCCTACCTGCTGAGTGATATATTGTTGTACCTCATAGTAGTCGGCAAGGGGCTTGGGCGTAAGCGGGATTTTGTCTGTATGGCAGGGGGGAATCAGCATAGCGGCCTCTGTTTTGAGGCGCTGCGCTACTGCGTCTACCACCCGCTGAGCCATTTTGCGGTAGCCTGTCAGTTTGCCTCCGGCAATAGAAATCAGCCCGGTATCAGACCAAAAAATTTCATCTTTCCGGGAAAGCTCCGAAGGCGATTTGCCCATCTGATAAATAAGTGGGCGCAGCCCCGCCCAAGACGAAATCACGTCTTCATTGGTAAGGCGTACGGTAGGGAATACGTGCCTGACGGCGTGGAGCAGGTATTGTACATCTTCGGGAGTAACCTCCGGCTCTTCGAGCGGGCCTTGGTAGGCCGTGTCAGTAGTGCCAAAATAGGTAACTTTGCCTCTAGGGATAGCAAAGACCATCCGCCCGTCTTGTGCGTCAAAATAGACTGCTTGCTGGATAGGAAACCTAGCGTGTGCTACGACCAAATGAACCCCTTTGGTTAGAAAAAGGTGTTTGCCGTGGCGGGAGCCATCCCATTGGCGCAACTCATCTACCCAAGGGCCGGTAGCATTGACCACATAGCGGCCTAGGGCCTTGGTTTTTTGTGGGCTGAGTTGGTCTTCAATATAGACCCCGTTTATCTTGCCTTGTTCGTCGTAGCTCAATTCGCTGACGGCAGCATAGTTGAGGGCTAGCGCTCCAAAGCGTTGGGCTGTTTTGATGATTTCGATGGTCAGGCGTGCATCATCTGTACGGTATTCGGCATAATAACCTGCGCCCTTGAGGATATCGCTGCGGAGCAGCGGCTCGTGGGCAAGGGCTTGTGTTTTGCCCAACATTCGTCGCTTATCATCGCCTTTGACCTTGGCCAAGATGTCATATACCTTCAGCCCCAAAGAAGTGAGCCAATACCCATAGTTCCCTCCTTTGATGAGGGGGAGTAGCATTTTCTCAGGCACGACCAAGTGTGGTGCTAAGCGGTGAACGGTGGCACGTTCGCGCCCTACCTCTTGTACAAGTTTTACCTCGCCTTGCTTGAGGTAGCGCAGCCCGCCGTGGACTAGCTTGGTGGAGCGGCTGCTAGTACCTGCTGCAAAATCTTGTTTGTCGAGGAGCAACACAAGCAAACCCCGCGACGCTGCATCGAGCGCGATGCCCGCGCCGGTAATGCCGCCACCTACTACGATGAGGTCGTAGGTTGTTTGGGAAATCTGCTCCCAGTGGGTTTGTCGTAGTGATTGGTTACTCATCTTCAACACAGTTGCTTTCTGCCGCTAAGGCTTGGTTAGGTTTATTGGGTGCAAATTTCGTGAAAATCTCTTACTTTTGTAAGCATCACGATAAAAAACAACAAAATTGTGCGAATTTCAGGGCTAACACTTCGTATATTGCGCCTTAACTAAAGGTTTGTTCGCATTTTTCTCTATAAACCTCATCTGACTAATGACTACACGCAACAGTACTCCCAAAGTATCTACCCAAAAAGTTCAATCGGCTGAACCCAATGAGTCGAATGGCAAGACCGACAAAGCCGCCGATAAACCACGAAGCAGCAACCTCAAAAGTACGTCTCCCAAAGCTGAGACAGCAGTCAAATCACAACCCAAACGAAGTGTTAGGGCAAAGAAGCCCGCTGTACCCTCACCGGTAGATATCCCTATTAGTGTAGAGGCCAAGAATAACACCCATATTTTTTATGAGCATTTTAACCTAGATTATGCCAAAAGCCTTGCCAAATTTGTACTGGAGCCGCTCAACAAGTTTTATTTCCGCGCCACCTTTGTAGGTTTTGATGACGAAGAGTATCCTGAGCGCAACAATCCTGCATTTCCATTGATTTTTGCCAGCAATCACTCCGGGATGGCCTTCCCTTGGGATGCGGTCGTGTTTGCCTCTGGCTTGTTAGACTTACACAATTATGATATCCAAAAAGCCACCCGCGCTTTCGTAACCCCCTACCTTTCCAAAATCAACCTAATGAACCCCTTCTTGATTCCTAATTTTTGGAAAAAAGCAGGAGCCATTGACGCAACCATGCTCAACTTCGAGACGATGATGCACTACGGCGAGTCCAATTTGTTGATATACCCCGAAGGAGTACAAGGTATTGGCAAGGGTTTCAACCACAAGTACGAAATCCAGCGCCTGTCTACTTCGGCCTTGCGGATGAGTATCAAATACCGCACAGATATTATTCCTTTTGCTACGGTAAACGCTGAATATATCAACCCTTATAGCTATTCTATCAAAGAAATAGATAACTTGGTCAAGAAGTTGGGGATTCCGTTTTTGCCCATCGGCCCTATGTTGCCCTCTGTTCTTTTACAGCCTTGGATGTTTTATTTTGCGCTTCCGGCCAAGCTGACCTTTGTGCGCGGGCGACGTATCCGCCCCTATGAAATGATTGACAAACCTTATGAGGACATCACCCAAGAGGACTTATACAAGATTCGGGACGAAATCCACACCGAAATGCAGGCGCGCCTCGATGAGGCGGTACAAAAGTATGGACAAAAGCCCTACGATTGGGAAGAGTTTTTTACCCTAGCCCTGATGAACTGGAAGCAGTCGGCTTATTTTGCCCCCTTTGCTTGGCCGTTTATTTTTCACGAACACGAGAAGTTTTATAAGGAGTATCACGAAGCCGGAAAGGTGTTTGAGCAGGCCTTGGCCGAGCGGAAGGAGTATGATGATGCTAACTTCAAGGATGCGCTACAAAAAATCTGGCAAGTATTTACCAACAACCCACAAGTGTTGCCTTTTTATGTACCTGTGGCCGGCCTGATTTATATGGTTATTCGCGGCCTCGAAACACCCCCTGCTCCACAAGTGCCGGAGGCAAAGTGATATATTCGCACACGAAAGCTTTAGCGCAAGTTTTTTTGTGATAGCAGATAAATGTGCCTATTTATACCGCTTAGGGTTTATTATTGCGCAGCCATTAATCCAATCACCTACGCAAGCACAGCCCCCCCTTCGCTCTTGGCCAAGGTTCAGCTATCAGAGGACGAAGGCTTGAGCCTCTGCTTGCGTTTGCGCTTTTGCTGCCTTACGCGTGTCAACACACGTACACGTTCGGCGCGTGCGGCACGTTCCAATACCCGCTTTTTGAGCCTTGTCTCTATACTGCGGTTGAAGTAGAGAAAGAGCAGGGCAAAAAACCCATTGACTCCCAACATAAATAGCGGCAAGCCGCCGGTATATTGCTCGATGCTGGGGCGGATAAGCAGCAGAATAAACTGCGCCGACAGAAACAGCGCCAAAAACAACAAGGTACGGATGACGTTGGCCGGAATCCCAAAATTGCCGGCAAAAAATAACAGCCCAAACAATGCCGTAAACACGATAAAAATCAGCAAGTACTGCAAGTTACTATTGCGAATCTTTCGCTCTTTCTCCGTCTGTAGAGCGCGCTGTTTTTCTTGGGTATGGCTGATGTTCTGCTCCAACAAGGTCAACTCTTGGAGGCGTTCCTGTTTGAGCAGGCTGTCTTTTAGCTCTGTATAGAGCTGGTGGTAGTCGTAGGCTTGTTGGTATGCCCCTACTTTTGCATAAATCTTGGAGAGAGTCAGACTGGCCTTTTTTACCTCTTCGGGATATTCTTGTAAGGTCGCAATTTCTAGGCTTTTATAGGCATAATAGATGGCGTTGTTGTAGCGAGCCACCAAGAGGTAAGTATCAGCAAGATCATTGAGCACCTCGACCGTGCCCTTCTTGTGCCCTAGTTTTTCATAAAGCTCCACCGCCCGAATGTAATAATCAATGGCTTGGCCATAGATTTCACGCCCCTTATATGCCTTGGCAATGGTCAGCAAGAGGGCAGCGCGGTTGTCGTCACGGCGCAGTTCCTCTTCCAAACCCAAGGCCATATAGGTATACTTGAGCGCATCGAGGTAATTTTGGGTATTGAGCGCCGATACGCCTATCAGGCGGCAAGCATCCGACAAGGCGCGGCGGTCTTGGCGCTTTTTGGCCAATTTGAAGGCTTCCAGTGCATATTGTTTGGCCTTGGCAGGCTGCACCTCCTGATACTCCGCTGCCAAGGCATTGTAGAGTTGGGCTTGTTTGCCGTTGGCAGCATCTTCCAGTTCCCGCATCAGGCTGTCAATGCGGATTTGTTGCTGTGCCCACAAAGGCATCACCAACAAGTACAAACAAATGCTTAGGGTGTAGGTTTTGAGTATAAAATGAAACTTTAGAGAGCTGTGCATAACGGCTGTAGGTATCAAAATTAGCGCCAAACCTAGCTGTTTTATCCGAAAGATATTTATCCCAAAGTATCACAATAGGATAAAATGAAAGGACGTAGTAAATGATATTTTGTTGTAATTTTGTCGAAATATTTGGGCAAACTAGGCTTGTGGGTAACTTGCCAAGCCTTATCCTCATTATACTCCGAAAACTAAAGCACTATGCCATTAGAACTACCAGTATACTTTTTTGAAGAGCTGAAAGAAGCCGTTGAAACCAAAGCTGTAGAGCGTATCCGTGCCCTACTGGACGACCTGTATGCCCAAGATATTTCTCAGATTCTCGAAGAGCTGGAAGTCCAAGAGGGGGTGTTCATTATTCAGTGTTTGGATACAGCCACTGCCGCCGAAATTATTTCTAATATGGATGATGAGGATCGGACGGCTTTTTTGCTCAATTTCTCAGGCGTTCAGATTGCCAACTGGGTGATGGAAATGGACTCTGACGATGCCGCCGATATGCTCAATGGGCTTGAGGTGCAGCTTAGGGAGGAGGTCTTGGCTGCGCTACAAGACCCACAACAGGCCGATGACCTCATAGAGCTGCTACACTATGAAGAGGATGTGGCAGGGGGCTTGATGGCCAAGGAGCTCATCAGGGCCAACCTCAACTGGAAGGTGTTGCGCTGTATCGAAGAAATCAGGCAACAGGCCGAAAATGTCGAGAAAATATACTCTGTTTATGTAGTAGACGACGAAAACCGTCTGCTGGGGCGTGTGTCGCTCAAAAAAATTATCCTCGCCGCCGACGACACCCGCGTCGAAGATATTTACCAAGAAGACCTCGTGTCGGTCTATACTTATCAGCCTCAAAAAGAGGTTGTGGAGCTGATGCGTAAATATGACCTCGAAGCCATCCCTGTCGTAAACCCAAGAGGACAACTGGTAGGCCGCATTACCATCGACGATATCGTAGACGTAATCACAGAGCAGGCCGAGCTAGACCGTCAAATGATGGCCGGGGTAAGCGAAGATGTCGAAGAAACTGATACTGCCCTGACCATTGCCCGCGCACGCCTCCCCTGGCTGCTGATTGGGATGGCCGGAGGGCTCGCCGGAGCGCGTATTATCGGCCTTTTTGAAGCCGATCTGTCTGTCATTCCGGCTATGGCCTTTTTTATCCCCCTCATCGGGGCTACGGGCGGAAACGTCGGCATTCAGTCTTCGTCTATTGTTTTGCAATCTTTGGCCTCCGACAATATCAAGGATATGGGCGTATTTGCGCGCTTTCTCAAATCTTTTTGGGTGGCGTTCATCAACGGACTGGTTATTTCGTCAGTGGTATTTTTGTTTACCTTTATCTTTTATGCCAATCTCAAACTCGCCTTAGTAGTAGCTATTGCCTTGTTTGTAGTAGTACAGTTGGCTTCGTTTATGGGTACGGCCACTCCCTTGGTACTCAGCCATTTTAAGATAAACCCTGCGCTTGCTTCTGGGCCATTCATCACCACGACGAATGATATTATCGGCTTGACGGTATACTTTTTAGTGGCACATTGGTTATATTTCTAATGCATTTGGTGTTTTAAATAAGAGGCTGGCTGATTGTTGAGACCGCGCCCCCAACCAATATCGTAGGGATAGCGGCCTTTGGAGCCCAACCTCTACCACATTGTTGTGGCCGGTTTCCTTGCGCCCTTTATTACCATATACTCACACTCTTTGTCGCCTAATAGATTATGCCACCACTCCGCGTGCTGATTGTAGATAAAATGCATCCATCTATCACTCCATTGTTTGCCTCACTGGGATGTGTGGTAGACTATCAGCCCCAATGGACGCGTACAGAAACTCTGGCCGCTATCGAAGCCTATGAAGGTCTGGTCATTCGGAGTAAGTTTGATGTAGACGAAGCCCTGCTACAGCAGGCCAAACACCTGCGCTTCATCGCAAGAGCAGGTTCAGGGATGGACATCATTGATATGGATGCGGCTTCTCGCTTGGGAATCCAAGTATTCAATGCCCCCGAAGGCAACCGCGATGCCGTCGCAGAACATACCCTTGGGATGCTCTTGATGCTCTTCAACCGACTACATCTGGCACACGCTCAAGTACAACAGAAAATATGGGATAGAGAAGGCAACCGAGGGATAGAAATCAAGGGCAAAACTGTAGCCATCATCGGCTATGGACACGTAGGGCAGGCGGTGGCGCAACGCCTGCGCCATTTTGAATGCCGGATTCTGGCTTATGACAAATACGACCGCGCCTTTGGTGATGATTTTGTTCAAGAGGCTTCTATGGAACAGGTTTTTGCCGAGGCCGATATCCTGAGTCTACACGTACCCCTGACCGCCGAGACTTACCGAATGGTAGACGCGGCCTATCTGGCTCGCTTCCAAAAACCGATATACCTCATCAATACTTCTAGGGGAGAAGTAGTGATACTCAAAGATTTAGTCCAAATGCTCGAACAGGGTCAGGTATTGGGTGCTTGTCTTGATGTACTTGAGAATGAAAAAATAATGGCCTTGAGTGAAGAACAACAGGCTGATTTTGAAAGCCTTGCCCAGCATCCAAGAGTCATCCTGACTCCACACGTAGCCGGTTGGACACACGAATCTTACCAACGTATCAACGAAGTACTGACTAACAAGCTCCGAGCTTTGCTCAACCCCTAATAACAGCTTTGCTGGTATTCTTTGGGGGTTTTGCCCGTCATTTTTTTGAAGACCTTGATAAAGTAATTCAGGCTATTGAAGCCGGCTTCGTAGCAAGCGTCGGTAACGGTCATCAGGGGTTGGCGCAAGAGTTTTTGGGCAAGGCGGATGCGCTCCTGCTGAATAAACTCTACTGGTGTCAGCCCCATTTCGTTCTTAAAGTGCCGAAACAAACTGGGCTTGCTCAGGTGGGCGGCCTCGCAGAGGCTGTCGATGGTGAGGGCTTGGTGTAGATTGTCGCGGATGTAAGTAATCAAGCGGGCAAGTCGGTGGCCGTCGCTGAGCTGTTGGTGGTTTTGGAGCAGAAAATGCTTTGACTCTGTCTGCATCAGCCGGATAATCAGCTCTTCGGTAATTAAGTCTGCAAAGGCGCGTCCCGTGCCGTTGGCCTGAGGTTGGCGCAATACCTCTATCAGGCGCTCGATAGTAGCGCTGATTTCGGCGCAATGGATAAGGCTGAAATGGTCTTGTGCCACTTGCCAATCTTCTTGCGACGCTTTGGGGAAATAGCGCTCCATTTTTTGTAGGGCATCTTGAATCATCTCATCGCTGATGGCCAAGGCCAAACAACGCGTAGGCTGCTCAATAGATGCCTCCGGAAAGTCGATGGTCATAGACTTGCCTGCCGGCAATACAAAAGATTGATGGGGCAGAAAGGGAAAACTGCGCCGGCCTTCGTCGAAGTGCATCACTTTTTTGCCACTAATCATCGCCACAAACACCGGACTGTCAAACCGCAACGCTACCGCCTCGGCAACCTCAAAGGTCTCAAACAAGTTCAGCTCAATGCGAGCGGTATGGAAGGTGGTCTTATTCTCCACCAACCGGTCTATCTTCTGCTTAGGATGGTACAGGCTTGTAGGGATGTTGGTTGTGTGCTGCATAGGTGATAGAATAGTTCTACTTTTTGACAATATAGTGCAAGCGTAAGTTACTAATAATCTTCAACTTTACAGAGCGTTTCAAGGAGAATTTTATTCTAACCAAAACCTCTTAACCCAAAAGATATTATGATTTACGACAAACCAACTTTCAAAGCTCAGTACGAGAACTTCATCGGCGGCAAATGGGCAGCCCCCGTCAAAGGACAGTATTTTGAAAATCCTTCTCCGGTAGACGGCAAGGTATTCACCCGCATTCCTCGCTCTACCAAAGAAGACATAGAGCTGGCGCTAGATGCGGCTCACGAAGCGGCCAAAACTTGGACAAAATCGTCGGTAACGGAGCGCTCGAATATGTTGCTCAAGATTGCGGACGTGATGGAGCAAAACCTCGAACTACTGGCTCGGGTCGAAACTTGGGAAAATGGCAAGGCCATACGCGAAACCCTCGCCGCCGATATCCCGCTCGCCATCGACCACTTCCGTTACTTTGCCGGCTGTATCCGCTCCGACGAAGGCAGCATCTCCGAGCTAGATGCCAACACCGTGTCTATTCAACTCAAAGAACCTCTGGGCGTAGTAGGGCAAATCATCCCCTGGAATTTCCCCATCCTAATGGCCGTTTGGAAGCTGGCTCCGGCATTGGCCGCCGGCAACTGCGTGGTACTCAAGCCTGCCGAGCAAACCCCTTCATCGATATTGGTACTGATGGAGTTGGTGCAGCACCTTATTCCTGCCGGAGTAGTGAATATCGTCAATGGTTTTGGTATTGAAGCAGGCAAGCCACTGGCCTCCTCTTCGAGAGTAGCCAAGGTGGCCTTTACAGGCGAAACCACTACCGGACGCTTGATTATGCAGTATGCCTCCGAAAACATCATCCCTGTAACGCTTGAGCTAGGTGGTAAATCGCCCAATGTATTCTTTGCCAATATTATGGATCAAGACGATGAGTTTTTGGATAAATGTGTAGAAGGAGCCGTGATGTTTGCCCTCAACCAAGGGGAAGTTTGTACTTGCCCTTCGCGTCTGCTGATTCAGGAAAGCATTTATGACAAGTTCATCGAGCGTGTGGTAGACCGTGTGAAGAAGATTAAGGTCGGCAACCCCCTCGATACTGACACAATGATGGGAGCGCAAGCCTCCAACGACCAATACGAGAAAATCATGAGCTACCTCAACATCGGCAGGGAAGAGGGTGCAGAAGTGTTGGTAGGCGGCAGCTCTGACGACTACGGCAAAAACGGCGGTTATTACATCCAGCCCACAATGTTCAAGGGCACTAACAAGATGCGCATCTTCCAAGAAGAAATCTTCGGCCCGGTGGTCTCTGTAACAACTTTTAAAGACGAGGCCGAGGCGCTGGCCATCGCCAACGATACCCTCTACGGACTAGGCGCGGGCGTTTGGACACGCGACACTCACCAAGCCTACCGTATGGCACGCGAAATACAGGCAGGCCGCGTATGGGTCAATTGCTATCACCTCTACCCTGCACACGCCTCCTTTGGTGGCTACAAGAAGTCGGGTATTGGGCGCGAAACCCACAAGATGATGCTCGACCATTATCAGCAAACCAAGAATATGCTCATCTCTTATGACAAAAACCCAATGGGTTTCTTTTAAGAGATTCCGCACCTAATTGACAGTTGGTTTATAACATATGCCGGCAGCACCTTGTGTGTTGTTGGCTATGTGTTTTGACTCAACTCGTATTTGGTGTCTTTCACTGCGCCGTTGAGACGAAGCTACATCGCAAGGCTGGATCCTTGCACTGTTTGCTAAGCGCTTGTTTTACTGTTATTTAGATATTTTCCACCCCCTCATTTCTCAATACAATGACTACACTCACCGTTCAAAAAGTAACCCTCACACCGGAGGCCGCCGAGGTAATCCGGCAACTACAGGCCGAACACGGCGACCTGATGTTTCACCAAAGTGGTGGCTGCTGCGATGGCTCCGCACCAATGTGTTATGTCAAGGGCGAGTTCCGTACCGGCGACAGCGATGTGTACTTGGGCGATATCGAAGGCTGTCCCTTTTACATTGCCGCCGACCAATATGAGTATTGGAAACACACCCAAATCATCGTCCATATAGCCCCGGGGCGCGGTGCCAGCTTCTCGCTCGAAATTCCGCTGGGTTTACGCTTCCTGACCCAATCACGGGTTTTTAACGAGGCAGAGTTGCGCAGCTTAGGGCTACTACACTAGAAGAGCGCATCGGCGGGGCTATTGCCCCAGCAATACCCTGATGGCATCCATCAGGCCTTGAGGCCATACAAATAACAAAAGCAGCCCAAACACCAGCAGACAGAGCAATGCACAGTCGAGCGGTTGGATAGAAAGTTGGCGAGGTTGCGCCGCCGGACGGAAAAACATATAAAACGGCACGCGCAAATAGTAGAACAGCGCCGGCACTGTATTGAAAAGCCCCAACACAAACCACCACAAGAAGAGCGATTGCCCACTGCTTTGGTAGTTTTCCCAAAGGGCAGAGAATAAAAATAGCTTGGCGCTAAAGCCTGCTGTTGGCGGAAGGCCGGTCAGGGCAATCATCAATACCAACATCAGCACCCCCAAAAGCGGAGCTTGCAAACCTAGGCCGCTGTAGCGTTCCAGCTCATAGGCCTGTGCGTCTTCGTCGGCATCCCCCAATAAGCTGACCAAGGCAAAGGCTCCCACGTTCATCAACAAATAAACTACCAAATAAAAAAGCATTGCTTGTTGGGCAAAAGACGCATTGCTCGTCACAGGGATGAGCACCCCAATGAGCAAGTAGCCCGTGTGTGCGATGGAGGAGTAAGCCAACATCCGCTTGAGATTGGTTTGGCGCAAAGCGGCCAAATTCCCCAAAAAGATACTGCTAATGGCCAGTACTACCAATACCTGCTGTACCCAAGGGAATTGTAAAAGTGTTTGTAGCTGTATCAATACAGCCAGTGCAGCTGCCTTGGGAGCCACCGAGAAAAAAGCAACCATGGGGGTGGGTGCTGCTTCATAGGCATCAGGAGTCCAGAAGTGGAATGGTACTGTGGCCATCTTGAACAACAATCCACCCAAAGCCAACAACAGCGCCACCGAAACTACTATCCGATTGCCTTGCACAAGGCCATAAATAAACTCAGGGTGTGCGAACTGCAAGCTGCCCGAAAAACCATAGAGCCAAGACATCCCATAGAGCATCACTGCGGAAGCAAAAGCCCCAAAAATCAGGTACTTCAGCCCGCCTTCTGCGCCTTGTTTGTTCAGACGGAAGACCGTCAGGATATAAGAGCTGATTGAGACCAACTCCAAAGAAATATACAAACTGAGCCAGTTGGTAGCCATTGTCAGCAGGTGTAAACCCATCAGCAGGGCAAATAAAAGCGAAAAATATTCGCCGCCCCGCTTGGCTGCATAGGTGTGTGGCTTGCTGAGCCAAACCGTCAACAGCGCCACAACAACAAACAATAGCTTAAAAAACATCGCCTCACGCGTAAGCATCAAAGCACCTACCAACAACTCACGGGGCATCTGACAAGTACACACCCACAGCTGCCAAATATCTGCTATCAACACCGCTACCAAGCCTGCCAGCGCCAATAAACGCCCATACCGTTGGCTAAATTGTGGACGGCAGAGGTCTACTAGAAGATAGAGCAAAAAAAGTAAGCCCAACAACAGCTCCGGCCATAAAAAAGGAACACTGATGGTAAAGTTATCCAATACCGCCCTAGGGGAGGCTTGCAGTAATATCAGGCGCATAACAGCAATCGACGAGTTTTTAGCATTGGTGAGTAAGGCCAAAGCTAATTAGTTTTTTTTAAATTGCCAGCACATATTGTCAAGTATCAGGGCTGTTGACTCAAAATGCTGCGCTTCTGTAATGAGGTAAGAATGAGGCCAAGAGCATCATTGGGCTAGCATCAGGCAATGGCCCATATAATATCGCTGAGTGTAAGGCGATGGTCTTGGTCAAAATAAAAATCGTAAAGCTGTTGGGTCTCAAACTGTGTTACATACTGGGCTACGAGTGTTTGTAGCCACGAAAGTCGGGCTTTAAGCTGCCAATGTTGGCCGTCTTGGGCATGTAATACCACAAAAAGCCGGTTGCGCAAGTGGAATCTCCCTTGGCGGCTTTGGTTTTGGTAGAGCCACTCCATAAGCAGGCGTGGGTTTTGGCGAGCCTGCTCAAGTGAGTGCGGAAAAGCCTTGGGAAAAACCGTTGTTTTGTGGTCAAAGTGGATGCCGTGTAGCTCAAAATCTACCAACCGGTCACGGTCATTGGCCGCTGCCCGAATGCCGGGCTGCTGCTGGAAGACTTGCTCTACCCCATAAGCCGACCAAAAGTTGAACCAGCGGTTCATCGCATAGTTCATAAATGCGTCGAAATCGCTACGATTCCCAAAATCGTGCTCTATTTTATGGAGCAAATCATCCCAATAAAAAGTATGGTATACAAAGTTGGTCAGCGTATCATAGTGATTGTTTTGTGTGCGTCCCCAAACATAAGGATGCCGCAACCGTTTCTTTAACTGAGCTTCTATCTCCGGTATCTGCGGAGAATTGTGTATCTTTATCAAACTATCCATATGTAACCCTCAAAAAGATGCTACTTCTTCATTGGACAATGCTGTGGCTGAGCCTGTTCTTTTACAGCGCCCCCAACCATAACCAAACAAAATTAACAATTACTATTCAAAATATCTCACCTGTTCAGGGGAAAGTATATGTAGGCTTGTATAATAGCAAGGCCGATTTCCCCAAAGAAGATAAGGTATTTCAGGGGAAAGTAGTCGATGTAACCAGCGCACAGGTGAGCTGTACTTTTGAAGTACCCAATGGCAACTATGCCGTGTCGAGTTATCACGACAAAAACAGCAATGGCAAACTCGACAAAAATCTGATGGGCGTGCCTACCGAGGCATACGGATTTTCGAACAATGCGCGAGGAACCTTCGGTCCTCCGTCGTTTGAAGATGCCAAGGTGGTTTGCCAAGGTGGTACCAAAAACATCCAAATTACCCTCAAATGAGCAACGGAAGAGACCTACACCGCCGTCAGGCTTGGCAAAAGATAAGCCAAGCCCTCACTCCCTACACCTTAGAGGAGGACGCACTCAAGGCTTGGCTTCAGATGGCCGGCCAGCTCGTGGCCGAAGGTCAAAACCTCGAACAGGTAGCAGCGGCCATCACACGCCTACAAGCCGAACAACGCTACTGGAGTTACGAAGTTCGCCTACAGATTCGAGCCTTGGCCGAAGCCTTGGCCCAAAAAAATCCCTAAAAACACTTGTCCCAATGTTTGACGCGCTACACCAACTAACAGCGCAGCTTGTACAGCTCAATGCCGCCGAAAAGCGACTGTTTGAAAGCGCCTTCAGCCTCCGACAAGTACCTAAGGGGTTTACACTGGTGGCTGCCGGGCAGGTCGCCAAAGAAATCTATTTTATCAATGAAGGACTGCTGAGGCTCTATTATGACAAAGACGGCGAGCATATCACCGGCTTTATCTTTCGAGAGCACTTGTTTGCCAGCTGTTATGAGAGCTTTTTACAACAAAGCCCCAGCATCCAATACCTCGAAACCTTAGAGGATTGCCAACTATTGGCTATCAACAAGGCCCGGATAGATCTACTCTACCAGCAGCTGCCCAAAATCAATGTCTTTACCCGTCGCCTCGCCGAGCAACGCTTTATCAATGCGCAGCGAATCCTGTCTTCGTTTCTATTGGATAGCCCTGAGCAGCGGTGTCAACATTTTATCGAGCAGCACGGAGACCTGTTTTTGCGTGTGCCACACCATATCATCGCTTCTTACTTGGGCATCACACCCGTTTCTTTGAGCCGCATCAGGCGGAGGCTACAAGATAAAGCCCAAGGCGATACCAAGATTCACAAGATTTGAGGATGCGTAGGGTTTGATTTTCTTGACTCTAAGAGCTTGTTTAAAACTCTCTGCATCAACACCAAACCGCTACTTTTTGGTCGCTAAGTCGTTAAAAATACTCGTCGTGGCGCTGCTATACCTGCGCTTTTTGTATAGTATCGGCACAAAAATCAACTGTTTTGAGTGCCGCGCTGAAAATTTAAACAAGCTCTAAAGAATTTTCGGCGCACACCTTTCCCCAACCAATTTTGACTAAGGTATAAATCTTTCACGCCACCGGACGTTTTTCAACACAGTTAAAGCTGTGGGCTAAGTCTCATGGTACTCCTAAAATGAGGCCTCAGCTTGCCTCGGAGCTGGAGCTGCGAGCTACTTTTCCAAAAATATCCAGTGGCGTGAAAACCTTAACAATTGTTAATGCAAAGCCACAACAGGGGGGCTACCTTTGTCTTATCAAAATCACCTAACCCCTTGTTGTATATGAAGGCTCAGATTATCACCGAAATTGTCATCAATGCTCCAAAAGAGCAAGTCTTTAGCGTACTGACAAACCTAGAGGCTTACCAAGAGTGGAACCCCTTTATTATTCGGAGCGAGGGCAAAGTAATGCTGGGCGCTAGGCTCAAAAATACCATGAAAAATGGCGATAGCCCCATCACCTTCAAACCAAAAGTAACACAAGTAGTTGAAAATGAGTATTTTGAATGGCTTGGCTCCTTGGGTATCAAAGGCTTGTTCGATGGCAGGCACTACTTTAAGATTGAAGAGATTGCCCCAAATCAGGTCAATCTCATCCACGGAGAATCATTTTCAGGCTTACTTGTAGGCTATGTCTTACGCAAAATAGGAAAACAAACCCGGGCTGGTTTTGTGCGAATGAACGAGGCGCTCAAGCAACGTACTGAGGCATTAGCCCAACATTCCGCTCATCTGTAAGATTTTCCCCACAATCATCCCCAGAGCTGCTAAGGCGCTAAAGCCTGAGAGGCCATAGTTCCACCATTGCCAGCGTTCGCCCAATAGACGACTCAGCGCCCAAGCTAGCAACATCACCACGGCCACCACAACCAACTGTCCCACTTCGATGCCGATATTGAAAGCCAGCAGCTTGTCCGTAATGCGCTCATCCATCAGGCTAAACATCGCCTTGAGGTCGGAAGCAAAGGCCAGCCCGTGAATCAAGCCAAAGAAGCTGGCAAACAAATAGCGCAAGCCTTGGGGACGGTTGAGGTCGCTAGGGTCTTCAAAAATATTGCTGATGGCAGTGGCCAAAATCGTTATCGGAATCAACAGCTCTATCAGCGGCTTGTTGACCTGTACATAATCCAGCGCTGCCAAGGCCAAGGTAACACTATGCCCCAAGGTAAAGGCCGTTACCAAGATCACGACCTTGCGCCAAGCCTTGGGAGGGTATACCGCACACAACACAACGATGAACAAAATGTGGTCAAAACCATCGAGCGCCAAGATATGGGTCAGCCCTAGGTCGAAAAAAGCTTGAAACGTACTCATAATTCAAATGCAGGTGGGAATTGGGTTTCGGGAAAATGCCACTCAGTGAGGAAAGCCTTCACAAAATCTTGCATCAGCTGGTGCCGCTCAGCAGCAATGGCCTTTGCCTCGGGCGTATGTAGGCGCTCTTGGAGCAAGAGCAGCTTTTCGTAAAAGTGATTGAGTGTGGGCGCCAACTGCTGCCGGTAAGTTTGTGGGTCGAGTTGGGTGCGTGGCGCGATTTGGGGGTCATACAGTGCCTGTCCGCGCATCCCACCGTAGTGAAAGGTGCGGGCAATGCCAATCGCGCCCAACGCGTCGAGGCGGTCGGCATCTTGTACGATGGCAAACTCTTGAGAATAAAACCCTGCCTGTACCTGCCCTCCTTTGAAAGAGAGGTGTAGGATTATTTGCCCTACATGCGCCCTCAGTGCTTCGGGAACGCCAAGGTTTTGCAAAAAAGCTTGAGCTGTGGTCGCACCTAGCGTTTCATCCCCGTGGTGAAATTTGGCATCGGCGATGTCGTGTAGGAGTGCCGCCAGCGAGACGACCATCCCATCGGCCTGCGGGTAGTATGTACTGAGGCGTTGCGCCATTGCCCAAACCCGCCGGATGTGCTCCCAATCGTGGGAGGCATCGGCAGCAGACAAGGTTTGCTGTACATACGCTTGGGTAGCTTGAAGCCAAGGGTGTGTTTGTAAGGAGGTCTCCATAGGACTGGGGGTAGATGTTCGGGCAGGCAAAGCTAGCTAATTTTGTCTATTTCTAAAACTGCTTTATCTGTGCCCAATAAATCATCAATTCCCCACAATTCTGGATATTTTCTAACTTGACAATGGCTTCCCTTGCATCTTCATATACGCCAAGCGCTAGAGAGGCAATGTATCCACAAAAATCAAAAACACTCAACGGTACAATCTATTCTCAAGAAGTGTATGATACCAAGCCAAACGCCCTACAACCATCTGACTGTAAGGCGTTTTGTTGAAAGATGTATGATAGATGTTAAGTATGTGTTTACCTATTCCGCCTTGAAGGGCAGTTTATTCAGCGTCTTGAGCAGGGCTGGTTTTTTTAGTGCGGCGTACAGGTGCTTTTTTAGGAGCGGCGGGCTCGGCAGTGCTGGCGGCAGGTGTCGCTGCATCGCTAGTTTTGGCTTTGGCAGTGCTTTTTGGTGCTTCTTCTTTTTCTTTTGCGATATAGCCACGTACCGTTTCGATGAGGCGGTGGTTCATCTCTTGAGCAACCTCGGCAGGGTTAGTAAGATCAGAGAAAGGCTTACCAAGCTGGCCTACTAGACGCTCGTGCATATCTTTCCAAGCGGCATATACCTTGTCCGTTTGTGTTTGGTATTCGTTGATGGCCTGCTCAGCGCTATAGTTGGGTGCAAACCCTTTGACAGAGCTAAACAAACGCTCGACGTTCTCACGTTGTGTTTCCAGTACACTTTTGAATGCCTCTGGAGTATAGCTTTCAAAATTCACTTGCTCGCGTACAGAGGTGACTGCTGTTTCCATAATCTCTTGCTGCTTCTGAAACCACTCTTTCAAGATAGCAGAAGATTTTTCAAATGTAAGCCCTTCTTCTTTGAAGGTAGTGCTTGCCTTTTTAGTAGTGTCAAAAAAGTTTTCGACGGCTTTGGTTTGAGCTTGGAACAAGGTGTCCAAGACATTTTTTGTATTATTCATATTTTAGGATGTTTTGGGTTAATGCTGTTGCAAAGTTATTAAAGAAAAATCGGGTTATGAATTTTCAAGGTCAAAAAAGCCATAATAGTTCAAAGAAATCAAGTTGAGTTGGATTAACAAAGGGGCTGTTTGTATTTTTCGAGTACAAGAATCAGGCTTTAATTTTCTACCAGCTATCGGATTGAAATATAATAAAACCATTATCAGCTATACTATTTTAGCAGATAATAACTTCTGACCTTGATTTCGATACGATAAACCAATATTAATCACTATATTCGTATTGTGTATCCAGTTTTGCATCCATATTCCTACTTTTGCCAAATGAATCTACAGTATCTAGGGTATCTAGTGTATGGGCTACGTCAAACACTAAAGCAGTGGTTTCTGCGGTTTGGTTTGGGCTTGTTGTTGGGTATTGCCTATTTAGATAGGCGCAACGACCTTCCGGTATTGCATAAACTCCTACAGCAAGATGGGCTACGATATGAAATGCCGGCAACACTTGTCCAACACAGGAAGCATCAGTTGTTTGTCAATACCTCTATGGTGGCGTATGCGCAAAGCCTGCTATACCAACACAAGTCCCCCAATTGAGCTACCTAATCAGTATAAAATAAGTATTTTTCAATCAGACCTAACTCTTGTAATAAAATTAGCGTTTTTTGTTTTAATTTAGCAATCGATAACTCTCCACAACCAATGTTGTCATACTAGCTTATTGCTGGGTTTAGGTCGGTTATGGGTTTGATATTGCCTATTGTCGAAAAAGTTGCTACCTTTTACAAGCATTTTCGTCTGTAATTGTGTAGATGGCTTTATCTAAGCGAGGCGCAATGTTTGCGGGGTATTTCACCTGAAATATTGGAGAACTTTATGCGATTTTGTAACTTACATAACCTCTCAAGAGGTATGCGTGAGCGGGACTTTATAGTAACATTCCTCGGGTTGTGGCTATGGTTAGCCGGCATCCAACAACCTGTATATGCCCAGTTTACGAGCATTACTGATGGAATCAACTTTCCTATGGTTGCGCTGCGCCCACACAGCCCTGTCAACCGCACAGCCAATGCAAATGGAGCCGCGTGGCTAGACCTTAACAGCGACGGACTGGAGGATTTAGTGGTTTTTTATCGGGGAGTACCTATCGAGTTCTACTTGAATAACGGGGCTTTGGGCTTCAGCAATGTGTCTCCTACTCAGGGAGATCCCGGCCGCGCCACCAACGACAATGTCAGCGGAAGTGTGGGCTATTTTGCCAATAATAACCGCTGGGGTGTTTTGATAGCGACCTCCGGCATAGCCTCCACTCGGCTTCTGTACCAAAATAGCCCGGGAAATACCAATTTTACAGAGCAAGTCCCCCCCAATCCTATTGTCAGTGAAGGACTGAATATTTACTCTGTAGCTTGGATAGATTATGACAACGACGGCCACCTAGACGCACACCTCTTGCAAGGTGGAAGCGCCAACCACCGGATGCATCGCAACAATGGCGATGGGAGTTTCAGTACGGTTGCAGTGGCTGCCTTGCCGGGGCTTTTGGCGGACACCTCTATGCCCGCAGCACCTCTGCCCAACATCGCCTCTTGGGTAGATTACAATAACGACGGCTGGATGGATCTCTTTACTACTAGCCTAATCGGGGCACATCCCCACTACCTTTTTCGGAACAATAACGGTACTAGTTTTAGTAGGCGCAACATTACAGGCTTGACCACTCTCAACATTACTGGATTTGGAGCCTGTTGGGGTGATTATAACAATGATGGCCTCATGGATGTCTGTGTGCTAGAAAGCGCTGCCAACGGCATTTCTGTCTGTCGTAATAATGGCGGGGAGAGCTTTACGCGCAAGCCGACGGAGACGGCAAATGTCAACACCTACGCGATGTCTAACCCGATGGCATCTGCCTGGATAGATTACGATAATGACGGTTTTTTAGACTTGGTCGTAGGGAGTGGCAACGGTCAGTTGGTGTTGTTTCGCAATAATGGTGGTACCTTCCAGCCCGGTGTTCCGCTCAATTATGGTACAGTAGCTAACCCACCCCTAGCCAGCAGTATGCGATTCAGCGGTATTGTTGCTGCCGACTACAACAATGATGGTTTTGTCGATATTTTTGCGACCATTGATCACGGCTCACTACCTAGCACCATCGCAGCCCGCAATGTTTTATTGCGCAATGATGCTTCGAGTGGCAACCGTTACCTCAAGTGTAAGCTGACAGGGGTTGTGTCCAACACCAATGCCATCGGGGCTGCGGTAAGGGTGCGCACTGGCAGCCAAACACAGTTGCGCCAAATTATGCCCAAGACCAGCACCTCTTCCCAAGAAAGTATGGTTACCCATTTTGGGGTAGGAAGCACTACAACCATAGACTCCATCCGCATCAATTGGCCTTCGGGCATCATACAGCGCCTGGCCAACCAATCTAGCAATACAACGCTCAACATCATCGAAACCATACCATCCGCTACTTTTACCAGCCCTGCCTCCTTTGCGGATCAGAACGTACTCCGAGGGAGTACCAACCACATTATTTATGAGTTGCGTGCCGCCCAAAATCCCTCCGATGGCCGTGTCAATCAGTTGAGTTTCCGTACGGCAGGCACTTACCAACCTGAAGACCTCCAGAGTATCAAACTATGGTATGGCCTAAGCCCGAATTTTAATGATGCGCAATTGCTGGCCACCGAAACAGCTATTCCGGCTAGCGGGGGCTTGGTCAATTTTGTTGATCCTACGCTTAGCTACCAAATGGGCGGTTATCAGTATTACTACTGGATTACGGTAGATGTATCTCCGGCAGCCACTCCAAACCGTACCATCCGGCTGCTGGCGCCAACAGGGGCCGATATCGGGTTTGTATTTGGCAGCCCAACCCTAGGCAGCATCCTCAACGGAGGAACCCATACCATCGTCAGCGACCCTGTAACCATCGCCATCGCCTCTATCAATCTATCAGAGGCTACCGTAGCACAAGACACTGACAATCATCCGCTCTATAGCTTTGTTATCTTCCCTTCGGGCGGAACCACCAACCTTACCGGACTACAGATAGCATCTGAAGGAACTTATCAAACCAGCGACCTCAAAGCCAATGGGTTCAAACTGTGGTATAGCCCTGTCAATAATTTTGCGGACACAGGCCAGCGAGTCCTGTTGCAGAGCGCCGTGTCTGTAGGCTCAGGAAGTAATATTGTATTCAATACCGGCAGCGCACTCCCCTTCAGCTTGGCGGCCAATACCCAAGCATATTTCTGGATTACGGCAGATATAGCGCCCACGGCAGTCATAGGACGCACGCTCAGGTTACAGGCGCTGACAGCGGCCAATGTTACCTTTGACTTCGGCACTAAAAACGCCTCTACCAATCCGGGGGCAACGACGACTATCGTTGCTCCTTCGGACGAAATCAGGCTTAGCGCCCTGAGTGTGCCTGCGGCCAATGTCAATACCGGAACGATTCAAGATATTTTGTATCGTGTGCGCATCCAAAATCAAGACTTCAACACTACCCTTCAGTCGCTCAGTTTTCGCCCTACGGGCACTTACCAGCCTGCTGACTTGGTATCAGGCAGCTTCCGGTTGTTTATCAATACCATCGACAACTTCGGCACAGCCACCGAGTTGAGCAGCCAAGCCATCACCGCTTCTGGCGCGGTATTGCTCTTTGGAGGGCTATCACAGGCCATCGCACGCAATACAGAGTATTTCATCTGGCTGACTGCCGATGTAGCTAGCAGCGCAACCGTCGGGCGCACTATCCAAGTGCCGGCGCCGGCGCTCAGCGATTTCAGCTTTGCCTCGGGTACCGTAGTAGGCACCTTGACCGATGCAGGCATACGTACCTTTGTACAAGGTGGTGACCTCACCCCTGCCATCAGCCTACACACCCTCCCTGTAGCCGCAGCAGATGTAGTAGGCGGAACCAACCGGCACGTCATCTACCAATTGCGCGCCGATGTTACGATTGCCAATGCTACCATCATCTCTCTGAGCCTTCCGCTCAGGGGCGACTTCAGCAATACCGATTTGAGTCGATTTGAGTTGTATTTCAATACTACCGACAACTTTGCCGGCGCTGTACGGATAGGCGAGCGCAACCCTGTAGGTAATGGGCAAAATATCAGTTTTGAGAATATCAACCGGGGCATTGCTGTCAATAGTAGTGGATACTTTTGGTTGAGTATCAACTTACAATCTACGGCTACCCCCGAACGCCGCATACGTGTCGCTGATTTGGGCAACCTAACAGCTGTCTTTGCCGCAGGCAATGTGAGCAACAACCTAAGCGACGGGAATTTCCACCGATTTGTCGCGCCGCCCCTAGAGGTAGTCCTCAATAGTGTTGCTATAGCCGCCCAAGACGTGTTACAAGGCACACTCAAACACCCCATCTACCAGTTTACCGCTGAGGTGCGCTTCCAACCCACTACCCTACAGCGGCTTAATATCCCCTTAGGAGGCAATTATATTGCCGAAGACATTGCTCCAGAGGGCTTTAGGCTTTGGTACAATACCACTAACAACCTAGGTACGGCTACGCTCATCGGCAGCCAGTCTGTGGTGGCTATTGGGCAGCCCCTGCGCTTTGAGAATCTTTCTCTCCCTTTAGCGGCCAACCAAACAGCCCACTTTTGGCTGACGATAGACCTGAGCGAGCGTGCAATTGTAGGCAATACCATTCGCGCAGAGGCTTTTGGCCAAAATGACATCAACCTTAGCGGCGTTACGCCTACACTTAACCTTCAAGCCGGGGGATTGCAGCGCTTTGTAGAGCCGGTAGTGGTAGAGGTCATTTTGCCCAACTTCTTTTCCCCTAATGGCGATGGGCGCAATGACCGCTTTATCTTACGCAGCCGCAATATCAGCGCCTTGGATTGGCGTATCTTTGACCGCTACGGCAACCTTGTTTTCAATACCAATGATGTAAGCCTCGCTACTGAACAAGGCTGGGATGGACAAGACAGCCCCGATGGGGTCTATGTCTGGTCTATAGCCATCACTTTCAACGACGGACAACAAATTCGTAAATCGGGGGAGGTCAAACTGGCACGATAATCCACTCCTGCTTTTCTGCAAATCAATGACATATCACCCCTACATATTTCGGACAATATACGCTCTCACGACGCTGCTAGCATTGTTTTGCCAAAGGACAGCCGTGTATGCCCAAGAAGGCATCTGGGCACAATACACAGCCACTCCGAGCACGGGCAATGTGGCGCAACAGAGTTGGTATGAGCACAGTCGGATTGGGCTGCATTACCGCAACCAGCGCCTGCCTTCGGGCGAGTCTATCCAAACGGCAGTGCTTTCGGGGTATTACCCTTTGTTCAATCGCAGCGGCCAAGCAACCCGAGCTGTCATCGGTGGGGCGGTGTGGAACGAAAATATCGCAGGGTTTGTCCAAACCAATGGTGCTAGCCTGAGTTTTTCTTACCATACCTATTTTGACAAACACCAAGTGACTGTTGGTCTTCAAGGAGGCTTTTTTCAACGTGGCATCAACCTCAACAACATCACCACTGACAGCCAGATAGCCGATGGCGTTTTCAACCTTAGCGCAGACCCCAATGAGCGTTTTGACAACCTCAGTACAAGCTACCCTAGCTTTGACGCAGGCCTGATGTGGAGCTACCGACACCGCAGCGAACAACTACACCCCAGCTATTTTGCAGGCATTGGCGGGCGTTTGCTCAACAACCCCAACATCGCCCTAGACCCCAACCAATCTGTACCTCTGTCGACTCAGCTGCACCTGAGCGCAGGAGCCTTGTTGTGGCAGCGCCAACAATGGGGGCTTTATCCCAATATGCGCCTCTTGATGATTGGCCAACAACTACTCCTACAGCCGGGGCTATGGGGACAGCTGAGCAATGCCGACCAAAGTCTCTTTCGCATAGGGGCTTGGTGGTGGAACAATGGCGCCGCAACAGTAGCCGTCAGTTATGAACAACACAATTTCTTTGCCTCTATCAGCTATGATATGGCCTTGGGCAACCAAAACCCTATAGGGGGCAATATTTGGGAGTTAGGCCTCGGTCTGAAGCTACGCCGCAAAGCTGCCCCGCGCCCTGTCAATATCAATACCTATGTGTTTTTGCCGCGCGACACCCTCGCCGGCGCACCCAAAGAAGCACCTGTGAGTTATGTGCGCCGCGATACCGTCAGTTACTTGCTCGAAGACACCCTCATCATAGTCGAGAAAAAGTACCTCAAAGAAGATACCTTGCCCAAAATAGATACCCTACTCAACAACCCCCGTGAGCTCATCGAAATCAAGCCTGATTCTACCCTAAAAATCGATACAGTCTTTGCGACAGTCTATGTAGAAATACGCAGCGAAGAGTTGCGCTTTGATTCCTACCAAACGACTATCTTGCCCCGGGCCAAAGCACAACTTAGACTCATGCAAGATTGGCTCGAAGTCAATCCTCAAATGTTGTTGCAAGTCATCGGTTATAGCGACCAAGAGGAGCACACCGCTACTCGCGGGATGCTGGCTCGTGTGCGGGCAGAGGAGGTGGTGCGTGAATTGCTCACTATGGGCATTCCCCGCGACAAAATCAAACTATTGCCCCCCTCCACCTTTGCACCCCCAGGCGAAAGTGCCGAAAGCCTACGCCGTGTAGAAGTGATTCTAGTCAGCCCCGGGCGTTAATATTCATTCACAGAACAGTATTTTGATAGGAAATATCAAAATACTAATGGTTTTGCATACATTTTGCACCTTACTCGCTTAAATTTGCCCTTAGCCCTTGGTTTAACATTTTATGACACATCTGCTCCGTTTTGTTTTGATGATGATTGGTCTGGCGTTTTTGGCTGTGGCTCCACTTACAGCCCAAAAACAATTGCAAGGCTCGATATATAGCTATCACGACGGGCGTATCTTGGTAGGAGCCAAAGTGTATATCAAAGGTTTTGAGCAAAATACTGTATTGAGCGACGCAGAGGGGAATTTTGCTATCAATATCCCCACTGAGATTCCCCAAAATGCGCGCTTTAAGCTTTATGTGCTGCCCCAAGACGAGATTTATCCCACCATCGTCAACCTATATAACGATCAAATTAAATTTATCAAAGTTCCCGTAACTCAGGTTATTGCGGCCAATGTACCCACCAAGAAGGAAGTGGTATTGGCGGCGGCCAATGTTACCAATCCTCCACTCACGGCGGCTCTCCCTCCTGCCGAAAAGCTACGCCGTGATACGACCTATATGCCCGTTCCGGGAACACTCGCCGCCGTACAGCTGCTCCCCAAAACAGGGAAAGTAAAGAAGATGCAAAGCCAAGGGCTGGCCGCCATTACCAATATCAATGCCCTCAACGTTGACCGCAACCAGCCTACCAATGCCGAAACACTCAAAAAAGACATCAGTAGCCTGACCGAAAAACTCGAAGATGAGCAGCGTAAGATGATTGACCGCAACCAACGAATTGCCAACGAAATTCGGGAAATCTCGCGCAAACTACAAGATACTCCAGACATCAGCGACGAAGAGCGTAACTTCTTGATTGACCAAATCAGAAAGCTCGAACAACAACTCGAAGCCAACAACCTTGCCTTCAAACAAGCACAGGCCATTGCCCGTACCGAGATAGACTCGATGAAGGATAATCTTGATAAGACAAACGCCTTCCTCAAACAAAGCCAACGCATTATCTATGGCCTGGCAGCCGTCTTGTTGTTGTTTCTTATTGTGGGATATATCCTATATCTCATTGCCCGCAGGCGCAAAGCCCAACGTGATGAGTTGATTGCCAAAAATCAGGAAATAGAAGCACAAAAACGCATTCTCGAACAACAAAAACAAGAAATAGAAGCCAGCAAACGCGCTGTAGAAGATACCAACAGCCAACTCCAACATACTATGCAGGAGCTAGAAGAGGTATACCTCAAAGTGCGCGACAGTATACGATATGCCCAAAAAATTCAGGAAGCCATCCTGCCCGTCATCCGAAAAGGAAAGCTCGGCTGGATAGCAGGGCAGTTTGTCTATTATCAACCCAAGGACATCGTATCGGGTGATTTCTACTGGGAATCACGGGTACAGGCCGAAGGTAAATTTTATCATTTCATCGCTGTGGTAGACTGTACCGGGCACGGCGTACCGGGGGCTTTTATGAGTCTCATCGGCTATTCTTTGCTCAATGAGCTGGTCAATGAGCAAAAAATTTATGATCCCTCCGAGATTCTCTCCGAGCTGCACGCCCGTGTGTTTACACGCCTCAAACAATACAATGTCGATGCCAACAACGATGGGATGGATCTCTGCCTGCTGCGCATAGAAGACCGTAACGAACAGCCAGTTGCAGTATTTGCCGGCGCAAAACGCCCGCTCATCTTGGTGCGCGAACACAAAGCCCAAGTATTCAAGGGAACACGCCGCTCTATTGGTGGAATGGTCATCGAAGGCAAGGATTTTGCCAATGAAGAGTTTATCTTAGAACCATCGGATATGATTTATCTCACTACAGACGGCTATGTAGATACCCCTAACTTAGAACGCAAAAACTACGGTACACAAAAGCTGCTTTACTTCCTCGAAAATATCGCCCACCTCCCCGTAGAAGAACAACGCGATGCGCTTATTCGGGAATTGTACATCCACACTACAAGCGAAGCAGGCAAGCCAGCCAGCCAGCCACGCTCTATTCAGGATGCTCAACAACGTATCTCCGACAGAACTCGCGACGACATCACCATCATCGGCATTATGATAGGCCATAGCCGCTAAGGCCAGCCCTGACCGGAGATTAGAAGCTTATTGTACCCCTAGGCGTAAGGTGTCCTTTTGTAGATTGTTTATAAAATATTGAGTGCCTGTTCTTTGATTTTTTCAAGCGCTTCTTTCATTCCCACTACCCAGCGCTGTAGCTGCGCATCGTTGGCCTTAGAACCTATGGTATTGATTTCGCGTCCCATCTCTTGCGCAATGAAGTTGAGCTTCTTACCCGAAGGCTCGGGGTGGCGCAAAGCCTCCAAAAAGTGATCTATATGACTTTGAAGACGGACTTTCTCTTCGGAGATGTCAAGCTTTTCGATATAATAGACCATCTCCATTTCGAAGCGGTTGGGGTCGAAAGCCTCATCGTTTTTGAGGTCGTGGATACGCTGTTGGATACGCTCCCGGATATTGGCCACACGCTTGGGGTCATAGGCGATGATTTGTTCCAAATTTTGTTGGATATGGCGCACATCGTTCTCAAAGCTTTGGGCAAGCTTTTGGCCTTCGTCTTTGCGGAAGGCAAGACATTGGGCAATGGCTTGATGAATAGTAGCCAATACAGCCTCCCACTGGGCAGCCTCGGCGGCTTCGTCACGGGCATCGGGCGCAACCACATCGGGCAACTGCATCACAATCCCCAACAACTGATCGGTAGGCGCACCCACCTGCTGGGCTACGGCTTGGAGCTTTTGGTAGTAGGCCGCAATCACCTCTGTCTGAAGTTGGTTTTGGAGCGACTTGTTTTTGTCTTTCAGCTCTAAATGAAGGTTGATTTTGCCTCGTTGTAGCTTTTCGGTCAGGAGGTTACGAATTTGCAACTCCCGCTCAGCGCCTAAAGCTCTAGGCAGACGCAGGTATATATCGATGTATTTGCTATTGAGCGATTTGAGTTCGGCAGTAACAGATAGCGCGTCGCTTTCGTGTGTGGCAGCACCGAAGCCGGTCATAGAAAGAACCATAAATGCAGACGTAAAAAGTGAGAAATATCGTACGAATTAAGTACTTTTGCTGTCAGTTCTCCAAAAGTAAGCATTTCTCACCACCCTGACGTTACCTGCCCAGAAATTTATGAAATTTGGCGTAATAGTTTTCCCCGGCTCCAACTGCGACGACGATATGGTCTACGCCTTAGGCGAAGTATTAGGCCAGCCCACTGTCAAACTTTGGCACAAAGATACCGACCTCCAAGGCTGCGATGTGCTCATCGTTCCGGGAGGTTTTTCTTATGGCGATTATCTGCGCTCCGGCGCAATCGCCCGATTTTCACCCATTATGACTGCCGTGGCCACACACGCCGCACACGGGGGCTATGTGATGGGCATCTGCAATGGGTTTCAAATCCTGACCGAAGCCGGCTTGTTGGAGGGCGCACTGCTCAAAAACAATAGCCAGAAATATATCTGCAAAAATATTTACCTCCGTGCCCAAAACACCAGCACAGCGCTGACAGCAGGGCTTTCGACCGAGGAGGTCTACAAAATCCCCATTGCCCACGGCGACGGGCGCTTTTTTGCTCCGGCAGATACCCTAGCCAAGCTCCAAGACAAAGACCAAGTGCTTTTCCGCTACTGCGATGCCCAAGGCCAATATACCGAAGAGGCCAATCCTAATGGCTCTCTCCATAACATCGCCGGTATTTGTAACGAAGGACGCAATGTGTTTGGGATGATGCCACACCCCGAGCGCGCCATCCACACCCACCTAGGCAATACCGATGGGCAGGCGATATTGGGTAGCCTCATCGCATACGCCCTACAAGTCTAATACTTCGTGATGACATTCAGCAAAGGCCAAGGGGACACACTTGGCCTCTTTGTTGTTTAGCTTTGTATCATTATCCAATCAATTTTATCTAAATCCCTGATTATATGAACTACGACGTGATTGTGATAGGCTCCGGCCCCGGCGGATATGTGGCAGCCATTCGAGCAGCCCAGCTAGGACTCAAAACAGCCATTATTGAAAAATACCCCACCCTCGGTGGAACTTGCCTCAATGTAGGTTGTATCCCTTCTAAAGCCCTGCTCGACTCGTCCGAACATTACCACAATGCCGACAAGATGTTTGCCAAGCACGGCATCAACCTCAAAGACCTATCGGTAGATATGCCCCAAATGATTGCCCGCAAAGATGAGGTGGTCAAGCAAACTTGTGATGGGGTAAAATACCTGATGGACAAAAACAAAATTACGGTATATGAAGGCGTGGGCGCTTTCAAAGATAAAAATACCGTTGTCATCAGCCAAAAAGATGGCAAACAAGAAACCATCCAAGGCAAAAATATCATCATCGCGACAGGCTCCAAGCCTACACCCCTGCCTTTTGCACCCTTCGACAAAAAGCGCATCATCTCCTCTACCGAAGCCCTGAGCCTGAAAGAAATCCCCAAGTCGATGATTGTCATCGGTGCCGGCGTGATTGGCGCAGAGCTAGGCTCTGTCTATGCACGCATTGGTACTGAAGTAACGATGCTGGAGTTTATGGATGGCATGATTCCGACAATGGACAAAACAATGGGCAAGGAGCTGCTCAAATCTGTCAAAAAACTGAAAATCAAGACCAACTTCAGCCATAAAGTAACTGCCGTAGAGGTGTACGACAAGGGCGTGAAAGTAACTGCCGAAGACAAAAGCGGCAAGTCGGTCAGCTTTGAAGCCGAATACTGCTTGGTGTCTATCGGTCGCCGCCCCTATACAGAGGGCTTGAATGTTGAAGCCGCCGGACTGAAACTAGACGAGCGCGGACGCATTCCGGTAGACGCACACCTGCAAACCAGCGTGCCGGGCATCTATGCCATCGGGGATGTGGTCAAAGGGGCGATGCTGGCCCACAAGGCTGAAGAAGAAGGCGTGTTTGTGGCCGAAACCATTGCCGGGCAAAAGCCACACATCAACTACTTGCTCATCCCGAACGTAGTCTATACTTGGCCCGAAGTAGCCGGCGTAGGCTATACCGAGCAAGAGCTGAAAGACGCAGGCCGCGCCTACAAGTCGGGAGAGTTTCCCTTCAAAGCCCTAGGCCGAGCCCGCGCCAGTACCGATATTGAAGGCTTGGTCAAAATATTGGCCGACAAAACTACAGATGAAATTCTGGGCGTACATATCATCGGCGCACGCGCTGCCGATTTGATTATGGAAGGGGTCGTGGCGATGGAATACCGCGCCACTGCTGAAGACATCTCCCGTATGTCGCATCCACATCCTACCTACTCAGAGGCGTTTAAGGAAGCTTGCTTGGCCGCTACCGAAAACCGCGCCCTACATATCTAATCGAACCCCTCCAACTATTGGTTGATTGAAGAAGCTCCTCCCCTGCCAAAAGCAGATGTGAGGGGCTTTTTTATTTGGCGGTACAACGCACTAAACCAACGCTCACCCCTTATTTTTCTCCACAAGTGGCTCTAGTTCTATGAGTTGACGGCCGTCTTGTACTTGCTGTAGTTGTTTTTCGACGACAGACTGTACCTTGTTGATGACTTCAAAAAAGACTTGCAGCTTGTCGTCGGGGACGGCCTCGCGCACGTGATGGTTGAAGTTTTTGACGATGATGCGTGAGATTTCGCGCACCTCGCGCCCCCTGTCGGTCAGGAAAATACGGAAGCAGCGGCGATCTTTGGCATCTTGTACTTTGTAGATAAAGCCGTCCTCTTCCATACTTTTGAGCGTACGGGTGATGCTGCGGGCTTCTAAGCCTAGCAGCGGAGCGATTTTGGTGGCGGGAGTGCCATGCTCGTTGTCGATATTGAGCAAGATATAGCCGATAGAAATAGTGCCGCCATACTGCGCGGCTTGGGTGTTGTACATCCGCGCAATGGCGTGCCAGCAGGCCTTGATGTTATAATCGATAGATTCTTCTCTTTTCATAAGACAGAGGGTCAGTCCGCTACCGTAGGAGGGTTTGTGCGGCATTATCAAAAGAAGCGCCGTGCGTTTGCATTGCACAGCGCTTGCCAATCAGAGGGTTTGGATATAGAGACGCTTCACAAAGCAGCCAAGATTATTAAGCATAACAATCTTGGAGGGCTTATGATTTCACACGCTCCATATAATCGCCGGTGCGGGTATCGACCTTGATTTTGTCGCCAGTATTGACAAAAAGCGGTACGCGCACCTCTGCGCCGGTTTCGAGGGTAGCCGGCTTGAGGGTGTTGGTAGCGGTATCGCCTTTGAGGCCGGGCTCTGTATAAGTAACTTCTAGCTCTACACTTTGGGGAGGCTCTACCATGATGGGCTGTGTGCCGTCTTCAAAAGAGATGATGAGGTTCATCCCCTCTTTCAAGAACTTGAATGCATCGCCTACCAAGGCTTTGTCGATGGGGATTTGCTCGTAGTTCTCAGGATCCATACACATCAGCATTTCGCCGTCGAGGTAAAGGTATTGATAGCCACGTACTTCTACCCGAACAAATTCGATAGATTCGCCAGAGCGGAAGCGGTGCTCAAGGTTTTTGCCGTTACGCACGTTGCGCATTTTTACTTGATAAAAAGCGCGCAAGTTGCCCGGAGTGCGGTGTTCGTATTCTGTTACTTGTACCAATTCTCCGTTGAAGCGCATAAAAGCACCTCTTGAAAGGTCTGCAGTTGTTGCCATTAGCTCAACAATTATGGGTGATTTTTAGGCACAAAGATAGTACAATTAGCCCAAAATATTGCCCAATACCGCAATTATGGGGGCTAAACCTGACAGTAGCTAGATTTTTGTGTGGTTTTGGGGCTGCTGGGGCTATAATATTGCCGTGTAATCCTCAGCCCTCACACGAGGTATGATGCAGGCGCGGCTCGTGTTGGGCAGCCTCTTGCCCCCATTGGGCGATAGCGCGAAGCAGCGGAAGCAGGGTTTGGCCAAAGCTTGTCAGGGCATACTCTACCTTGAGCGGGGGCTTCTCGGTCAAGACTGACCGCGAAATCAGCCCGTCGGCCTCCAACTCCTTGAGCTGAAGGCTCAAAATCCGCTCCGTAACGGTGGGCAGCGCCTTGCGCAGCTTGTTGTAGCGCAGTGGTGTGTGGAGGTGTATGAGGATGGCGGCCTTCCATTTGTCCCCTATATACCTCATTGTGAGGCTTGTGCTACAGGGGTACTGCTTGTCGTCTATACAATACATCAGTGATACCAAGGTTTATTTGAGAGGCTTTCGCCACGGATACACGAATGGATATAAAGTCTATCAAACAACTGTTATAACCCTGATTTTGGTGCAGAAGCCCTATCCTAGAAATTAGGAGCTTGTTTAAACTTTCAATGTAGCTCTCAAAACCAGCTGATTTTTGTGCTGATACTAGGCAAAAAACGTAGGCGTGATGCTTAGCCCACGATTTTAGCTGTGGAAGGGCTACGGCGAGCATTATTGACGACATAGCAGCCACAAAGCAGTATTTTGGTATCGATGAAGAGAGTTTTAGACAAGCTCTAAATATGGTGAATCTTGATATAAATTTTCAACACGCCCTCAAAACGAATGATTTTTGTGCTGATACTAGGCAAAAAACGTAGGCGTGATGCTTAGCCCACGATTTTAACCGTGGGAGGGCTTAGAAAAAAGATACATAACCGTCCGAAAGAGGGCTCAACCCCATTGCCAATGCACAAGTTTCTAAAAAACCTCTCAAAAGTAGGCAGCCACACCCTTAGCATCTTAAACGGTGCTGTAGGCGACAAGCTGCAAAACAGTCTCCTCGAAGTACCAATGGGCTTTTATGCCGACAACCGCCAGCTCCCCCTAGAGCCACAAGCCATTGCCGCCCATTGCCAACGAGCAGCGTCCACCATCAGCCCCAAAGTCTGTATCCTGATACACGGCCTCACCCACAACGAAATGGCCTGGAACTTCCCCGACAACAGCAATTACGGCACTTTCCTAGAGCGAGACTTCGGCCATGTGCCTTTCTACTTGCGCTACAACACCGGGCTACACATTTCGGAAAACGGGCAAAAACTGACCCAACTCCTAGAGCAGCTCCACACACAGTACCCCGTTGCGCTAGAAGAAATATGCCTCCTAGCACACAGTATGGGGGGCTTGTTGGTACACAGCGCCTGCCACTACGCCCAAGAACAAGGCCACCAATGGCCTCACAAAGTGCGCTTCATCTTCTTACTGGCTACGCCGCACCTTGGCTCCTTCCTCGAACAGTTTGCCCACCTTACCACCCATATCTTGGCGCGCGTGCCCAACTGGCAGACACGCCTCGTCGGCAAGGCCATCGACTTGCGCAGCGATGGTATCAAAGACCTCCGCTTTGGCTACCTCAGAGAAGAGGATTGGCAAAACCCACCCGAAGGCGCATTCGAACGCCACCAAAACAACATCCAAAAACTCGAAAATGCCGCCTATTACGTCATTGCCGCAAGGCTCACCCAAAAACAAAAACATTGGGTAAGTACCCTATTTGGCGATATTTTGGTCAATACTCACAGTGCCAGCGCCCACGAAGACCAGACCTATGCCTTCCCCCCCGAAAACTGTTATGAGTTCGCCGAAACCAACCACTTCAAAATACAGACTAAACCAGAAGTATACGAAAAGATAAAAGACTGGATTACGCAAACGCATACACAAAACACCCACCCCTGATAGGGTGCAACAACCGATGCCTACCTGTTTGCGTTTTCAGCCAATAACACCTACATTCACCATCAAACCCTACCCTCCTGCTCTTGGTGGCTGTATGTGCTCCCGCCTACGCCCAAAAGGGAAAGCAAAAAAACAAAGCCAAAAACAAGTCCGTAATTGTGAGCATGCCCACCTACCTAACGGCTACGGTAGTGGTGATGGCCGAAGTAGACAACCAAGTCCTTATTACCTCTGAGGCCAATGCGGTACTCTCAGATGCCGACCAGTATTTCAGCAAAAACAAGCATTGCAGCGCATTTTTGCACAAAAAAGATGCAAACAGCAAGTTGACCACACTCGACCATTTGATAGGCCAAGGGCAGATTGCCGAGATGGAGGGCTATTTCATCAAGGTCATCTTCAAACAAGATAGTTGCAATACCGAAGGGCTACAACTCGATAGCGGCGTTACCCTGATGTAAGAGTAAACGCTTTGTTTCAACTTACTGAACATTTTTGGAAAAATAGCCCAGCTTCCTTGAGCCCCAATACATCCTTCTTACCCAATATCAAACCGTTTTTTATTGATGAAAACCCTGCTCATCTTAGCAAAAATCCTGTTTTTTACAAGCCCCTTGCTTTTGGCCCAAACCCAAGAAGAAATTGACAGAAAACTTGAGTATTACCGAAAAAGTATTCAAGGAAGTGGTATGCTATACCCGATAAAGAGTAGTATGTGAATATTTATTGGTCTTGGCTCAGTGCTGTGTTTGTGTCGTTGATGAAAAACAACCGGCAAACAAGAATAAACAAGAATATTGCATAAAAACTTCGCTACCAGCGTGTTTAGTTGGCTCAAAGATCAAATCACCTATCAAAATTGGCGCTATTTTTGGAAAATACGGAGATATAAGCCTTTTTTATAAAACACTTCACTATGGCCTGCGTACAAACCTCTGCATAACTTCACTCTGAGCTGACCCGTTTTAAAAATATGTTGTATAAAATGCTCTTCTGGTTACTAGGCATCCAAGCCCTAGAAATGCCTGCTCTCAACATTGCGGCACTCCAAACCACGCCCGACAGCGTGGTAGCAGCCTCTATGGTCGAAATAGGAGCCGCAAGGATGGATTTGTACCTCCCCCTACTACAAGGCAAACGAGTGGGCTTGGTAGTCAACCATACCTCTTTGGTTAACCAAACACACCTCGTCGATACGCTGCTAAGCCTACAGGTTGAAGTGAAGAAGATATTTGTTCCCGAACACGGCTTTAGGGGCGATGCCGACGCTGGAGAAAGTGTCAGCAGTACGGTAGACTCCCGCACAGGGCTGCCCATTGTGTCACTGTATGGCAAAACCAAAAAGCCCAGCCCGGCTCAGCTCGAAGATATTGACTTGATGATTTTTGATATCCAAGATGTAGGTACACGCTTCTACACCTATATCAGCACGATGCACTATGTGATGGAAGCCTGCGCCGAACAAGATAAAATTGTACTGGTCTTTGATCGACCCAACCCCAACGGCGACTATATCGACGGGCCTATCTGCGAGCCGGCCTTCCGCTCTTTTGTCGGGATGCACCCTATCCCCATTGTCCACGGACTCACTGTGGGTGAGCTAGCCCTGATGATTAACGGCGAAAACTGGCTCAAAACCGAAAAAACCTGCGAGCTTTACGTTGTGCCTGTCAAGCACTATGCCCGCTGGCAGCCCTATACCCTCCCTGTGAAACCTTCGCCCAACTTACCCAACCAACACGCTATCCGCTGGTACCCCTCTCTATGTTTGTTTGAGGGTACAGTGATGAGTGTAGGGCGTGGAACCTATTTCCCTTTTCAGGTGCTAGGCTATCCTATGGCAGGTATGGGCAGCTTTGAGTTTGTTCCTCAAAGCATCCAAGGGATGGCCAAACAACCCAAACACCAAGACAAGCGCTGCTATGGGGTAGACTTGCGTTATATACAGCCCGAAAAAGCATTGGATTTGGACTACCTCATCAGTTTTTATAAGAAATACCCTGAGCCTTCGCGCTTTTTCAACAATTACTTCGACACCCTAGCCGGCACAGCCAAGTTGCGTCAACAAATCCAAGCCGGAATGTCGGCCAAGGCCATTCGCGAATCTTGGCAAAAACCCTTGGCCGAGTACCAACAAGTAAGACAAAAATATTTGCTATACCAGTAGTGCTAAGTTGGGGTATGGTTGCCAAAAAAAATTATCTTTGCTCCATCACCAAGGCGGCTCTTCTGCGATTTTAGGTGCCAAAGGCATCGCTAAAAGGATTTTATCAAAGTGGTAGAAGCGGCCACAAACCATTCCAAACAAGCAATGCGTAAATATTTTTGGCTTTTGATAGGGGCAGTAGGGGTAGGATTTTTTTTGTTCAATACCAATCTTGGCAACCACAACCACAAGCCATCGGCCTTGGTGTCGGCGAGTTTGGTAACACGTTGTCAAGAAAACTACGGCGAGCAGGTAGAAAACATTGCGGATACCCTCCAAATTCCGGCGGTATATATCAAGGCGCTCATCATCTTGGAATGCTCGGCCAAAAAACCGGCATCGCCACGCTTTGAACCCAAAGTATTTGAAAAACTACAGGCCGTGCGCGACGGGAAAGAGGAAAAATACAGTGGCATTACGACGGCAATGGTCAAAGGAATGAGCGACAAACGCCTAGAAGCATTGGCTACCTCTTGGGGGCCATTACAGATTATGGGCTATCATACCCTGCATTTTGGCTGGAGCCTACAAGACCTCACCGGCGACAAGGCGCTCTACTATGGCATGCTTTGGTGTAAGAAAAATTATGCCCGCTACCTTGACCGCCGCGACTACCGCAATGCTTTTCACTATCACAACACAGGCAAGCCACACCCAGTGATGTGGAACGGCCATACCCACGATCCCGATTATGTAGCCAAAGGCTTGGCTTATATCCGCTTGTTTGAACAAAGCCCGCCAACAACACAAGCCCAACCATAAAACTTTTTCCGCCTATGGAGAGTTATGCTTTATAAATTTATAAAGCACAACAAACAGGGCTATGAATTATCAAAACTCTCTGATGTACAGCAGCTTGATAGCTTTTTGCTTTTGGGCTTTCTCTGCCTGTACCTTTCAATCTTCTAACGCTCAACAAGCAAATATTATGACCACCGCCAACCTTAACGCAAATACTGACAACCCAACAGATAGCCTCGAAACCATCACGTTAGGAGCTGGGTGTTTTTGGTGTGTTGAAGCTGTTTTTCAACGTGTTGAAGGAGTACATAGTGTGGTATCGGGTTATATGGGTGGGCAAGTCAAAAATCCAACCTACAAAGAAATATGTACTGGTCTTACGGGACACGCCGAAGTATGTCAGTTGACCTTTGACCCCAAGGTAGTCTCATTGGTGGATGTGCTGGAGGTCTTCTGGGGAACCCACGACCCCACAACCCTCAACCGACAAGGCAATGACGTAGGGACACAGTACCGCTCGGCTATTTTTTATCATACCGAACAACAGCGCCAAGTAGCCGAAACCTACAAAACCAAGCTCGATGCATCGGGGGTGTTCAAGAAACCTGTTGTTACAGAAATCACCCCGGCCAGCATTTTTTATGTAGCCGAAGATTATCACCAAAACTATTACAACAATAACCCTAACCAAGGGTATTGTGCATACATCATTACCCCTAAACTCAAGAAATTCAAAGAAGTATTTGGTGACAAAGCCAAAGCACAATAAACCTAGCTAGTGGCTGTGTCCCCACAGCCACACTAGCTTTTTGAGCGGCCTTTGCAGTTATGCCAAACCACAATTGGCTTGGGAAATGTGTCCACTAAAAATCCTTGAGTATCAAGAAAATCAAATCCCCAAATCTTGTGAATCTTGTTATAAAAAAGCCCAACCACAACGAAAGTCAAAAATATCCGGTGTTGTGCTGCTACATTATTCCTCAATAGTTTATTTTATTCCTTTCTTACGCAGCATTTTCTGCCGGTTTTGCATTTCTTTTTTCCGCCTCAGCTCTGCTTTGGTTACTTGTTGGTTGATGGATTTGCTGTGTTTTTGGCGGCGTTGTTCGGTATTGGATAGTTGGCGGCGTTTGTTTTGTTCGGCCTTGGTCATCTCACCGTTTTTGCGGGCTTTTTTTACCGCTTTGGTGTGTGATTTGAGCATCGCCTGCCGTTGTTTTTCGGCCTGAGTCTGGATCTCTGTTTGGGCTTGTAACACTTCTGGGGCAAGCCAACTCATCAGGGTCAAAACAAGAACATAAGCTAAAGTACGCATAGCGCTAAGGGTTTGGGCAAAAAAATAAACGTTATCGAGCAACATCCCAATAACGCTTACAGAGCCGATTAGTGTATGACCCTCCCTTCTAACACCAGCTTTTCTTCGGGGTTACGCGCATTAGAAAATACGACAAAGACCTTGCGTTTGAAATCAACCCGTTCCTTGGGGTGAGCTGTATCATAGAGCACCGTGATTTTGGAGGTAGCATTGGGAGCGATAGCCTCTTTATCCCATTCTATCCAAACACACTCACAGCCGCCGTGAATTTCATAAATCAACAACGGCTCTGTACCTGTGTTTTTGAGATAAAAGTGTTGGCGAACGATATCCCCTTTTCGGACGGTATCAAAGCTAAGGACTTTTTTGACCAATGAAAGTTCGGCAGTTTGCAGTGCTTTGTTTTGTTGGAGAGCTTCGGCAGGGTTGTAGGTCGAGGCGGCCTCTTGGGCAGAGAGCAAGCCCGGCACAAGTAGCCAACAAAAGCTGAGGGTAATGATAGTGCGCCAGATAATCATAAGTAGTGCCAATATTAGAGCGTGAATTGATAGCCCATGGCCAACATCCCCAGAATCAGCAAGCCTAGGGCGATACGGTAATATCCAAAAACTTTGAACCCGTAGCGTGTCAGTAGGCCAATGAATGTTTTGATGGCCACCATCGCCACGACAAAAGCAATTACATTGCCCCAAATGAGTAAGGAGAGGTTTTCGCTTTGTTGGACGACGGCCAAGTCCTTGAGTAATTTATACGCAGAGGCGGCAAACATCGTTGGGACGGCCAAGAAAAAAGAAAACTCGGCGGCTTGGCGGCGGCTGAGCTGCTGGGTCATCCCGCCGATGATTGATGCGGCAGAGCGCGACACTCCGGGTACCATCGCCAGACACTGGAAAAAACCGATGGCGATGGCCGTTCGGTAGCTGATGGGCTGGTCGGGGGCGCTGTCGTCGGGGTTTTGTTTGAACCACCGGTCTACAAATACCAACACTATACCACCCAAAAGCAGGGAGCTAGCCACCACGACAATGTTTTCGAGGAGTAAATCAATTTGTTTTTTGAGGGCAAATCCAATAGCCGCCGCCGGTAAGAATGCCACAAAAAGCTTCACATAAAAGTCGAGCGACTGAACGAAGCGTTTCCAATAAAGCACCACGACCGAAAGGATGGCTCCAAACTGGATATGTACTTCAAAAACCTTGGTAAACTCAAGGCTATGAATACCCATCAGGTGTGAAAAGATAATCATATGCCCGGTAGACGAAACAGGCAAAAACTCCGTCAGGCCCTCTACAATGGCCAAGACAAGGGCTTGGAAAAAAGTCATAAGTATGTGTCAGAAATAGTGATGCCGCGCAACACAGCTTTTGTACGGGGGAGTGATGAGAAAGGCCTGCTTAGGCTTTTTTTTGAGGGTAAAATATGGCTACAAATTGTAACAAGAAACCCGCCATCAGCACGATAGGCCCTATTGTCAGCCCGAGGAATCCCCAGCCAAAAGTTTCTTTGTCGATGCCCATTAGGTATAGACCCAGTAAAATCACGACAACCCCTGCCACCATCCACACATAGTTCATCGTCCCAAAGGGCATAGCGGTATTGGGTGTTATGGTATCGGTTTGAGGAGTAGTGGTAGAAGCTTTTTGTTCTTTTTTAGTCGGTTGCTTTGCCATAGATGATAAATCAGTGATTGCTTAGGGCAAAAGTAAGTAAAATATTTGGCTTGATGTCTGCCGTCTTTGTGAAAGAGTGTTAAAAACCCCAACGTGTTGCTCAGCGTTTGCTTGCCCAGCCCATTGTTCGTCGGATGGCCTCTTGCCAGCCTTGGTAGCGTTGGTGTCGGGTGGCTTCGCTCATTTTAGGGCTGAAAATACGGTCAATATCGCGGTTTTGACGTAGTTGGGCTAGGTTCCAGAAACCCACTTGGAGACCGGCGAGATAAGCCGCTCCGGCAGCGGTAGACTCTATCATCGCGGGGCGCTCGACAGGGGTATTGAGCAAGTCGGCTTGAAACTGCATCAGGAGATCATTGGCACAAGCCCCTCCGTCTACACGAAGCATTTGCAGGGGGGTGTGTGCGTCTATTTCCATCGCCAACAACACATCCTTGGTTTGGTAGGCCAAGGATTCGAGTGTAGCCCTAATGAGCACCTCCTTGCCTGTTTCGCGTCCTAGGCCAAAGATTGCCCCTTTGGCATAGCTATCCCAATAGGGAGCGCCAAGGCCGGCAAAGGCCGGTACTACATAGACACCGTGGTCTTCGGGGGCTTTGTGGGCAAAATAGGCTGAGTCGGCGGCCTCATCGATTAGGTGTAGGCCATCTCGCAACCACTGTATGGCTGCGCCGGCGATAAAGATACTCCCTTCTAGTGCATATTGGGGTTTGGCTCCCGTACTACAAGCCAAGGTCGTAATCAGGCCTTGGGTAGAGCGCACAGCCTGCTCACCGGTATGCATCAGCATAAAACAGCCAGTGCCATAGGTATTTTTGGCTGTACCGGCTTCCCAGCAGCCCTGCCCAAAGAGCGCCGCCTGCTGGTCTCCGGCGATGCCCGTAATGGGAATATTGCTTCCATCATAGGCCAAATCCCCAAAATGATGCATTGATGTATAGACCTGTGGCAGGACTTCGGGGGGGATTTGAAAAATTTCGAGCAATTGCGCATCCCACTGTAGTTGATGTATATCGAACAGCATCGTACGGGAGGCATTGGTGTAGTCGGTGGCGTGTATGGCTCCCTTGGTCAGTTTCCAAAGCAACCAAGTATCGATAGTTCCAAAACAAAGCTCACCTCTTTCGGCTCTAGAGCGCGCATTGGGGATATTGTCGAGCAGCCACGCAAGCTTGGTAGCCGAGAAATACGCATCCAACACAAGGCCGGTTTTCTCTCGAATGTAGGGGTTCAGGCCTTGGGCTTTGAGGCGCTCACAGTGCTCGGCGGTGCGTTTGTCTTGCCATACTAAGGCACGATGTAGCGGCTCTCCGGTTTTTTTGTCCCAAAGTAGGGTTGTTTCACGCTGATTGGTAATGCCGAGAGCTGCAATCTGGCTAGGAGCAACCCCTAGTTGGCGAATCAGCTGTTGGAACACAGCCCATTGGGTATCCCAGATTTCGAGCGCATCGTGCTCTACACAGTTGGCTGCTGGGAAATATTGTGTAAAAGTGCGCTGTGCGATACCCAAAAGGCGGCCTTGCTTGTCAAAAGCGAGCGCACGCGCACTGGTAGTGCCTTGGTCGAGGGCGATGATACAGGTAGGCTCTTGCATAATAGAAGATAGTAGTCAGGAGAGCATCATGATTGGTATGGTGATGTTGTATGGCTCATTCAAGCGCATAATAGTTGCGAAATGCACACAATACCCACCGTTATTCAAAGTAGCAGTTTCCTCAGGACTTTTGCAAATGTATGCCAAGATTCACTTGATTTGAGCGTGCACAGAATTTGATTTTCGTAACTCTCAAAGGTTTTCAATATGTACCTTTTCCCAGCTCATTTTGATTGGGTATAAGCACACCCCACCGGACAGGTTTGAAAAAGTAGCTCGGAGCTCCAGCTCCGAGACACGCTGAGGCTTCATTTGGAGGTAAAATAAGACTTAGAGCTTGTTTAAAATTCTCTTCATCGACACCAAAACGCTGCTTTGAGTGCCGCGCTGAAAATTTATACTGAAATTCACAAGATTTGAGGATTTACAGGAGTTGATTTTCTTGATGCTCAAGGATTCTCCGCACACACATTTCCCAAACCAATTTTGGTTGAGTATAAAAAAGCGCTTAGTCCACAAGGGTTTGAAAAATGCCCGGTAGGGTATTTTTTTTAGGGCGCTTGATACGCTAACTTGCCCCCAACGCTTTTGTCTTGTAGAGCATCCAAGCCCGCCGGCCATCAGGTTGTTTGCAATACTTGAAACACCAAGTCTGAGCATCATACTGATCACTCAGCCAGTGGATACTTGCTTTTCGGCTGCTAGCCGCCTGCGCCAGAGGGGGCAAAAAATAGCGTGCTGCCAAGGTTTGCGTTTCGGGCTGTAAACACTGTTCTAAGAGCCTACGCTGGATGTGTGGTTCCAGCTTGGGGTGGAGATATGTTTTGAGGCGTGTACTGTCTTGGGCCAACACCGCAACACGCCATTCTTGATAGGCTGCTTCAAAAAGCATACGATATCCTTGGGCAGCTATTGGGCTGCGTGGAACAATCGCCCACACTACCAGTATAGAGACAATCAGACGGTAAACCATTGGAAATAGGTTTCGATTTCGAGGGTGGATTTTTTGTCGGGCTGGAGGTCGCGCACGAGCTGTCCTTCTTGCATCTGAAGGAGACGCTGACCATATTGATGGGCGTATTTGAGGTTGTGTGTAACCAACACTGCCGTGAGGTCAAACTGTTTGACAATCTCATCAATCTTGCGCATCAGGTTTTCAGCAGATTTAGGGTCTAAGGCCGCCGTGGGCTCGTCCATCAGCAAGAGTTTAGCCTCATCCATAACCGCCATCGCGAGTGTAAGCGCTTGACGTTGGCCTCCGGAAAACTGCCCCATTGGCTGCAATACCTTGTCTTCAAGGCCCATCCCAAGGAGGGCTATTTTTTCTTTGACGACATTGACAAAAGCCCTGTCAATACCCAAGCGGAGATGTTTGCCCTTGGTGCGTAAGGCTGCCAGCCTGAAATTGTCTAACACACTCAAACCCGGTGCAGTACCTTGCAAAGGATTCTGAAACACCCTACTGACCCACCGGGCGCGTTGGTGCTCTGAGTGCCGGGTAACGTCTCTACCCTCAAACAACACCTGCCCGCTGTCGGGGCGGACACTACCAGCCAAGGTATTGAGTAAGGTACTCTTGCCCGAGCCATTGGAGCCTATCAAAATCACAAACTGCCCCCTAGGGATGTGTAGCGAAACCCTTTGTAAGGCTTTGACTTCTTGGGGGCTGTCTTTGTGGAAAGTTTTGGATACCTCTTGGAGCGTAATCATCGAAAAAATATCAGAAACCAAGTAAAATTGAACCATCCTCGCGCTATCGCGCCTCAAAGAGCTGGCCGTTTAAGACTGTATGTACCTCACTAACCATCCAGCACCCTTGAGAGTTCATTTTGCGAGTTATGATTGATGAATTACAATTGACGAGAGATGATTTACGAATGATGATTGACGAGGGACAAACCATAAATCCCAAATCGTAAACCGTAAATCCCAACAGATTGTACTGGGAAAACAAGCGTAACTTTTTGGGGCTGTATTTTTTATTTATATTGCAGCGCTTTTGCGCCCAACCCATCTCCATAAACCAACTTATAGCCCCATGAAAATATCCAAAGAGATCAAAGTAGCCCTTTTTACCATTGTTAGTTTGGTGTTGCTCTACTTTGGTTTTCAGTTTCTCAAAGGTGCCGACTTTCTGACACGCACCAATCGCTTTTATGCTGATTATGACAATGTAGAAGGATTGACGATTTCTAACCCTGTGATACTCAATGGGCTTTCTGTGGGAAGGGTCAGTGCTATCAAACTACAGACCGACTCTTCGGGTAGGTATGTAATGCGTGTAGAAATGGAGATAAACAAAAAAATCACCTTGGGCGACTCAAGCGTTGCTACGCTTGGCGACAATGGTCTATTAGGGGGCAAAGCTATTTTATTGACACTAGGGCGCACAAACCCTGAGAAGCCGCTGACTTCGGGTAGCAGCTTGCGTACGGCCAAAGCAGGGGGGCTGATGTCCAAGGCCGAACCCTTGGCCAATAAGGTAGACTCTATTGCGCTGAAATTCAACAAGTTACTGGATGAGCTGCAAGGTGCAGGCACCAAAATCAATGATATGTTGGGCAGCCTTGCAGGGCTTGCCGAAAATACCAATGGGATGATTGGCGAAAACAGGGTAGCACTCAAAACCACGCTGGCGAACTTTCAAGAGCTTTCTCGCTCTTTTGTAGATACCGAGAAGCAGCTCAAAGCCTTGATGGTCAAATCAAATAACTTTGCTGACAAACTCAACGCGATGGAACTCCAAGAGTCGGTGGCCAATGCCAACAAGGCCTTAGCCAGCCTCAACGAAACCCTGCAAAAAGCCAACAACCCTGATGGAACTATAGGCGCCCTGATGCAGGATCGCGCCCTCTACGACAACCTCAAGAACCTAAGCGAAAGCCTCGACAAGCTCGCTGAGGATCTGCGCGAAAACCCACGACGC
Organism: Eisenibacter elegans DSM 3317; assembly: GCF_000430505.1. Taxonomy (NCBI): domain Bacteria; kingdom Pseudomonadati; phylum Bacteroidota; class Cytophagia; order Cytophagales; family Microscillaceae; genus Eisenibacter; species Eisenibacter elegans. Next base: position 232,027 of record NZ_KE387152.1, on the reverse strand, counting down.
TACATTAACGTATCTGTATTTGGGCGAAAAGACAAGAGCGAAAAAGACAAAAAATAATTTCGCCTTACAACTACCTACTGACCCTATACATCCCCTATATTTGCAGCAAAAAAAGCCTCAATACCATATTGGCCATTTTGAGCCAAAACATTACCCAAAAGCAGGCTACTTTTAGCTTTTCTATGAAAAAATATTACATCTACCTACTGGCGTGCCTAGGAGGTCTCTTGAGCATCTTTACTGCTTGCGACGGAGGCAGCGCCAACGATAACTATACCTATGGCACAGATACTGCCGCCGCCCCAGCCAACCCCGACGGGCTGCTCACTATGTTGGAGCTGTACCGTGCACCTGTGTTCAGAAGTTTGGAAGAGGCTCTACAAAAACCACGAGAAGTATACAGGTTAGACCTCAGCAAACAAGAATTGACCACATTCCCCTCCGAAATATTCAAACTCAACAACCTACAGGAGCTTGTCCTATCGCGCAATGCCCTTGATTCGCTACCGGCAACTTTTGGAGAGTTGGAGAAGTTACAAATCTTGGATATCAGCCACAACAAGTTCAAAACATTTCCCGAGGCCATCCACAAACTCAAAAACTTGCGCGAACTCAATGCCGGCAATATCTCTTGGGCTAGTTTGCCTGCCGAGCTGGGGCAGCTGGCTCCAAAGCTCCAAAAACTCAACCTAGATCAGTGTGGCTTCAAAGACGTTCCCGGTGTAATATGGCAGATGACACAGCTAGAGCGATTGAGCCTGCGCAACAATGCTCTCAAAGAAATACCAGCATCTTTGGGGCTGCTCACCCACTTGCAAAGCCTGCGTCTTTCGGGTAATGAATTGACTGACCTACCCGATGCGCTCGGCGCATTGACACAGCTCTACAGCTTAGAGCTTGACCAAAACCAACTCAAAGATTTCCCCAAATCACTAGGGCAACTTAAACAGTTGCGAGAGCTTTCGCTTGACAATAACCAAATCAGTACCCCTGATATAAAGTCGCTGTCACTCAAATCTTTACAGACCTTATCACTATCTAGCAATCAGATAGTAAGCCTGCCGGATGACTTTTTTACGCACTTCCAAAACTTGGTTACGCTCAACCTTAGCGGCAATCAATTGGGTAGCCTACCCGAAAGTTTTGCCAAGATCAGCACGTCTATCCACTTGGATTTGAGTAGAAACCCGATGTCGTGGGAGCCTACCATCACCCAACTAAGTCAGGCATCTAGCCTCCAAGGTTTGAGTATGGTATCGATGCAAGACAAGGGGCAGCTCGTCCGCTTGCCCGAGCAAATCAGCCATATTAGAGCGCTCAAACGCTTACAAATCTCGCAAAACAGCCTTGCCAACCCAGTAGAAGCCCTGCGCTATATTGCCAATATCAAGGGTTTGGAAGAACTGGCCTTGGTAGGCTGTGGACTCAGAGTGGTTGAAGAATTTGAGCAACTCAAACACCTCAAGCGCCTCAGCATAGATGAAAAACTCTCGGAAGCCGAGAAAAACAAACTCCAAGATTATTTGCCCAATACCAGGATAAAGTATTGGTAGTCGATACTATTGAGTGTGTACACCCGTACCCACTGATGCCCAAACTAACCGCCGTTGTGCTTGTATGGATGACAAGCGCCGGCGGTATGTGGTTTTATGTTCTTGACAATATTTCAGATGCTGTTAGAAGTTACTTTTTTTACGGATAATGTAACGCTCCAAGAGTTGTTGATAGCTGCTTTGAGCGAAGCTGAGTATGAGTCTTTTTGGGAGCAGGAGACCCAACTTTCGGCCTATGTCCCGGCGACACTTTTTGATGAGGAGCTCGTACGCCAACTGGCTGCCACTCATCAGTTGCACTATCTGATACAAGAGGCCAGTATTACCCAATGGCAAACAACCCACGCCCAAGAGGCGGAAGTGGTATATATTGATGATTATTGTGCGATAGCGCCGCCCGATATACCGCCATCCGCAGGGTATCCATACTGGTTGCACATTCGCCCAACGATGGCCTTTGGCGATGGCCAACACCCCTCCACACGCCTATGTATGCAGCTACTATTGGCACAAGCACCCCTCAGAGGGAATGCCTTAGACATTGGCTGTGGTACGGGTGTATTGATGCTCTTGGCAGCACGCTTGGGAGCCGAGGCTATTGTCGGTATCGACAACAACCCCTGGGCCATAGCCGCTACCGAAGATACCCTACAGCTTAACCAACAAACGGCTCAGGCACTGTACACCGGCCATTTGGAAGATTTTCCTGAGCTACAGGCACAGCGTTTTGACTGGGTGTTGGCCAACCTCAATGCCTCAGTTTTGAGGACAGCGCTACCGGCCTGTGCTTTACAGGTAGCCCCGGGGGGATATTTGCTGACTGGCGGTGTTACGGATACGGATGATGCCGAAATCCATCAGTTAGCACTGAACAGCGGGCTTGTGCAAGTAACAGAGCGCTGCGCCGAGACTTGGGTGGCACGGCTCTACCGGCGCGGCTAATTGGCAGGGTTTTGTATCTTTGCTCCCAACAAAAGTCAAATAGCTTTTGAAGACCTCATCACCGTATTTTTGAACCTTCTGACACAATATGACAATTACCGATAATACCCCTGCCGGGGGTGGGATATTGCCCAAGGCCTTACCCTTTGTGGGGATAGGCTTGGTATACTTGCTGGGTGCACAACTCGATGTGATGGAAATAGATGCAGCACAGTATGCCTCTATTTCTAAGGAAATGATGGAGACAGGCAACTACCTCCAAATCACAAATCGCCACAAAGACTACCTCGACAAGCCTCCCCTACTGTTTTGGATGGCAGCGTTGTTTTTCAAAGTCTTTGGGGTGTCGAATTTTGTATACCGCCTACCGGCAATGCTGTTTTCCGCACTAGGGATTTATAGCACCTACAGGCTAGCCAAGCGCTATTATGGCGAGTCTGTGGGTTATTGGGCAGCAGTCATTATAGCCTCTACACAGGCTTTTTTCTTGATGAACCACGATGTCCGCACCGACACTATGCTGACGGCCTCGGTGGTTTTTGCTATTTGGCAACTGGTTGATTTTCAGGAGACAAGGCGGTTTTTGCCTCTGGTCTTGGGGAGTGTGGGGGTAGCTCTGGCGATGTTGGCCAAAGGCCCCATCGGGCTGATTGTACCCGGGGCGGCTTTTGTGGTAGATTGGGCGCTGAAGCGCCAGTGGCGTTCGTTTTTCCAATGGCAATGGTTGGTGGCAATACTCATCATCGCCTTGATGCTCTTGCCAATGTCTCTGGGGCTGTATTGGCAATTTGATGCGCAGCCTGAAAAAGGCGTTTCGGGTTTGCGTTTCTATTATTGGACACAAAGCTTTGGGCGCATTACGGGGGAGAGTGAATGGAACAACAACCCCGGCTTGTTTTTTCAGGCACAAAACTTTTTATGGAGTTTCCTTCCGTGGACACTGCTCTTCCCCCCTGCGCTATGGGCGGCTTTGCGGCAAATATGGCTACAGGGCTTCCGTCTGCGCCAAGAGCAGGAAGGGCTGACATTGGGCGGCTTTGTATTGCCTTTTATAGCGCTTTCCTTATCCAAGTACCAGCTACCGCATTACACTTATGTGGTATTTCCTCTAGGGGCTATCTTGACCGCTCGGTGGCTAGTTCCGTTGCTCAACAGTGGGCGCTCGCCGGTTTGGGTCAAAGGACTACAGGTATTCACTTGGACAGTACTTTGGTTGTTGGCCTCGGCGCTTTGTGTGTGGGCTTTTCCTTTTCCGGCTTGGTGGCTGTGGCCGGTGGCCTTGGGTGGACTAGGCTATACCTTACACCAAACTTTGAGAGGCCAAACAGCCATTGCACGGGTGTTAGTGCCTTCTCTAGTCAGCATCATTGCCATCAATACCTTGCTCAACGGACACGTATACCCTAGACTTTTTCAGTACCAAATAAGTAGCGTATTGGCCAAATATGTTCGTTATCAAACTGATATCTCCGCAGACCGTCTGTTTGTCTTTAGAAGGGTTTTCGGTGATGATCGTGATATAGAACTTCATTCACTAGATTTTTATAGCACACAGGTCATCCCTGACCTACCCGATACTGTTGCCATAAGAGCCCAGCTAAAACAAGGAAATTGCTGGCTCTATGCTGATATAGAGGCCAAAAAAGAGGTAGAAGCGATGCCCAATGTAAGTGTTGAGGTATTGAAACAGTATGACAAATTTCACATCTCTACCCTAACGCTGCCCTTTCTCAACCCAGCGATGCGTGAGGGAGAAATAGACAAGGTGTTTCTGTTATTGCTGAAACAAAATTAGGGCGATAGACCCGGTATTCAGACTGTTTTTTTACAAAAATCCCTAGCGATGGGTTTAACAACCATATCACTAGGGATTTGTAGCAAAGCTGTAGCTAGCTTACGCCGCTGGATATTTTCTGTAGCCAATCAAAGCTGGTTGAGGAAATATATGTCGAGAGCCAGCGGAGGCAATCAGCCCCCACATCCAGCAAGCGCTATCCTATCACATCTTGTGGTACTACCAAGCGGAAGCCCTGCCCATGTACATTAAGTATTTCGAGCCTAGGGTCGCCCTTAAGATATTTGCGGAGCTTAGTAATGTACACATCCATACTTCGGGCATTGAAGTAGGTATCGTCGTGCCAAATGGCCTTGAGCGCTTCACTGCGGGCAAGCGTTTGATTTTGATAATCACACAACATTTTGAGTAGCGCCGCCTCTTTGGAGGTGAGTTTTTGGGCGGCCTCCCCGTCAAAGAGTTTTTGGGCGGTATAGTCAAACAAAAATTTACCCAATACATACTGCTCTGCCTCCAGTTTGGGGCTTGGGGTGTTGCTTTGGGCGCGTCTCAAAATCGCCTGTATGCGCAAGAGCAGCTCTTCCATACTGAAGGGCTTGGTCAGGTAATCATCTGCGCCAAGGCGCAAACCCTTGAGCGTATCTTCAATCAAAGACTTGGCCGTCAGGAAAATAATCGGGGTATGGTTATCTTGTTTGCGGATGCGCTCTGTGAGGGCGAAGCCATCCATTTTGGGCAACATAATGTCTATCAGACACATATCGAAGCTTTGGGTTTGGTATGTTTGCCAGCCCTCCTCTCCATCACGACAGAGTGTGGTATGGAACCCCTTCAACTCCAAGTACTCCTGTAGGACTTCCCCCAGATTGTGGTCATCTTCTACCAATAAAATTTTGATATCCATAAAAACAGTCGTTTTGGGCGTTTGCTATATTTTTTAGGCGATTTAGGGTTTTATCAAGGGCAGGAATATCATAAAGTGGCTGCCCTTTCCGAGCTCGCTTTTGACCGAAACACGCCCGCCGTGGGCTTCTACAATTGATTTGACAAAGCTGAGGCCGAGGCCAAATCCTTTGACATCGTGCAGATTGCCGGTAGAAACTCTATAAAACTTATCAAAAACCTTGTCCAATTTTTCCTTTGAGATGCCCTGCCCCTTATCACTGACTGTAATGAAAAAGCCTTCGCCTATATTTTCTGTTCGGATAGTAATTTGTGGCGCATCGGGGGAGTATTTGTTGGCGTTATCAAGCAGGTTGTTGATGACATGTAGCAGTTGCTCTTCATCGGCCTGTATGACGGGATTGGGGGCTTGGAGGTCAAGGATCAGTTGCCCTTGTCGGTCTTCTATTTGTAGCGCAATGTGTTGGGCGGCTTTTTGGATTAGCGCGTGCAGGTCTGTCTCAGTATATTGAAGTTTGAAATCTTGTCGCTCCAGTCGGGCCATTTGCAATACCTTTTCTACTTGTTGGGCCAGACGTTGGTTTTCTTCTTTGATAACATTGAGGTAGCGATTTCGATGCTTGCTAATTTGCTGTAAATCAGGATCCAGTAAAGCTTCTGTAGCTAGAGAAACAGTGGCAATGGGTGTTTTTAGCTCGTGGGTCATATTATTGATAAAGTCCTTGGTCATTTCCGACATCTTCTTCTGCCGGAGCATCAACCTGACGGTATACCCAAAACTCCCAATGGCCAGCCCAATCAAGAGTACTGACGAAAGCCATACCGTCGCCATTTTGCCTAAAATAAAGGAGCCTTGCGTAGGGAAATGGAGATGTAGGGTATGCTGGCTGCCCAAGATGTCATTGGGGAAAAGCTGTACTTTGAAGCCCTGCGTATAGACCTCCTCCCGTTGGGCGGCTGGGCTGCTGGCCAAGAGCAAGACCTGTGTTGCATTGGTGATAGCAAACTCAAAAGGAATATTGATTCCACGGTTGCCCAGCTCTTGGGACAACACCTCGTGCAGCGCACTACTTTGTAGGCGTTTCTGGATGTTGGGCTCGTTGCGTACCCACTCACTCACTACTATCGAGATTAGGTCTGATTTACGGGCAATTTTTATCAGCTGCTCTGCTTGGAGGTTTCGGTGTGCTTGGCTTGGTAGGTTTTGTAGGCCTTGGCTGAAAGCCTCCAACAAGAAGGTGTCGGGGTTGGTCTGGATGAGCTGAAACCCCCGTCTTGCTCTGGGGTTTTGGATAGCCTCTTCCAGCGAGTCTAAGGCGATTAGATAGCGGCTGTCGGCGGCAGCAAAGCGCTCAAAGGTTTGTTGGGTTACTTCTATGGCCTCCTGTGCCTCCAGCTTGCGGACGGTAGCTTGTAGGGCTTTGTGTACACTCTGTCGAAATTGCTGCTCATTGGCACGAATGGCGACACTCAACCAGTAAAACTGTAAGCCCGTCAACCCTACCAAGGCCACACTCATCAATGCTACGACGGTATACAATTGTCGTTGATTCATCACACTAAAGATTGGATATACCAACAAATATACAATATGGCTTCGACCTCTGCGGGCTTTTAACAGAATTTAACAGGGCTTATCTGCGGCTCTCAACTGTTTGCTAAAAAAAGCTACATAGTGTGTGACTTTCTTAATGTCCAAGGATTTTTGGCCATACATTTCCCAACCCTATTTTGACTGGGTATCGCGTGCTAAGAAGCTCTCCTCTCCGATTGTTTATAAAAGCGCGCCATAAAATAAATATGCGGCAGGCTGATGGCAGCCAGCGCCATAAAACCATAGGCCGCATAGCTTGTCCAGTAGATGATGTGGCCTTGTATCGAATACAACAACAACGCTATCAGCAAATAAGCTCCCAAAGAAAAAGGCATCGCCCTATAGGCTAGTTCTAAGTTGCTTAGCCGTAGCTTTTGGCGAATGTCTCTCCAGCCTGTAAGGCTGTGTGTGAAGGTGAAATAGAGCATAAAAGCTACCAAAAGAGGCAAAAACGCGGACAATACCAACTGGACAAGCAAGAGTATATAGCCACTGCGATGTTGGCCGGGAATCATCCAACACAACACCCCCAAGAACATAAAAGCCGCCATGCTTCCCCACCTAGCTTGTATTGGCGAAAGCCCTAAGGGCATACCCATTGCCGCCAAAATAGCCCCCAAAGTTTCGGGATGTGGCAGCAATAGTGCGGCCAAGAGTGCAGTGCCATATATGCCTGCGGTCAAAGGATGAAAAGCTTGCCACCTTCGCAAATCTGTTTCGCCAAAATGCCAAGCAGAATAGGCTATAAACAACCCTAAAGCCAGCCCTGTGTGTAGCCACCATAAAAGCCCTACCACAGCCATCACCCCCAGATAATGCCCTACAAACCGTAATAATCTCCAACCCGAAGCCTGCTGCGCCAAGTGATGGTCTACAGCGCCATGGGGTATTCCCAATAATAAAAATCCAATAGCTAGGGCTACCAAGGCGGCTGCATATACTCCGGCAAATGCTCCCCAATATAAGGCCAACAACACCGCTGCTGTCGAGGCTGAAAACAGTTCTGAAGGCCATTTCCGAGGCCGGAGCAAGTCTTGCCATAGCGCCCATAAAAAGGGCCGCAGCGGCAAGCTGGCAAAGATACGGAGCTCTTGAAGCAAGGTGGTTTTTTCATCCAAAAACTTGAGTACCATCCATACTGGAACGCCTGCAAACAGACGCTCGAAGATAGGTTTGCCCAGCGACGGAAAACAAAGCAAGAGATGGAGCAACAGGCGGTCATAGAATACAAACCGTTTTTTGCGATTAATTGCCTGATAACCAACACTTTGTGCCTGCGGTGATTGTAGGGCACGCGCAATGGCTTGTGCGTGTGTATACATCGTCTGAAAAGCATAGCCGGTCGTGCTTTTTACGGCTCCTGCTACCGTCCCAAGGGGCTGATAGCCCGGCAATGGCTGCGTGTGGTTGTCGGCATACAACGCCGTACTCATCGGGATGCGCCCAAGTTCTGTTTCAAGGATAGTATATGGCCCTAGGTGCGTGCGAATCCAAGTATCCAAGACGGGCTGCGCGCCCTCCTTGTCAAGAAATGCCGCCCCAAATCGCGTCAGCTCTACCAATGCCTCTGTAGCCGAAAAAGGCAATACATACACAAACTGGCACTGCTCCTGTTGCGCCACCTCAAAGTTCATCAGTTGAAACACCCGAGGGTTATCCTTCCAGCGAGGTTGGTCTAGCCGAATGCGCCAGCCTACAAAAGACTGCCAAAGAGGAATATCTCTCACGGCTTGGTTGGCATTCCAATTTTTGGGTACCAACATGCTACTGTTGTAGACCTGCGACACTGTATACACCTCGCCCGAATCGGTGCAGATTTGCCACCCACCCATACAAGGCTGCAAAGTATTCACACGCGCTTCAATCCAGCTTAGAGACGTATATTGACAACAAGCAGCATATACTTGGGCATAAAAATCAGCACTGCGTATGTGATAATACCCAAAGGGCGCGATGGACTGGTCTTGGTCTTTCAACGCTACGGCATCCCAAGAATAACTGATGGCCGGCGCCAAATCGCGGATAATATTGTCGGTTGATGCTGCCCAAAAACACCAAGTCCGGTCGTTTTCTCCCCATTTCTGGGTTGGTTCAAACACCAACACCCGATGTGTTGCCAAATACCCCGACTGGTGTAGCGCATACAGTAAGTGCATCCCAGCGCCGCCGCCGCCTACGATGGCAAGACTAGCCTCATACAAAGGCGCTGTGTGGGGTATAGTTGGCATAGACAACAAGGGTTTGATTGTATTTATCAAAACCCGTGTTGTACTATTTTGTTTTGACTATATATCAACTAAGGAACAACTACGTTACGTTGGGTATTAGAACTTGTCTCACGCCACTGGATATTTTCAAACCCCACCGTTCACACTGTGGGCTAAGTCTCATTGTACCCTCAAAATGAGGCCTCAGCTTGTTTCGGAGCTGGAACTCCGAGTTACTCAAATGTCCAGTGGCGTGAGCTTGTCTAAAATTCTCTTCATCGACCCCAAAACACTGCCTTTTGGCTGCTACTTCGTTAAAAATGCCCGCCGTAGCCCTCCCACGATTATACCAAGATTCACAAGCTTTGAAGATTTACAGGATTTTATCTCCTTGATTATCAAGGATTTTCAAAGCGCAAATTTCCCAAACCAATTGTGATTGGGTATAAAATCGTGGGCTAAACCAGCGCCTGCGTTTTTTGCCTAGTATCAGCACAAAAATCAGCTGTTTTGAGTGCCGCGCCGAAAATTTAGACAAGCTCTTAGTCTAACAAGGGCGCTGTCAGTGTATCGAGGCGAAAAGGTTTGGTTTCGAGCGCCATTTTATCAAACAAATTGAGCAGGATTTGCTTTTCGCGCTTCCACTGCTGGTCTAGCTGTTGGGCGGAGCCAAACTCTACAAATCCGGCTTTGAAATCGCCTAGCGTAACCCCTTGGGCGCTGAGATAGAAATTGGTTTTTCGGAACTCCTCAGGGCTGAGTGCTGCAAAAGCTCCCCTGCGTTCTTGGGGCATAGGGAGGCGGATGCGGTAGTCTATCTTGGAGTCGGGTGTAGCATATCCCAAGATAGAAAGTGTGGCTTCGGGAGAAATAATCTCTAACTCGGGAATAAAAATCGTCTGATTTCGGATTTGGAGAATATGGCGCAGCTCCTGAAAAGGCAGCTCAGGATTGAGTTTTATTTTTCTGGTACTAAGGGAGTTGACAATACGGCGGATGGGGTCAAAATTGACAAATCGGCCATTACGAAGCCGCAACGCTGCATCGGCCACGACCTGTGGCCATTGGATACGGAGGTATTTGTCGAGCACTAGCGAGAGCTGGACATCGGCCTGTAGCTGGCCACGGAGCTGCGTATATTGAATACTTTGTTGGCCGAAGTTGTTGAACATCCTCAGGAGTTGATCTGCCGGCACTTCGTTGAGTTGCCAGCGGCTATCGAGGCGTATCCAGTGAGGTTGTTGTGCGTTGAGGACAAACAGGCCCCCCACCGGCCCATCAGCAAGACGCATCGATACATTGCCAGAACGCAGCACTTGGTCGCGCAGCGCTAGGTCAGCGCTGAAGCCCTGCCCCCTAAAGCCTGCAAACCGCAAGGTATCGGCCTCTATACGCAGGCTGCCTGTCCAGCGAGGCGGCAATACAAAAAGATAGGGATGCGACTGGAGATTGGTAAGGTCTGCATTGGCGCTGAAGCTCTCCTTGTGCAGCAATTCCTCAAAATCTAACAAACCTGCTTTGAGCTGCCCACGGAAGCGCAGCGGCTGCTGAGCCAGCAGGTATGCGGGCAGGTCAATGAGTTGGAGTTGGCGGATATTCAACGAAGAGCGCCCAATAAAACCACTCAGGCCTTCGACCTGAAGCGTATTTTTATCGAGTGTGAGCGTGCCCTGCAACTGTCGGAAGGGAGCCGGGTAGTTTTTCCACTGAAAGCTGACCTTATTGAGGTCTATTTTGCCGCTCAGATTGATATTTTGCGGGTTTTGCGCTTTGCGCAATTGCGAGAGTTGGCCATTGAGACTAAGCGACAGCCCAACTAGGCCGTCGGCTTGGCGGATATGGTCGAAAGCAAAAAATTCTGTCAACGCGGCCATATTCAGCCCGGCATCCAGCTGTAATTCCAAGAAAGGGTCAGCAAAATTGAGCACATACAACTCTAGGCTAAACTTGCGGTTGTCGAGCCTGCCTGTCAGGGGCTGGATACGCAACGAGGTGGTGGCCAAGGATTGAGCGCTGCCATTGCTAAAAACCCCCTTAAAGCTCATATTCTGAATAGATTGATTGATATTGGGCGAGCGGATGACTACATTGTCGCAGCCAAATTCAAAATTAATCGCAGGGCTACTTTGCGCCGACCACATCCCCTTGGCTGCGCCTTTGAGATACACTTCGCCTTCGGCCTTATAGTCGATCAGTTGTTCGTAATATTCAAGCGGCAACAAGGCAATGAGCGCCTGTAAATCGCTTTTTGGAGACTGGAAGACAAGGTTGACCTCTGTGCGCCCGTGTTGCGCAAAGCGCAACACGCCACTGTAGGCCAGGGTACTTTGCTTGTAGCTGACCTCCCCCTTGGTCAGCAGTACCTGAAAACTGTTCAGGTCTAGAGTCCCTTCCATATCCCAGACCAAACGGTCGTACTGTAGTAGGGTTTGTTTGGCAGCTTCGACGCTGAGTGTTTGGGTGCTTGCTTGTATGCGGTACGCAATCTTGCCGGCCTTGTTGTGGCCTAGGCTGATGGTGGCAGCCCCCACCAAGCTGTGTATTTGTTCGTTGCGTTGGCGATTTTGATACCGGATATGCACATTCTTGAGCTGTAAGGCCTGAATGCTTGCTGCTTGCCCCCCAGCTTTGTTGGTAGGCCAGCGCAGTGCATCAGCAAAATTAGCCGCTCCACGTGCGTCGGTGGTCAGATAAAGGTCGCCATTCTCGACTTCGAGCCGCTCTACTTGGTAGTTGCGCCGTAATACATTGGTGATGTGTAGGGTGAAATGTACCCGCTCGGCACTGAGTAGCAGCTGCTTGTTGCGTGGATGTGCACCCAAAACCTTGAAGTTCTGAAAAGTCAATGTCAATCGGGCAGGCGTACGAAAAAACGAAAAATCAACCCGACCGACCGAAAACTCTGAGGACAAGTACTGCTCCAACTCATCGGCCAAACGATTGGCAATAGACTCTTTGTATACATAGAGCACCACACTGGCTACCAAAAGCAAGAGTAAAAAAATACCGATTAAGGTCAAAGCCAAACGGCGTAGTGATTTTTGTAGAGAAAATGCCATAGGTTATCGTTTGAGGGTAAATATAAGCAGCCAAACGCCAATGCTGCAAGAAGGCGCAAAATAAAGTTCGCGTCTCTAGGGCTTGGTATTCCTAAATGCTTGTTGATGTCTATTAAGTACCTATGCAAAAATAGCTTGTGTTTGAGTCATTGTACAATATATTGAAAATCAAGTCAGTATATCAACTAAGCACTCAAAACTAAAGATTCATAACTACTTATACCCAGTTAAAATTAGTTTGGGAAATATGTAACACCAGAAATCCTTGATAATCAAGAAAATTAATTCTTGTCAATCCTCAAGTCAACTACCCCAACGCTGGAAGTTGTAGTGTCGAAGCCAATAAGGTTAGGAACCATTCAACCAGTAACTTACCCATTTCCAAAAAAGGTCAAGTAGTGATGTATCTATTCCACATCCCGAAGGGTACAATGTTTATAGCATATTAGGGTATTGAGCCTGCGCCACCCACAGGGTCGATTGATGGGGTAATTTTATTGAATACCCCCTTATTTACATTTTTCTTGAACGATATATTTACCCTTTGGCGTAATGGTAACACGAGGCAGGTCGTGGCAGAGGTCAAAGTAATCATAACCTTGTTTGAGCGAAGCCCACAGCGTTTGCAAAAGCTCATTATCTTTGGCCTGTTCTTGGAGCTTCTCATAGCTTTCCTTGTCCATTTTGGCGGGGAAAATAGTGATAGGGATTTTGGGCTGGCCGTCAGATTTGGCCTCCACAGCCAACACATACAGCTCCTTGATTTTATCATCTCCAAGGGGAATGCTGCCCACACTAGTACAGCCTCCGAGGAGGAAAATATCCCCGCCTAGGTCTGCACCTTCTTCGCTCCGCAGTTGGTCAGCCCGATTAGGATAGTTGATTCCCAGCGAAAGATGAAAGCTACTGGATGGGTTGAAGCGGTCTATGATATAAAAACCTTCGGGTATTTGCTCATCTCCTTTGGTAGTTTTAGGGCCTAGCGTACCCGAAGTAGCGCAAAAAGGATAGGTGATGAGTAGCTGAAACTGGGCATCGGCGCGATCGCGTACCCATACTTCTACAAGTTGTTCTTGTTTGAAGACCCTCAGGTAGATATCTATTGAAAAAGTCAGGATGCCCTTTTCTTCTAGCAACTTGAGCAAGTTGGCGCGTTTGGCTCGAAAAGCATCCCTGACCCGAGGAAAGCGCATCTGTTTTTCCTTAAAAGAGGTATCGATGACCGTTGTGAGCGCGTTCTCGGTGCTATCTGCCGTTGTGGCATTATCAGGAACAGCGGCCTCTGTAGCCTCGGTCGTATTTTCGGTAGTGCTAGATTTGCCCCGGCTAAAGCTGTAGGCCAAAGCCAAAAAGATAAGCACCAATGCCCCCAAAAGTAGGTAAGTATTCTGAGGTTTGGTTTTGAACTTAAAACCGGCCCTAGGTTCTGAGGTCTTTTTGGCCGCCCGAATGCGTTCACGGTGTTTCATGAGGGTGCGCGAAGTATAGAAGTGAAAGGCAGTAGGGTAGTAAATGCTTGCCTAAGGTGTGTTTGGCTGCTCTGCTTGCGTATACAAACTAATTAGACCCAAGCACCCAAAAACACTGGCAAACGCTAAGAAGCGCCTAAAATAACGAAAAAATCAGCGGCTATACAAGCCTTGGGGCTGGCTTAAACACTTGATTTTTGGCTTTATGCCCTTGTTTTGTTAATTTTAATACCTTTGTATGCCTTGCGAGGGCAAGGATGATTGTGATTGATTACCAATGCTATGCTCAAAACCGAACTTAAAAAAGAACAGATTCTAGAAGCCGCCCGCGACCTTTTCAGTCAGGCTGGCTACAGCAAAACCACCATGCACGAGATAGCCGACACACTCGGTATGGCCAAATCGGCACTCTACTACTACTACACCAACAAAGAACAGCTGTTTATGGATGCCTTTTATGGCCAATGGAAAGCTGCTTTTGCGGAGTTTAGGATGGAAGCCAACAGCCAAGAGGACCCCTATCAGGCCATTATGTATTATGTAAAGGCCTCGTTGGGGCATTTCCGCCAAGTAGTTACCACACACCAAATCTCTATCAAAATCTTGGTTGACACACGGGCGCTCTTGCGCGAGCGCTTCAAGGAAATACAAGCCCAAGAAATACGACTTTACCACCTCCAGCTTTCCGCCGGTATTCGCGCCGGGCAGTTTACCCCCTGTGATACCCAAGAGATTGGCCTCTATATCTCTGACCTGAAAGACGCTCTCTTGACTAAGGCCTTGGCCCAAGCTTTAGAAAAAAAACAACGGAAAGTAGACTTTACAGAGATAGAGTATAAAATAACAAGGATTGTTTCATTAATTTTGAACGGTTTGTTGAAATAGTCAGATTTACAGTCTAAATTTGAGCTGTTTTAAAGGTGCTAAGTAGCGTATTTGTTCCTAAACAATGCGCTTTTGGAAGGTCTCAAAATCTTCAAACTACTTAGCATTCAGTACGGTTCACGCGGTGCAGCACTTTTAGAGTGCTTTTTGTTGATTCAACATTTGACCAATCAAACAAATTAGTCAAAAAGTAAGTTTACCGATTTAAACAACAACTCTTCTCATTTAAACAATCATGAAAAAAATCACAAGCATATTTGTAGTAGCTCTTGTAGCGCTAGCCAGTGTAGTAGTAGCCGCCGATGGCGTCTTCCAACTTGTATTCTCCACTACTGATGTAAGCCTCCAAGCAGGTGAAACCAGCACAGTAGATCTAACCATCAGCAAAAGCAAGTCTTACCAAAAAGCCAAAGTAGAGGTAAGCACCAACAAACTCCCACAAGGAATTGAAGTAAGCTTCGAGCCTACAGGCGACGACCAATACAAGGTCATCATTACTGCCGGTGCTGAAGTGCCTGCTGGTACTTATTCGGTGATGATACAAGGCAAAAGTCTTCGCGAAAACCGTGCTGCTATCCTAAATGTAACGGTAAGCACCACCACCAAAGCTGTTGGTACTGGTCAATAAATTTCTTTTTTGATTGGATTTGTATTCCTATACATTCATAGGTGTTAAGTGTGAAAATCTCCCGCACATTGTGTCGGGAGTTTTTTGTGCCCTGCTTTTTCGTATTTTGGAATATATTCCCCCGAAAGCCGGCGCTTGCCTTGGGTGCTATTTCGCAGCCGAGGCAATCTTTACCACTGGCAGATTACCAACTGGGGTGGCAGAGGCTACCGTTTTCAGCATCGCGAGTAACATCTAAGTAGACCGGGATTTGGCGTTTGAGCTGCTCTACGTGCGAAATGATGCCAACGATACGGTTTTCGTATTGGAGCTGACGCAGGGTCTCAAACACGGTCTGGATGGCTTGCTCATCCAAAGAGCCGAAACCTTCGTCCATAAAGAAAAACTTTTGATTGCTCTGTAGCTTCTCTTGGATGCTATCGACCAAGGCCAACGCCAAACACAACGAGGCCTGAAAGGTCTGCCCACCCGATAAGGTGTTGGTAATGCGGGTACGGCCTTCGTTGAGCATATCACGGATGATGATTTCGCCCTTGGCATTGTCTTCAGGGTCAAAATAATATTCTAGGCGTAGCTGCTGCTTGGTGAGCTTGCTGAAGCGCTCGTTGGCGAGGGCGCAGATATTCTGCAAAAAAGTAGTCGATACATAATTGACAAACCCTTCAGCGGTGAAGAGCTTTTTGAGGTCGTTGAGATTTGTGCGGCGCTCTTCTAGTTTTGTGAGCTGTGTCTGGAGGCGCTGTTTTATTTCCCAGTCTTTGCGTGCGTTTTCGAGACGCTGTTTGGCGGTGGCTAGTTGCTCGATGAGGTGTCTTTGGCGTTCTTCGGTGCGTTTGAGACTGTCTTCTGTATTTTTGGCGGCTTGTTGGTCATAGGGCAGGGTATCCAGCTTGCTCTTGCGTTGGCGTAGGTTTTCGGCAGCTTGGGCTAGCTGAGCCTCAAAAGCCTGCAGGGCGGCTCGCTCTTGAGCCGTATCGAGCGCTTGTGCCAATAGCTCCCTCACGGCAGCTTTATCAGCAAACTGGTGGATTTGGAGGCGATCTTGCAGGATGGCGCTCGTTTTAGCAAGCGCTTGTTGGTCTTTCTCTTCGACCTGCGCTAGGCTTTCGAGCACCCCCTTGAGGTGAGCTTCGGCTTGTTGTTGTTTTTGTACTTCAGTTTGCAGGCGGGTATACGTCTGTTCGGCCTGTTGTAGCCGGGTGTTTAGCTCGGCCTGCATCTGTGTGGGGTCAGGATGTTGGAGATGTTCGGGTTGGTGAAGCTGTTGTATGGCGGCGAGCCTGTCAGCTAGTTGGCCTTGTAGTGTGGCTAGTTTGATTTCAATTTCTTTATACAAATCCTGAAACTTTTGGGCATCCTCCTGTGCGGCTTTTTGGGCGGCCTGTTTGTCTTCGAGGGCTTGTCGGATTTGCTCTAGGGCTTGTCGCTGTTGTCGTTGTTGTTGTTCGGCCTGTTCAAAGGCTTGTTTGTTTTGTAAACTAAACTGTCCGTATTTGGGAAATTGCGTTGCATGGGTGCGGAGGCGCTCTTCCACAGCAGCCTCTTGCCGAATGTTTTCTTGCCGCAGCGAGTGCTTTTCGCGCAACATAGCCCGTTTTTCGCGTAGTTCCTTTTGTAGCTCGAGCAAGTAAGTGTGCTTGTCTTGGAGTTTATCGCGCTCAGCTGTCTGTGCTTCAACCACAGGCCCAAACTCCTCCCGAATATCCATTGGGTGTGGATGATCTGTAGCGCCACAAAGCGGACAGGGGCGACCCGGTTGTAGGCTTTCGGCATAGGCCACCAGGCCTGCCTGCACACGGAGGTGCTCTAGGTGTCGAGAAGCTTGTTCGAGTGTTTGTTGGGTTTGCCGTATGGCGGCTTCGAGCGTCTCTTCCCAAGAATCGGGGGTATGTTGTAGACTGCTGTTGAGCGGGGCGATATGTGCATTTGCCCAAGCTTCAATCGTTTCTTGAATCTGCGCATACTGTTGGCCTTGTTTTTGGCTTTGAATCCGATATTGTTGCCATTGTTCTTCGAGGAGTTGCTGCTGGTCAAACCAGCGCCGGTAATCGCTCAGGATTTGCTCATCGAGCAAGCCTTGTTTTTGGGTGGTCAATTGAGCCGCCAACTTTTGAGCTTCTTCGGCCAATCGTGTTTGTTGTTGTTGGTTGGCCTGTAGCTTGGTCTGCCCTTTGGCAAGACGCTCTTGTTGCTCCGCGATTTCGGTCTTGGTTTGTTGTATGGCCACGATTCGCTGCCAGTCCTCTAGCTGTATCCGCCAAAGGTCGCGCTGTTGATAGACTTGGGTAGCGTCGTGGAGGGCGGCTTGTTGTTGGGCAAGATTTTGGGTTAAGGTTTGTAACGCCTGGGTTTGGGTTTGGCGCTGGGTTTGGGTTTGTTGTAGTTGCGCTTGCAATTGCGCTTCGGTGTCGAGCAGGTCTGCCAGTTGAGTCTTGGCTATTTCGTAGCGCTCCAGCGATTGTTTGCGGGCTTCCCACTGATAGCGCTGCGCCTCTAGCCCATCAAGTGTCGCCTTGGCTTGACGGTACTCTTGCTCCCATTGGCGGGCTTGTTGCCACTGTTCGTACTCCGTACGGAGCTTTTGTAGTTTGTCTTGGGTAATATGCTGTTCTTCTTGCAGATTATCTATTTCGGCCTGAATTTTCTCCATCATCGGCAGGTCTACTTCTTGCAACCCCTGCATCTCTCCTTCGTTTTTGGCAATGGCTTCTTTTGTCTCTTGGATAAGGGACGTTACCTCATCATACAAATCATAACGATGGAGGTCAAAAAGCTCTTTGAGCATCCGAGTACGGGCAGTATGACCGATTTGCAAAAACTCCTGAAACTTCCCTTGTGGGATAATCATCACTCGCCGGAAGTTTTCATACGAAAGGCCCAAAATATCCTCTGCTTCCAAATCAGTCGGAAGCCAGTTCTTGCTTTCTACATCATAGCAGTAGCGCGTGCTCTCTTGCTTGGTAACATCGGCAAAGTTGCGGCTATTGCGGCGGTAGCTGACCTCAAACTTGTAGCGTTGCGATGTTCTGCCGCCTATAAACTCAAAGGAGACATAGAGCCTGTCGGACTTGAGGTTCATCAAGTTATACCCCATATTGGCTTTAGTCATCCGGTCTACTTGACCAAAAAGCGCCAATGTGATTGCGTCTAGCAATGTAGACTTGCCGCTTCCCACTGCTCCAAAAATACCAAATAGCCGCGCCTGACTGAGCGAGGCAAAGTCTACTTCGGTAAGTTGGGTATAAGAATAGAGGCCTTGTAGAATGAGCTTTTGCGGAATCATTTGGTTTGTAAAGTATGCGGTATAAAGCAGAAAGTATCAGGCGGAAAATATAGCGTATAAGGCTTGAAGTTCATCAATCATCAAAATCCCAAATCGTCAATCACCTATCCTCTTCGTCCGAGTACTTCTTCAAAGAGTTTCAGCAGTTCTTCGTTGGGTCGTGTACCTTTTCGGCTTTCAAAATAGTCAGCAAAGAGAGACCGGATATCGCGATTAAGGTCAATAGTAGGGCGGCTATCTATATCCCAGCTATCTAGGTTGCGCATTTCGGGGATGAGGCTCAAGATGCGCGGGTGTGCTTCGGCCAAAGCTTGACGCTCTTGGGCAGTGAGGTAAGTGTCGGTCAAGATTGTCAGCTCTACCCAAGCCTCTTGGTGTACCTGAAGCCATTCGAGCGCATTGGCTACGCCAGCAGCACGGTAGCGCATCAGCGGGCGCGGCACTTTATAAGAGACAGCACGGATATCTTTCTTAGTACGCAATGCCTGCCCGGGGGCTACTTCTACGACATAGACGTGTTTGAGCAGCGAGTCGTCGGTAAAACTATAAGGCAACAAGCTGCCGCTATAGGCCACAGGGCAAGGGCTGAAACTCAAGACCTGGGTGCGGTGGATATGCCCAAGGGCCGCATATTGGATTTGGGGAGGAACTTGGTCGGCAAAGAATAGCTGAGAGCCACCCAAGTAGCGTATGGGGTTTTCTTCTTCTTCGGCCTCCTCAGGCTCAGGGCTGTCGCGTTCAGCCATAAAGAGGTGGGCTACGAGCAGGTTTACCCCTTGAGTATCACAGTAGCGCTCGGCCAAATCATACCAGTGATTTTCGATGCGTTCATTCAAGACTTGCTCGCGCATCTGGTTGCCTAGGTATTCGCGTATCCGGGCTTCGTTAGGGTAAGGGCTGAGCAACAGCCGCAGCGGGTAGTCGTAGGCAGGGAGTTGGATTTCAAGAAAACCTCTGTCTTGGCGGAGCGTACGTAGACCGGTAGATAGGTCAAATGAAGGAGGGGTAGTAAAGGGGTATCCTGCCAAGACAATCCCATACTCATAGGCCAATTGAGTAGCCACTTCGACGCGCTCGGGGGAGTCATGATTGCCCGCAATCACCACTACCGCCGTTTGTCCTTCGCGGGTAAGACGCTTGAGGGTGTTGTAAAACAAGCGTACAGCATCATTCCCCGGATTGAAAGTATCAAACACATCGCCGGCGACCAAGACCACATCAACTTCTTCGGCATCGGCAATCATAATAATTTCTTCCAACACTTGTGCTTGCTCTTCGAGCCTGGCAATACCATAGAGCCGCTTGTCTAAGTGCCAGTCTGCGGTATGTAGTATTTTCATTTATCTCTCTTGTTGTATTGCGTATGCGTTTCCGGCTTTTGTGCCAAGGTATACTTGGTGCTCCCTTGATTCTTAGGGCATCAATCTCCCTGCTATGGTGCTTCTGACGCTATATCTATTACAAATCAAAGGCCAACCAATGGGAGTAAAGATAAGCAAAAACAGCTATACACAGGGTTGGCATCAATGGTTTTTCAAAGCCTCTAGCGCAGAAACCAAGGTGTTTTCCTACCAATTTTGGTGCTTCCGTGGTTGGGGCTGACAAGTTATCGCCTTTTTTTTCCAAACTCTACCAAGCTTAATAAGGCTTGGAGGGCATTGTAATACAAGGCCAGATACAAGACCGCCGTCATTGTCCAGATAGCCAAGAGGTTGAACCAGAAGGTATCGATATACAGCCCTGCAAAATGCTTTTGTGGCGCGAAGAAGTGCGTACGAAAAGCCAGAAAGTCCTCTAGTTCACGAGCTGGTGTCTGAAATATGGGGTATATTTTCTGTACCAGCCGCCCATCTATCTCGGCAATATGATTGGTTTCGTTGAGGTCTTGTACAATTTCGGCTACACTCTTGTTGTGGTACTTACGCATCTGCGCCAGATAGCGCTCGCGGTCTTCGGGGGTCTGTACCAAGGCCGATACGAGGCGGTCTCGCTCCGCAGAAGCCCAGTTGTATTGGCGGATGTAATGCTTGCGTAAATCGTCAAAATATTTTTCGAGCAGCTTGGCCTGCTGAAGGTCAAAAGTAGTGGTGTCGATGGGTAACTTACCCGGATAGCTCAATTGAGGCACGTGTACTTGTGAGGTATTGACCTCATTGTTGAGCAAGAGCAGGGCATTGGCCACCGAAGCCCTTGTTTCAGGGGTTTTATGACTGAAGTATGTACGACAGTAGGCCAACTTGGTCAACAAACGGGGTACATAATAGACCTTGTTGTATTCGGACATGGCCATTGTTTGGTCTAATGGGTAAAGCCTGCGCTGGAAAGGATTGTCCTTGAACTGAGTAACCATCATTGCCTCATAAGCCCAGCGCGAAACCATCAACTCACTTACCCAAGGCACCTTGGTATCGGAGCCCAAGTGTGGGTTTACATGATCGAAGCGCACCACAATACCTCCCAAAATCAACTGAGGAATGAGCATCACCGGGATGAGAATGTAAATCGTTACGACAGATTTGAACGAAGCCGAGATGTTCAAACCTAGCATATTGGCAAAACAAGCCGTAGAAAACAAGAGTGCCCAATATTGGAAACCCATCGCCTTAATTTCGAGAATGCTGTTGCCAATGAGTACAAACATCAGCATCTGCAACGCTGAAAAACCAAACAAAATCCCCACCTTAGAGCACAGGTAGCTTGTGCGGCTCAGGTGTAAGAACGCCTCCCGCTGCCGAATTTTGGCATCTCGGATGATTTCCTCCGCACTGACAGTCAGCCCCACAAAGAGCGCTACAATAATGCTCATAAACAAATACGCAGGGATGTTGAGGTTTTCGTAGAAGCTATACACCGAGGCTGTGTCGCTGTCGTGGTCTATGTGATAATAGCGCACAATGTAGGCCAAAATCAGCGCCAAGGCGGGCGCTACACCCAAGCTGATACTCATATATTGGCTATTGCCCAACTTCGACATCAGGTCGCGTAAGCCAAAAATCCAAAATTGCTTGAGCCGCGACGGAATGTCCAAAGAAGAAGGTGGTAAGTGCGTGGCTGTGTGGACTTCGGGCACCTCTATGTGTTCGTCAAACAAGCGCCGCCACTCTGCCGGCGATACCTTCCGCTCCGAAGTATAGCGCCCATACTCGTCGATGAGTTTGGTTTCGATGATATTAAAAATCTGCTCTGGGTTTACATTGCCACAGGTCATACAGGCCGCTGCGTGGCTGTTGATGAGCTCAGCCCTAGAGCGAAAATAGGTGATGGCCTCGATAGGGTCGCCATAATAAATCTGATAACCGCCCACATCCAGAATGACCAGCTTATCAAACATCTTAAAAATATCCGAAGAAGGCTGATGAATGACCACAAAGACCATTTTTCCTTTTAGAGAAAGCTCTTTGAGCAGGTCGAGGATGTTTTCGGAGTCATTGGACGAAAGCCCCGAAGTCGGCTCATCCACAAAAAGCAGTGCCGGCTCGCGCAATAGCTCCAGCCCTATGTTGAGGCGCTTGCGTTGCCCACCGCTGATGGTCTTTTGCAAGGGGTTGCCCACCTTAAGGTGGCGGATTTGGAACAGCCCCAAGTTTTGGAGAATTTTATTGACCCGCTCGTCGATTTGGGCTGCTGTATAGCTATCAAAACACAACTTGGCTGCATAGTAGAGGTTTTGGTACACAGTCAGCTCCTCAATGAGCAAATCATCTTGAGGAACATACCCGATAACCCCCTCGATACGGTCTTTGTCTACGGGGTCGTGGATGTCAATCCCATTGACCAATACCTGCCCCTCGACGGGGGTAGCTGTACCATTGAGCACATTGAGCAAGGTAGACTTGCCAGAGCCGCTTGCCCCCATCAGCCCTATCAAGCGCCCCCCCTCTTCGGCAATGTTGATATCGCGCAGACCGATGACCCCTCCCGGGAAAGTCAGGGTGATGTGTTTGGCTTCAAAACTAATGCGCTGGGTGGACTGCGCGTCTTTGAGGAATGCTACGACTACATCGCTGTAATACACCGGCGAAAGATGCTCCCCACGAATAGAGCCGCCATTTGAAAAACTGTAAATATGATGATCTTTCATCACCACGCCATTGAGGAAGGTGTTGTGGTGGTCTTGCTGGAAAAATTTCAGCCAATACATCTCCATACTCGGGATGCGCAAAACAGCTACCAAATCACCAAAGCCTTCGCGGAAAAGGTGATTATATCCTTGAGGTAATTCCTTGCCGCTGATTATCAAGATGTTGGATAGCCCCAAGTTGACCACATCATCATTAGTAACAAAGGCTTTGATGATGCTATATTCGTGGCTGTCTATGTTAAACTCTTGTGCCAACTCATCTACCAGTTCTTCTTCGCTTTCGTGAATCCCTCCATCAGCACTGACCAGCTCCAGCAAGTGCATCAACACAATTACTTTCTGTTTCTGGTCTAGCTCTTGATTTATTTTTTTGGCGATATTATGAATCTGAAGCTGGGTTTGTAGGGCAATAGAGGCGTATTCATCAAATAACTGCTGAAAGCGGGGAACGTCGTCATAATTAAGGTTTTCGCTGATAAAGTCATAGGTTACCTTCTTTTCCGACTCCGTTACTGTGCCGTCTACACTAGCCGAAATGGCTAATAACTGAATAATTGCTTTGAGTATTGGTTCACTCATAACAGCCGTAGGGTTAGACCAAGATGATGCTGTGGGTAAAGATAGTCAAAAAATGTAAACAGCGCTGATTTTTAGCTCATCCACATCAAAAAGCATCATTATACCCAATATTCAGTGATTTTCAGCACATACCTTGCCCCCCCACTAGACATTGCCCTAACCAACTTCCTGTGGGTATATACCTAAGGCTAAAGCTACTATTGATTCAAGAAATCTACCACCAATTGACTGACCTCTTCCAGCATCTGATCAAGGTGTTCATTGATGATGACTTTGTCAAAATTATCTGCAAACCCCAATTCGTACGTAAACTTATCGATGCGCTTTTGTAGGCTTTCGGCAGAATCGGTATTGCGCTCTTGTAGGCGGGCAGCCAACACTTCCACAGAAGGCACTTTCACAAAAATAGAGAGCGCTTGTGCACCAAAATAATTTTTGAGAGAAATCCCTCCTTTCACATCCACATCAAACAACACCGCTTTGCCTTGCGCCCAAATGCGCTCTACTTCGGCCTTGAGTGTTCCATAAAAAGAGTTTTCGTATACCTCTTCCCATTCGACAAAGGCCTCCTCTTGGATTTTGGTTCTGAAAGCTTCCGGAGTTAAAAAATAGTAATCCTTGCCGTCTATTTCGTTGGGACGTTGGCTGCGGGTACAGGCCGAAATAGAAAAACCCAAACGATCGGGGTATTGGGTAAGTAGGTGGCGTACGATGGTGGTTTTGCCAGAGCCTGAGGGGGCAGAGAAAATAATGATTTTTTGATGTTTGTGCGCGTCCATAAGGAGGGTTATGAGATAGAAGCAATAAAATACCCCCCTTATTTTGGAGTGTTCGGGCTTACAAAATTACGAAAAAAAGCCGAAAGCCTACAAATGCTAAGGAATCTTCTCCTCGGATATACCCAGCTGAGCTGCCGCTTGGCGGCGCGTCGGAAATTGTAAGAGCATCAGTAGGAGAACAGCAGCCACAAAGCCTAGCAGCCAGTCTGAGCCAGATAGCCACCAAGATACGATGCCCAGCATAGTACCTCCCTCCAGAATTGCTCCTTTGAGGATGGTAGCCTTGCTAAATTCGCTCAGTTTGCCGGCCATATCAGGGGTGTTTTCGGCTTTGCGGATGAGTTTACGAAATACTGCCACCGATAAGGGCAACGACATCAAGATATAAACTGCAGCGGCTATGTCTAGCGTGCCTTGTAGGGCTTCATTGCCTGAGCCATCGGTAGCTGGTGGCATTACAAAAAGCAAAAAAGCAATTATCCCCACCTGTGAGGCCATAAGTGCTCCCCAAACAATCATGATGCTTGTGAAAGGGACTCGATTTGGTGCTGTACTCATAAATATGTCTTGTTTTGTGGGTGTTATGAAATAGGCTCTCTGAGCAATCAAGCCCAGAAAGCCTTGCCTATAATTTAGCGATTGCGTCCGTATTTTTCGTGGCTCGACACCCAGTCAGATGAAGAAATAGCCGAGGCCAAGGAGATTTCACCGGCCAATACTGTTCCGGCAATGATTTCGGCCAACTTATTGACAGAGCCCCTGCCGGTGCAGCCCAATACTTGCAAACACTCATTCTGTGTGGCCAAGCCAACACCTCCACCGTGGGTAGCGATAATAAGCGAAGGAATGGTAATGGAGATGTAGAGGTCTCTTTCGGGGGTAAGCTCCGAATAAATCACCCCTGCTGACGACTCCGACACATTGGCCACATCTTGACCTGTGGCGATAAACATCGCCGTAATGGCATTGGCCGAATGTAGGCCGTTGTTGTTGGCGCCAGAAAGAATAGCGCCTACGTTGGCGATAAGTCCGTGATAGGCCAGTTTCTCTGGCTCTACACGCATTTTTTGAATCAACACATCCCTTGGGATGATGGCCTCTGCCACTACCCTTTTGCCACGAGTACGCATCACATTGATTTGTGAGGCTTTTTTGTCGGTAGCAAAGTTAGATTCTAAGTAGAAGTTGACGATGCGCTGGCCTTCGTAGTGGTCTAGTATCCAGCTACAAGCCGCAAATGTGGCTCTGCCGACCATATTCTGCCCTGCTGCGTCGCCAGTAGTGTAATTGAAGCGTAAGAAGGCAAATTTATTGGATAAGTAGGTGTCAATGTCTGAAAGTTTGGCTACGCTAGAGGTAGCCTCAGCTTCTTGGGCTATTTTGGTGAAATTGGCCTGTACCCACTTGGCAAAATCACGCGCACCGCGTGCATCCTCAAACACAAACACTGGGGCACGCTGCATTGCATCGCCAATGACTGTACACTTCGCCCCACCGCTGGCGTTGAGCACCTGTATGCCTCGGTTATAAGACGCTACCAACGTACCTTCGGAGGTAGCCAAGGGAATCAAAAAATCACCCTGAGCGTGTTCGCCATTGATACGCAACGGTCCAGCGAAGCCTAGAGGCACTTGTGCTACTCCGGTAAAGTGCTCACAGTTGCCCTGAGTCGTGTGAGGGTCAAAAGAATATTGGGGAATATGTTGGAGTTTGACCCCGGCAAATTCCTCTACAAACTTTTGCCGGGCTTTGATAGCCTCCGGGCTGTAGTCGTCCTTGTCGTCGCGAGGTATTTTGATACGGTTTTGGTCTTCTTTTTTGATAGAATCATCTACCTGTAACTCCAGCTTACCAAAAGGGCTTACTTCAAAGCCTATTTCCAAACTATGTTTGCCTTCGGGTAAGGCCTCAGCCTTAATCAAGACATTAAAGGTCTTGCGTAATGGAAAATCTACAGGGTTTTGGGCGTTGATGTCTGCCGGACGCAACACACGGTCAAGCAAATCTATACTAACATCTTGTAGGGATACTTCTTGCCCATTGATTTTGATACTAAAAATGCCTGAAAGGGTGGCATCGCTCAAGCGGTTTTTGATAGAAAAAGACAGGCCTTGCTCTGTATTCTTGAGGCTGCCGTGGGTATAGAGTTGCTTGAGGAGTAGAGATGGTACTACAGTCATAAGTATATGGGTTAGGAAGTGAAATAGGCGATTAGTGATTGGCTCTGCTGAAGAACCCTGCCTACAAAAATAGGCAAATTATTGACTTTGCCTAGTGAATGTGCTAAAAAATAGGCCAATCACGTTGAATTAATTGCTCTATTGGTAAGATTTGTCGCTTTTTCTTGGGTTGTGCTGTTATTCGTTGCTGCTCTTCAATCTCACACACTTTGAAGCGCTAGCATTTGGCAAAAAATGCTTATTTTTAGGCAGCTTTAAACCTCATTTATCACCTATTTCCCAAAAAACTATGAGCAGAAACAAGAGCGCTATCATTACTGGCAGCACCAGCGGCATCGGCCTTGGCTTGGCCAAAGTGTTTGCCAAAGCAGGGTATAATATTATGTTTAATGGTCTGGAGTCGAATGGTGCAGAAATTGCCGCCCAAGTTGCTGAGGAGTTTGGGGTAAAAACCCGCTTTGCAGGAGCCAATATGCTGAAGCCTGAGGAGATTCAGGCAATGGTCAAAGAGGCTGAAGAGGCCTTCGATGGGATTGATGTGTTGATTAACAATGCCGGCGTGCAGTTTGTAGCGCCCATCGATGAGTTCCCCGAAGACCGTTGGAACCTTATTATTGGGGTCAATCTCAACTCCGTTTTCCACACTACTAAAGCTGTTTGGCCGGGAATGAAAGCCCGCCAATTTGGCCGTATCATCAATATCACCTCTGCCCACGGTATTCGTGCTTCCGAATACAAATCGGCTTATGTGGCAGCCAAACACGGGGTAACAGGCCTAACCAAGGTGCTGGGCTTGGAAGGAGCGCCCTTCAATATCACCTGCAATGCCATTGCCCCGGGTTATGTCAAAACACCCTTGGTAGAAGGACAAATTGCAGACCAAGCCAAGGCCCATAAGCTCAGCGAACAAGAGGTAGTAGAGAAAATTATGCTCTACAAACAAGCAATCAAGCGGTTTATCAATCTCGAAAGCTTGGGGCAGGCCGCCTTGTTTTTTGCCTCCGAATACTCTTCCGAAACAACTGGTATTACCCTGCCAATGGACGGAGGCTGGAGCTCTCAATAGCCGCCTCACACACCTATACCCAAGCGCCGCGCTATGGCGGCGCTCACCCTACACAAACAGCCTATCAGAAGTCCTATCTGGATGCAAAACGAAGAGCCGCCTCGTAGAAATATACAGTGGTATACCAAGCCACCGGAGGTTTTCCAACATGGCTTAAAGACTTCCGAAAATCCACAAAGCAATTCCTCCTTTGCATATCCTTTGCGGGCAAGTTATATCCCTAGGGGCAAAATGAGTACGTCAACGAAAAAACCGAAATGTTCGTTATTGTAATGGTATGTCCCATCCCTTCGGACTAGCCCTACCCTTGGGGGAGTTTTTGGTATATTTGCAACTTTATTGAGACAAGCCTTGTTATTATTTGCAACAAAATTGCAAGTACACTCAAAATGATACGTAAAGACTTT
The DNA here is from genome assembly GCF_000430505.1 of Eisenibacter elegans DSM 3317. Lineage (NCBI taxonomy): Bacteria > Pseudomonadati > Bacteroidota > Cytophagia > Cytophagales > Microscillaceae > Eisenibacter > Eisenibacter elegans. The sequence goes on along the minus strand of NZ_KE387152.1, from coordinate 204,617 downwards.
TTTGACTTCCACTGGGATTTTGCCGGCTTTGCTGCCTCTTTTTTGTGCGCTCTTCATTGCCTCGCAACCCCATTTATATTTACTTTCTCTACTGTAGGAGCCGCGTATATTGGGCATCACTGGTGGGTCGAGTCTTCGATGCTTGGGCTGAGCGCCGTGCTGGCGGTCAGTGTCTTATGGCCTAGTTATATTAAGGTTCATCACCGCCTTAATGCCCTCTTGATGGCTGGTTTGGGCTTTGTCTTGATTGGGTTGGGGCTTTGGGTATTTGAACACCTCCACCCTTATGGAGAAGTAGTTTTTTCGAGTGCCGGCGCATTAAGTATCGCCGCCGCACACGTAGTCAATTGGCGAATGAGCCGCCAATGTACTGACAAGTCGTGTAAAGTTTCTCACTAATATACTGGAATCTAGGTTTTTGTCTTAGGCCTTCTCGATGTTCAAGGGCTTTTGACATATCATTCCTCTACACCAGTGGGCATTTTTCACTTCCATAGTCAAAACTGTGGGCTAAGTCTTATTTTATCCCCAAATGAGGCCTCAGCTTGTCTCGGAGCTGGAGTTCCGAGCTGCTTTTCCAGAAATGTCCAGTGGGATGTCATTCCCCCTATTTTGAAAGGGGCTTTCACTCCATCTTAAAACCAAAGCGGCGCATCAACAACTCGTCTTCGCATAGGCTATTGATAATCAAGAGCTTCGGACAAACATTGGCACAAAAAAAACCATCCGGCAAATTGCAGGATGGTTGATGTGATACCTTTCATCAAAGCATCGCCTAGATATCGATATTGGCGTACTTGGCGTTCTTTTCAATAAACTCCCTACGCGGGGGAACTTCGTCGCCCATCAACATCGAGAAGAGATAGTCGGCATTGGCTGCCGATTCGATGGTAATGCGCTTGAGGTTACGGTTATCGGGGTTCATGGTGGTATCCCAAAGTTGCTCGGGGTTCATCTCACCCAAACCTTTGTATCGTTGGATGCCCACGCTGTCTTCTTTGCCTTCGGGCGCAATCTCTCGGATGATTGCATCACGCTCCGCATCACTCCAGGCATAGCGTTCTTCTTTACCTTTTTTGACGAGGTAGAGCGGTGGCAAGGCCACATAGAGGTATCCCTGCTCTATCAATTCGCGCATATAGCGGAAGAAGAAGGTCAGGATCAGCGTTCGGATGTGGCTACCGTCTACGTCGGCATCGGTCATGATGATGATTTTGTGGTAGCGCAGTTTGGTCAAGTTCAGCGCTTTGCTGTCTTCTTCAGTACCAAAAGTTACGCCCATAGCCGTAATCATGTTCTTGATCTCCTCATTATCGTAGATTTTGTACTCCTGTGCTTTTTCTACGTTGAGGATTTTACCTCTGAGGGGCAAGATGGCTTGGAAAGAGCGATCACGACCTTGCTTGGCACTACCACCTGCTGAGTCCCCTTCCACAAGGTAGAGTTCGCATCGTTCGGGGTTGGTGTCGGAGCAGTCGGCAAGCTTACCGGGCAGGGAGGTACCGCCCATCACATTTTTGCGCTGTACCATCTCGCGGGCTTTGCGGGCTGCTTGGCGGGCTTGGGCGGCTAGAATAACCTTTTGGATGATGAGCTTGGCTTCACGGGGGTTTTCTTCTAGGTAGTAGCCCAAGATTTCGCTCACGGCATTGTCTACCGCGCCGATAGCATCGCTATTGCCTAGTTTGGTCTTGGTTTGGCCTTCAAACTGAGGTTCGGCTACCTTGATAGAGATAACGGCAGTAAGACCCTCGCGGAAGTCATCGCCGGTGATTTCGACCTTGGCCTTTTCGAGCATCCCGCTTTTGTCGGCATAGCTCTTGAGTGTACGGGTCAGCGCCCTGCGGAAGCCCGATACGTGGGTGCCGCCTTCGTGGGTGTTGATGTTATTGACATACGAGAAGACGTTCTCGCTGTAAGAGTTGTTGTATATCAAGGCGACTTCTACGGGGATGTCGCCGTCGGTTTTTTCTACGTGTATCGGAGCTGGCAGCAGGGGCTGGCGGGTAGAGTCGAGGTGTTCTACAAACTCTTTGAGGCCTCCTTCAGAGAAAAACTCTTCGTAAAGGTGCCGGCCTTGCTCATCAGTCTCGCGCAAGTCTGTCAATGTCAGGCGGATACCCTTGTTGAGGTAGGACAATTCGCGCAAGCGTTTCGAAACAGTCTCGTATTTGTATTCGGTAGTGGCAAAGATGGTCGCGTCAGGCTCGAAATAAATCGTAGTTCCTGTACGGTCGCTTTGGCCTACTACTTCTACAGCTCCCTGAGGGTTGCCGGTGCTATATTTTTGTTGGAATACCTTGCCTTCGCGGTGAACAGTAGCCACGAGCAGGCTAGAGAGCGCATTCACACAAGATACACCTACCCCGTGTAGGCCTCCGGATACCTTGTAGGTGTCTTTGTCAAATTTACCCCCTGCGTGAAGGATGGTCATCACCACTTCGAGGGCAGACTTGTTGAACTGGCTGTGCATCCCGGTTGGGATTCCGCGCCCGTTGTCTTCTACCGAAATAGCGTTGTTGGGGTGGATAGTAACCTTGATGAGGTCGCAGTGCCCGCCCAAGGCTTCATCGATAGAGTTATCGACTACCTCCCAAATCAGGTGGTGAAGGCCGCGTGCTCCTACATCGCCGATGTACATCGAGGGGCGCATACGAACGGCTTCAAGGCCTTCCAGTGCGCGGATGCTGTCTTCAGAATAAGTATTGGCACTAAGGCTTGTCTTTGCTGTTAACTCACTCATGTTTTATGTTTTTACGAACTTGTAAATTTACAAAAATCCCGCGTTATCTCATAAGACACGCGGGATTTTTTCGACTTTTTGGGGCTTTTGGGTCTAAACTTGGGGCGGAGCTGCGGCGATATTTTTACAGAGCCGCCACATATGGAATTGTTTGCCCGTAATGACCTCTACAGTATCCATAATACGGTTGACGAGCATCAGCCCCATACCTCCTTTTCGGCGCTCCTTGACGATTTTATCAAGGTTAGGCTCTTGGTATTGGGCAAAATCAAAACTATCGCCATCATAATCAATAATCTCAAAGACGAGCTGCCCATCAGGGCTTTGGCGGATATTGATTTCGATATGGACGCTAGGGTTACATTGGTGGGAGTAGATGATAAGGTTTGAGCAGACCTCGTCTACGGCTAAGACGAGCTGGTTGGTTTCTAGTTCTGATAACTGGAAGTTTTGTAATACTACATTGACAAACTCCCGTATAAGACGAAGGTTATCCTTCAAGCAAGATACTTTATAGGTATGAATCATCCTTCTTTCAATTTTTTAGCTGATTCTTTAGTAGGCGGGAGCGGCATTACTTTGTGTAACCCTAGGATTTCGAATACGTTGAGTGTTTTTTCATCCAAGCCGAAAATGGCAAAGAAGATGTTTCGGTCTTTCATTTCTTGTATATACGACATAAACACTCCCAAACCCGCCGAGGAGATATACTGAATGTTTGTGCCATCTACCAACAAGGCCTCTATTTCTTCTTGCATCATCGCCTTCATTTGCTCATCTAGTTGAATAGAAGAGGAGGCATCTACCTCTCCATATATTTCGATAATCGAATAGGGCGGCTCATATATCACTTTCAGTTGCATAGTCGTTTCGAGAGAAGTACGTTATCAAACCCTGTGGGGCTTTATACGTTGTATTAATAATGAATGAAGAAACAAGGTTAAACCGTTAGGCAAATAACCAAAAACTCGACAAAAAGGCAAACCACGAAACGAATATACCACATAAGCGTATAAGAATGCTTACGAAACTGAGGGCAAAGAGGTTTTTGCTTTGCAAATAATTTTTGTTTTTTCGACGAATGATTAGTTTTGCAGCGGCTTGGGCTACCCTGAGTCTATGAGCCTTTGGCAAAACAAAGTATCTAAAAAATCAGTATTAAGCATCACTAAATCTCATACTCAAGAAATCATGGAAAAGCAAGATAATCTAAGGTACTCTGAAGCCGACTTGAAGGAGTTTGAAGAAATCATCCTCAAAAAGCTTATGGATGCGCGCAAGGAGTTGGACTTTATCAAGGATAGTATCTCGCGACGTAATGACTCAGGCACGGATGATACCACCGGCGGCAATAGCAAAACCCTAGAAGATGGCGCAGATACTGCCGAAAAAGAACAACTCAATCAGCTGGCAGCTCGCCTACAAAAATATGTAACCCAGCTCGAACACGCTCAAATACGTATCAAAAATGGTACTTACGGGGTCTGTATTGATACCGGAAAGCTGATTCCTAAAGAGCGCCTGCGCCTAGTGCCTCATACACAACACTCTATCGAGGCCAAGCTGGCGCGCAAATAGCGCTGGGTGTTTAAATCAATAGCATACACAAAATCGTTACGTTCGTGGATTTTTTACAAAGCCATATCGAAGCCCTTATTTTTTGTGCCAATGAGCCATTACAGTTAGGGGAAATTCAAACCTGTATCTCCGAGCTGCTCGGCACAGAAGTCCCCACTACTGATGTTCAACAGGCCATTGATAGGCTGGTACATAAGTACGAACGTGGCGATTATGCTTTCAGGATTTACCCTATAGCAGAAGGGTATCAATTTTTGACAAAATCGGACTATCAGGCCGTAGTGGCGATTTTGCTCAAACACAAATCCCAAAAACGCCTGTCTAAGGCTGCGCTCGAAACCTTGGCCATCATTGCCTACAAACAGCCCGTTACCAAAACCGAGGTAGAACAAATCCGAGGGGTCAACTGTGATTACAGCATCCAACGCCTACTCGAAAAAGAGCTGATTACCATCCAAGGTAAGGCCGAAACCGTAGGCCGCCCCCTACTCTATGGTACTGGCCCTAAGTTTATGGAACATTTCGGCCTCAAAAGCATTGATGACCTCCCAATGCCCCGCGATTTTGGCCAAACAGACAGTGAAGAAAATCCCCAAAGCCAAACCCCTGAAAGCGAAGAAAGTACGCAGGAGTAGTGGCCTTCCCGAAAATAGGGTGTATCTTTGTGCCCTAATTTGATTTTCTATGAGCACACAAAATCCGAACCGAGGGGGAGGCAAACGTCCGAGCCGTTCGGCTAAAGCCAATACTTCGGGCAGACAATCCTCTGAAGGGAAAGGAAAAAAGCAGTTCTCCAAAAGCTTTGACAACAAAGGAGAGCGCAATTTCAGACCAAAGCGCCGCGACGGTGAGCAGTCTGGTGAATACCGCCCCAAACAGTTCTC